>CAXYUC010000120.1:0-13752 GCA_964292075.1 uncultured Mycolicibacter sp.
GCCGTGGCGCCCAGTCGTTTCAGTGCCCCGTAGCGCCGGTCGAACGCCACGGCGATCGCCTGCCCGGTGAACGCGGTGGCGATCACCGCCAGCGACATGATCACCGGCAGCACGGTGGTGGCGCGTTCAGCCTGGCCCTCGCCGAACGGCCCCAGCGGCAGCACCGTCAGCCCAATCAGCAGGGTGATCGGAATGAACATCGTCAACAGCAGCTGCTCGCCGTTGCGCAGCAGCAGGGTCAGCTCCAACCGGTACTGCGCGGCCAGCATCGCCGGCACGCTGGCCGGACGAGGGTCGGGGGTGAAGGTGCCGGGCGCGAAGACCCGCTCGGTAGCGCTCATGCGCGTAGCTCCCGTCCGGTCAGCTCCAAGAACACGTCTTCGAGGCTGCGCTGCTCGACCTGCAGCTGGGTGGCCAGCACATCCAGGCGGGCACACCACGCGGTCACGGTCGCCAGCACCTGGGGGTCGACCGTTCCTTCGACGAGGTATTCACCGGGCAGCACCTCGCTGGCCCGATAGCCCTCCGGCAACGCCATGATCAGCAACGACAGATCCAGTCGCGGGGGTGCGGTGAACCGCAGCTGCCCCTGAGCGCCGCTGCGGGTCAACTCCGCCGGCGTCCCGGCAGCGACCACCGCGCCGTGGTCGATGATCAGCAATCGGTCGGCCAGCTCTTCGGCCTCACGCAGGTGATGGGTGGTGAGCACCACGGTCACGCCGTCACGGCGCAACGCATCGATCAGCTCCCACACCAGCAGTCGGGCGTGCGCGTCCATGCCGGCGGTCGGCTCGTCGAGGAAGACCAGCTCCGGCCTACCGACCAGGGCGCAGGCCAACGCGAGCCGCTGCTGCTGCCCGCCGGAGAGCCGGCGGTAGGTGGTGCGCGCCGCATCGGTCAGGCCCAGGGTGTCCAGCAGCCACTGCGGATCCAGTGGGTTGGCCGAATAGGACGCCACCAGCTTGAGCATCTCCCCGGCGCGTGCGGCCGGGTAGCCGCCGCCGCCCTGCAGCATCACCCCGATGCGCTCCCGAAGCCGGTCATTGTCGGCGACCGGGTCCAAGCCGAGCACTTCGATGGTTCCGGCGTCCGGGCGGACGAAGCCCTCGCACATCTCGACCGTGGTCGTCTTCCCAGCGCCGTTGGGGCCGAGTAGCGCGAAAACTTCGGCGGTGTGGACGTCGAAATCGAGGCCGGCGACCGCTTCGATCGCAGCAGGACCGGTCCCGTAACGCTTGCGCACCCCGCGCAAGCGCACCGCGACAGCTGAGTTCACGGAGAATCAGCGTAAGCGTCGGTGGCAGCGGCCGGCCGCGGGGTCGGTTCCTCGCTCGGTGCACCGCCCGTCGGGTGGTCTGATTCGGCCGGCAACTCACGCCACGGCAGCCGCCGGTAGGTCAGCAGGAACAACCCCAGCACCACGACGGCGCTGGCCAGGGTGGCGTCCACGATCTGGAACAGGGCGAAACGGTCGCCGTTGGCGGTCGGGCCGAAGATGCCCACCACCAGCGTCACCGCGATCACCGCGATCCGGAAGTTCGGGCGGGTCGCCCAGGCGGCCAGCGGGATGATCGCCCACAGCAGGTACCACGGCTGGACCACCGGAAACAGCAGGACCGTGATGCCCAGCGCCACGCCGAGCCCACCGACCGGATGCAACCGGCCGTTGAACACCACCAGCAGCAGCCACACCACCAGCACCGCGATGATCAGGACACCGATGGCACGGGTCAGCGAGAGCACCGCGGTGGTGTGATCACCCAGACCCAGCAGGATCCCGACCTGGCCGGTGCCCAGGGCGATCAGGGTCGGAGGCGACATCCAGCTGCGCACCACGTTGGCCGTGCCCAGGGTGAAGACCCACCCGAAGCCCAGCCCGCTGGCCCAGCCGATCAAGCCCGTCACCGCTGCCGCCAGCGCGGCCATGCCCGTGCCGGCCAGCAGAAATGCCCGCAGATCGCCGCCCCACCGCCAGCCCAGCGCCATCGCGACAAAACCGAGCGCCAGCAGCGATGGCAGCTTGACCTGCGATGACAGCGTGATCAGCACGGCTCCGGTGAGCAGCTCGGACAGCGGCGCCCAGTCGTGCCGGGTGGGGCGCCGGCTCAGATCAGGCCACAGGGGTTTGGCCGCGGTGATCCCGCGCAACGCAAACTCCGTGCCGGTCAGCATGAGTCCGAGCATCAACGCCTCGTTGTGGATGCCGGCGACCAGATGCATCAGCAGCAGCGGATTGGCCGCGCCGAGCCACAGGGCGCTGACCTCGGCGACCCCGCAGCGCGCCGCCAGGCGCGGCACCGCCCACATGATCAATCCGACCCCGAGCAGCACCACCACCCGGTGACACAGCACCGCGGTGACGATGTTCTCGCCGGTCAACGCCGAGATTCCGCGGCCGATCCACAAGAACAGCGGCCCGTAGGGCGCCGGCGTCTCCCGCCAGAGGCTGGGCACGGACAGGGTGAAAACGTGGTCCAGGCCCAGGGCCGACGCCGGGCCCACCCGATAGGGGTCCAGGCCCAGTCGGGAGATCTGGCTCTGCGCCAGGTAGGAGTAGACGTCCTTGCTGTACATCGGTGGGGCGACCAGCAGCGGCAGCATCCACAGCAGCAGGGTGCGGTCGAGCTGGCTGCGCGACATCCGGCGGTTTCCCACCGGCGACGACGACAGGGCGAACCGCCCCAGCATTAGCCAGGCCAGCGCCATCATCACCGCGCCGGTGGTGGTCATGGTCAGGGCCACCGTGGCCAGCCGTGACGGCAGGTTCAGCAGCCGGACCCCGAAGGTCGGGTCCTGCACGACCGGCCGCGCACCCGCCCCGAGCGCACCGATGGCCATCAGCATGGTGCCGGTGGCGCCGAAGAGGCGAGTGCGCCGCAATGCGACCAGCTCAGCGGCGTTGAGCGGGGAGCCGACGGTGCGCTCGTCGCCGTGCAAGTGCGCGATCGACGTGCTCAGCGAGTGCCGGCGGAGGGCCATCCCCGCAGCCTAACGGCCGCTCTTCGATGCCTGGGGACGCCCGGCGCCGCGCGGGATGTGATCAGCGCAACGCCCGATCTGGGCTGAACTGAGGTAACCCTTTCTAGACCCCGCCCTGGAATTGCGTCACACTGGTGTTGTGAAAATCGAGGCCTCCGAAATGGGGGAGGTGCACGCCGCAACCGAAGTCGCCGGGCAGGGCCCCGGCGGTGCGGTTATGGTGGGCACCCCGCTGGCGGCCGATGTCGCCAGCGGCCACGACACGCGTCACGCGGTGGTACGCCTGCTGATGGAATCCGGATCGATCACCGCCGGGGAGATCGGCGCCCGCTTGGGCTTGTCGGCCGCCGGGGTGCGTCGCCACCTGGATGCCCTGATCGAGATGGGTGACGCCGAGGCACATGCGGCGGCGTCCTGGCAGCAGGTGGGGCGCGGGCGTCCGGCGAAGCGGTTCCAGCTCACCGAGGCCGGCCGCGGCAAGCTCGGTCACCGCTATGACGACCTCGCGGTGGCCGCTATGCGCCAACTGCGCAAGATCGGCGGCGAAGACGCGGTGGTGGACTTCGCGCGCCAGCGCATCGACGCCACCCTGGCAAGGGGGGCGCCCCCCGCACCCCCCACCGGCAGCGACAACGACGGCGACCTGGAGGCCACCGCGCAACGCACCGCCGCCGCGCTGACCGAGGCCGGTTACGCCGCCACCACCGCGCGAGTGGAGGGTGGCGTACCGGGGGTGCAGATCCTGCAGCACCACTGCCCGGTGGCCAACGTCGCCAAGGAGTTCCCGGAGCTGTGCCAGGCCGAACGGCAGGCGATGGCCGAGGTGCTGGGCACCCACGTGCAGCGGTTGGCCACCATCGCCGACGGCGGCTACGTCTGCACCACCCATGTGCCACTGACCAACCGGAGCGCTAAGGCCGTCAAGGCCGGCAAATCCATCGCGGCCGGGACCGTCAAAAAACAGCATTAGCAGCATCGACCGACCTTCGGCGCACACCCTGCGCCGAAGCCATCACGAACACCGAAGGAGCGTCACCATGACACTCACGCCGGAGGCCACCGAAGCAACCGCGGAGCCGACCCAGGAAGAGACGATCGCGTCGCTGGGCCGGTACGAATTCGGGTGGTCCGACAGCGACGCCGCCGGTGCGGCCGCCCAGCGGGGTATCTCCGAGGACGTGGTGCGCGACATCTCGGCGAAGAAGAACGAGCCGGAGTGGATGCTCGAGGCACGCCTGCGGGCCTACCGGACGTTCCTGAAGAAGCCGATGCCCAACTGGGGCTCGGACCTGTCCGGTATCGACTTCGACAACATCAAGTACTTCGTCCGGTCCACCGAGAAGCAGGCCCAGACCTGGGACGACCTGCCCGACGACATTCGCAACACCTACGACCGGCTGGGCATCCCGGAGGCCGAGAAGCAGCGCTACATCGGTGGCGTGGCGGCCCAGTACGAGTCCGAGGTCGTCTACCACAAGATCCGCGAAGACCTTGAGGCGCAAGGAGTTATCTTCCTCGACACCGACACCGCGCTCAAGGAGCACGAGGATCTGTTCCGGGAGCACTTCGCCACGGTGATCCCGGCCGGGGACAACAAGTTCTCCGCCCTCAACACCGCGGTGTGGAGCGGGGGATCGTTCATCTACGTGCCCAAGGGCGTGCAGGTCGACATCCCGCTGCAGGCCTACTTCCGGATCAACACCGAGAATATGGGCCAGTTCGAGCGCACCCTGATCATCGTCGACGAAGACGCCTACGTGCACTACATCGAGGGCTGCACCGCGCCGGTCTACTCGTCGGACTCGCTGCACTCCGCGGTGGTGGAGATCGTCGTCAGGCCGGGTGGTCGCTGCCGCTACACCACCATCCAGAACTGGTCGGTCAACGTCTACAACCTGGTCACCAAGCGGGCCCGGGCCGAGGCCGGCGCCACCATGGAGTGGGTCGACGGCAACATCGGCTCGAAGGTCACCATGAAGTATCCGGCGGTGTGGATGACCGGCGAGCACGCCAAGGGCGAGGTGCTCTCGGTGGCATTCGCCGGCGAAGACCAGCATCAGGACACCGGCGCCAAGATGCTGCACCTGGCGCCCCACACGTCGAGCAACATCGTCTCCAAGTCGGTGGCGCGCGGCGGCGGTCGGTCCTCCTACCGGGGGCTGGTGGAGATCCACAAGGGTGCGCACGGCGCGAAGTCGAGCGTGAAATGCGATGCGCTGCTGGTCGACAGCGTCAGCCGCAGCGACACCTACCCCTACGTCGACATCCGTGAGGACGACGTCACCGTCGGCCACGAGGCCACCGTGTCGAAGGTCAGCGAAAACCAGCTGTTCTACCTGATGAGCCGCGGGCTGACCGAGGACGAGGCAATGGCGATGGTGGTGCGCGGCTTCGTCGAGCCGATCGCCAAGGAACTGCCGATGGAATATGCGCTGGAACTGAACAAGCTGATCCAGCTGCAGATGGAAGGCTCGGTGGGCTAGGTGACTTCGACTGGTGTGACGTCCGCCCCGGCGGCCAACCTGACCGCAGCGGTCGAAGGTGCCACCAAGGGCACCGCATTCACCTCGTTCGACGTCGAGGCATTCGAGGTGCCGCACGGTCGCGATGAGGTGTGGCGGTTCACCCCGCTGCGCCGGCTGCGCGGCCTGCACGACGGCTCCGCGGTCGCCGATGCCTCCGCTGACATCGAAGTCCTCGGCCCGGACGCCGTGCGGACCGAGACGGTGGCGCGCGGCGACGACCGGCTGGGTGCCGCAGGTGCACCCGCGGACCGCATTGCCGCCCAGGCCTTCTCGGCGTTCCGTGAGGCGACGGTGGTCACCGTGCCCAAGGAAGCGATCGTCGAGGAGCCCATCGAGATCACGGTCACCGGCCCAGGTTCCGGAGCGACGGCCTACGGCCACTTGCAGCTGCGCGCTGAGGAACTGTCGCGGGCAACCGTCGTGATCGACGTGCGGGGCAGCGGAACCTACGCCGACAACGTCGAATTCGTGGTCGGCGACGGCGCACACCTGACCGTGGTCTGGATCGCCGACGCCGCCGCGGACTTGGTCCACGTCACCATGCACCACGCGGCGCTGGGCAAGGACGCGGTGCTGCGCCACAGCGCCGTGCAGCTGGGTGGCGAATTGGTACGCCTGACCGGGCGGGTCCGGTTCGACGGCCCGGGTGGCGACGCCGAAATGCTCGGCCTGTACTTCGCCGACGACGGCCAGCACCTCGAATCGCGACTGCTGGTCGACCACGCCCAGCCCAACTGCCGCTCGAACGTGCTCTACAAGGGTGCGCTGCAGGGCGACCCGGATTCGGCGCTGCCGGACGCCCACACCGTCTGGGTCGGCGACGTGCTGATCCGCGCGACCGGTGTCGGCACCGACACCTTCGAGGTGAACCGCAACCTGGTACTTGCCGACGGCGCCCGGGCCGACTCGATTCCCAACCTCGAGATCGAGACCGGGGAGATCGTGCAGGCCGGACATGCCAGCGCGACTGGGCGATTCGATGATCTCCAGTTGTTCTACCTACAGGCGCGCGGCATCCCGGAAGATCAGGCCCGACGCCTGATCGTGCGCGGCTTCTTCGGCGAGATCATCGCCAAGATCCCCGTTCCGGCGGTGCAGGAACGCCTCACCGAGGCCGTCGAGCGTGAACTCGCGGTCACCGAGAACCAATAAACCCGAACGCATCACCTAAGGACACGAATCAGCAATGAGCACACTGGAAATCAAGGGCCTGCATGTGAGTGTGTCGCCCGGCGGCGCCGGCGACGACAGCACGGCCGACATCCCGATTCTGCACGGGGTCGACCTGACGGTGAACTCCGGTGAGACGCATGCCCTGATGGGCCCGAACGGGTCGGGCAAGTCCACCCTGTCCTACGCGATCGCCGGGCACCCCAAATACATCGTGACGTCCGGCTCGATCACCCTCGACGGCGAAGACGTGCTGGCGATGAGCGTCGACGAGCGTGCGCGCGCGGGCCTGTTTTTGGCCATGCAATACCCCGTCGAGGTGCCGGGTGTGTCGATGTCGAACTTCCTGCGCACCGCGGCGACCGCCGTGCGCGGTGAGGCGCCGAAGCTGCGGGCCTGGATCAAGGAGCAGCGCGCGGCGTTCGCCGACTTGGGTATCGACTCCGCTTTCGCCGAACGCAACGTCAACGAGGGCTTCTCCGGCGGTGAGAAGAAGCGCCACGAGATCCTGCAGCTGAGCCTGCTCAAGCCGAAGATCGCCATCCTCGACGAGACCGACTCCGGCCTGGACGTCGACGCGCTGCGAGTGGTCAGCGAAGGGGTGAATCGCTACCAGCAGGCGGAGAACGGTGGCGTGCTGGTGATCACGCACTACACCCGTATCTTGCGCTACATCCAGCCGCAGTTCGTGCACGTCTTCGCCGGCGGGCGGATCGTCGAGTCGGGCGGGCCGGAGCTCGCCGACGAGCTGGAGGCGAACGGCTACGAGCGCTTCGCTGAGGCAGCGGCCGAGGCGGCGGCGGAGGCGTGACATGACGGTGTCGGTCAGTCGTCCGGCGGTGCCGGACCTCGCCGCGATTCGGGCGGACTTTCCGATCCTGAACCGGGTCATGCGAGGCGGAAGCCGGCTGGCCTACCTGGACTCCGGAGCCACCTCGCAGCGTCCGCTGCCGGTGCTCGACGCGGAGCGTGAGTTCCTGTTGAACTCCAACGGCGCGGTGCACCGCGGGGCGCACCAGTTGATGGAGGAGGCCACCGACGCCTACGAGGACGGCCGGTCTGCGATCGCGCGCTTCGTCGGCGCGGATCCGGACGAGCTGGTGTTCACCAAGAACGCCACCGAATCGTTGAACCTGGTGTCCTATGTGCTCGGCGACGACCGCTTCGAGGCGGCTGTCGGCCCGGGCGACGTCATCGTCACCACCGAACTGGAACACCACGCCAACCTGATTCCCTGGCAGGAGCTGGCGCGGCGCACCGGTGCGACCCTGCAGTGGTACGAGGTGACGCCCGACGGGCGTATCGACCTGGACTCGCTGGAACTCGGCGAGCGGGTCAAAGTCGTTGCGTTCACTCATCACTCGAACGTGACCGGCGCGTTGGCCCCGGTCGACGAGCTGGTGTCGAGGGCCCGCGCGGTGGGTGCACTCACCGTGCTGGACGCCTGCCAGTCCGTTCCGCATCAGCCGGTCGACTTCCACGCCTTGGGTGTGGATTTCGCGGCGTTCTCCGGGCACAAGATGCTGGGGCCCAACGGGATCGGGGTGCTTTACGGTCGGCGGGAGCTGTTGGCGGCGCTGCCCCCCTTCCTCACCGGTGGGTCGATGATCGAGACGGTCACGATGGCGTCGAGCACCTACGCGCCGGCCCCGCAACGTTTCGAGGCAGGCACGCCGATGACCTCGCAGGTCGTTGGGCTGGCCGCGGCGGCTCGCTATCTCGAGGCGATCGGGATGGACGTGGTGGCCGCTCACGAACGTGAGCTGGTGGCCGCCGCACTGGAGGGGCTCGCCGGCATTCCCGGGGTGCACATCGTTGGGCCGACGACGACGATCGACCGCGGCTCGCCGGTGTCGTTCGTGATCGACGGGGTGCACGCGCACGATGTCGGTCAGGTGCTCGACGACGACGGTGTCGCGGTCCGGGTGGGCCACCACTGCGCAATGCCGTTGCACCGCAAGTTCAATGTGGCTGCCACCGCCCGGGCGTCGTTCGCGGTGTACAACACTCACGAGGAGGTGGAGCGCCTGTTGGCGGGCGTTCGCCGGGCCGTGGAATTCTTCGGGGGAGTGTGAGACGTTGCGTCTTGAGCAGTTCTATCAAGAGGTGATCCTCGATCACTACAAGCATCCGCAGCATCGCGGTCTGCGGGAGCCTTACGGCGCGCAGGTGTACCACGTCAACCCCACCTGCGGTGACGAACTGACTCTGCGGGTGGCGCTGTCGCCCGACGGTACGCAGATCGCCGATGTCTCCTACGACGGGCAGGGTTGCTCGATCTCGCAGGCGGCGACCTCGGTGCTGGCCACCCAGGTGATCGGTTTGACGGTGCAGCAGGCCTTGACGACATTCGATGCATTCCACGAGATGGTGTCCTCGCGGGGCGCCGTGGAGGGCGACGAGGAGGTGCTTGGCGACGGCATCGCCTTCGCCGGGGTAGCCAAGTACCCGGCCCGAGTCAAGTGCGCGCTGCTTGGCTGGATGGCGTTCAAAGATGCGCTAGCGCAAACACTTTCGAAGACAGAAGAACAGACGTTGGCATCCGTCAGTGTCTCAACCCAGGAGATGAACCGATGAGCGAATTGGGGCCGGACGAGCTGCTCGCCGAACTCGAGGAATCGATGCACGACGTCATCGACCCCGAGATCGGCATCAACGTCGTGGACCTGGGCCTGATGTACGACCTGTCGATCCGGCAGGACGAAGACGGCCAGGTCGCGGTCGTCACCATGACGCTCACCTCACCGGCCTGCCCGCTGCAGGACATGATCGTCGAGCAGATCCAGAACGCCACGGTGGGTACCGGTCTGGTCAAGAAGGCCGACGTCAACTGGGTTTGGGAACCCGCCTGGGGACCGGACAAGATCACCGACGAGGGCCGCGAAATGATGCGGGCAGTCGGCTTCACGGTCTGACCGTGCCGGCATCCGAGTTCTGGCTCTGCCGGACCTGCGGTGTCGAACACGAGGCCACGCCGCAGGTGTGTGCGATCTGCGCGGACGACCGGCAATGGGTGCCGTCGGACGGCCAACACTGGGCCACCTTGGACACATTGGTGGCCGAAGGCATGCAGTCCTACTCCTTTGAACTGGAACCCGGGCTGATCGGGATCGGCAGCAATCCGCCGCTCGGTATCGGTCAACTGGGCAAGCTGGTGTGCACCCCCAGCGGCAACATGCTCTGGGATCCCTCGGGATTCGTCGATGACGCCGGGGTGGCCGCGGCGCTCGAACAGGGCCCGGTGCTCGGTGTCGTCGCCAGCCACCCGCACATGTTCGGCGCCCAAGTGGAATGGGGCCGACGACTCGGCGGCGTGCCGGTGTACGTCAACGCCGCCGACATGCAGTGGGTGAAGCGCCCGGACCCGGCGATCCGATACTGGTCCGGCCGACTGGAGCTCGCAGCCGGGTTGACCGTGACTCAAGTCGGTGGCCACTTTCCGGGCAGCTCCGTCGCATGCTGGGACGCCGGTGCCGAGGGCCGGGGTGTGCTGCTGGTGGGCGACACGGTCTTCCCGAACCCCGACCGGCGCACGGTGGCCTTCTTGCGCAGCTATCCGAACCGGATTCCGCTGTCGGCGGCCGTCGCCCAGCGGATGGCCGGCACCTTGGAGCAATTGCGGTTCGACCGCATCTACGGGTTGCACACCAACACCATCGACACCGATGCGGTGGCCGCGATCCGGTTCTCGGCGGACCGTCACGCCGCGTGGGCGCGCGGCGACCACGACGACCTCACCTAGCGCGGGACCGGTCAGGGTTGTCAGGTGTCCCGGCTGGCGGCCCGGGGGACGGGCGCTGCAATACTCGTCGCGTGACTGTGACGGAAAACGAGCGGACACGGTGACGACAAGCAGGCGACGGTTCATGGCCGGGATGGCGGCCGCGGCGGCGGGCACCGCGGTCGGCGGGCTCGCTGCATGTGGATCGCGGGGGCCGGGCGCCGACACCATTTTCCTCGGCGGACCGGTGGTGGCGGTGGCGCCCGGCGCCCCGGAGGCCGAAGCACTCGCCGTCACGGGCGGGCGGATCAGCCAGGTCGGCACTGCGGACGAGGTACTGCGACTGCGCGGGTCGGGAACCACCGTCGTCGACCTGCGCGGCCGCGCGCTGCTGCCGGCGTTCGTGGAGCCGCACGGACATCCCTTCGAGATGGGCTCCACCCTGGCACCGCCGGCCATCGACGTGCGTCCTTTCACGGTGCCGACTGCGAGCGGGGTGTTCGCGAAGCTGGCCGAGGCCGTGGCGGACACGCCCAAGGGCCAGCCGATCCTGCTCAACGGGGTGGATCCGCTGCTGCAGACCGGGCTGCGGCCCTTCACCCGTAGCGAGCTATCCCGGCTCTCCCCGAACAACCCCGTGGTGATCATTTCCGACAGCGGCCACGCCGCCTACGGCAATACCGCCGCGTTCACCGCGGCCGGTATCACCAAGACCACCCCCAACCCGGCCGGGGCGCAATACATCCACGGACCCGACGGACAGTTGACCGGCGAGGTGCGCGAAGCGGCGGCGGTGATGGCGCTGGTGGCGCCGTTCTCCGGCGCGATCATGGCCAACGCCGGGGACAATCTGCGCTGGGCCTACGCCCAACTCGCTCGCGCGGGAATCGCCACCGCCACCGAGCATTCCTATGACGCGCGTGCGCAATCCGAGGTATTCGGCAAGCTCGCCCAGCAGGCCGACTGTGCGGTGCGGGTCCGTGCCTACGAGATCGGCACCCCCGACCTGGCGGCGGATCCGAAGAATGTTCGTGGCCGGCGGGCCCGCGCCGACGTGCTGTTCGACAAGATCGGGATGAAGATGTGGGCGGACGGTTCGCCCTGGCAGGGCAACATCTTCACCACATTCCCGTATCTGACCAACGCCACCACCGCGAGCATGGGCCTGGGACCCGACCACCGCGGCCGGATGAACTACCCGCCCGAGCAGATCCACGAACTGACCAAGGCCTTCGTCGATCAACACTGGCAGCTTTCCTGCCATGTCCAGGGTGATGCCGCGATCGACGTGGTGCTGGATGCTTTCGAACAGGCGCGCACACCCCCGGCGTTACGGCCCCGGATCGAACACGTCGGCGCCATGCGCCCCGATCAGTTCGCGCGGGCCGCGCAGCTGGGAATCACCCCGAGCCTGTTCATCGAGCACATCTATTTCTGGGGAGATGCGTTGGTGGACAAGCTGTTCGGTCTGGAACACGGTTCGCACTGGATGTCGGCGCGGTCGGCCCTGGATGCAGGTCTGCGCCTGTCGTTCCACAATGACGGCACCGTCACCCCGCCCAACCCGATCGGCAACATCGCCACCGCGGTGAACCGGATCGCCAAGGGCAGCGGCCGGGTGCTGGCCCCCGAGCAGCGCATCGGCGTCGACGCGGCGATCAAGGCGCAGACGCTCAACGCGGCCTGGCAGCTGCGGTTGGACACCGAGATCGGCAGCCTGGAACCCGGCAAGTACGCCGATCTGGTGGTGCTGTCGCACAACCCGCGTCGTGTTCCGCCGGCCGAACTGCGTGACGTGGCGGTGGAGGCCACCTATCTGATGGGGCGGCAGACCTACGGGAAGGTGCTGGGGTAGCTGCGGGTATCGAAACCCAGTCGTTCCGGCATCATCCGAACGCCCAGCGCCATGCCCGATTGACCGGGGGTGAGCACACCCCATGACGAGTTGTCATCGGATCGACCCGGACGGTCGAGCTCAGGGGTGTCTTTGAGGGAAACCGCCAGTCAGAGGATGCGGTAGCCGATGGTTGCTGCCGATGCCTGCGCTATCGACCACACCAGCGGATGCGCCAAATTCCGGGAGAACGACGGAGAGTCGGGCAGCGACTCGGCGATCCATAGCACGACGTTCGGGCGGTTGGTCATCGTCGAGGGCACGGCGAGGCCGTCAAGGTGCGGCCACGCGGTATGAATTGTGCGTGCCCAGTGCCGACAGGTTGAGCGGGATGCGGTAATTAGCGCCGCGGATGCGCCGTTGCGGATCAGCCAGGTCCCGGACAGGTCGAGTAACCGCAGCGGCCGAATTGGCTCCCACGCGGTGAGTCGCGGCGCCCCGGCGCGGGTGTCGATCACCCGCGTTGCCTGGAATACCTCGGCGAGGGCGGTCGCAACGTCGGTGCACGCGTAGAGCACACCCTCGACATGCGGGCCGGGTCGCGAGCCGGGATGCGGATCCCACCGCATCGACGGCAGCGGGCCATAGGTGCGCAACGCATTCCACGGCAGTACATGCGCACCGGTGGTGCGGTGGACTCGCCACAAGATGCCGGTGTAGTCGATGACATCGGTGGGTTCGCAGACCAGGGGCCGGGGTGGCCTCTGCGGAGCCTTCGGTTTCGGTCGCGGGATCACCAGCGCGCGAGATCGGCGAGGAAACCCGCGACCACGGTGGGGTCGCCACCGGCCGCGAGATAGTCGATCGGGGTCCGGCCGTCGAAGTCCGGTTGCGCGGTGTGCATGAACGCGCCCAACACCGCCGGGGTGGTTCCGGGCGGTACTGCCGGAACCACAGTGTCCAGACCGGGGAGCAGGCTGTCGTCGAGGAACTGCCAGCGCGGAATGCGTCGAGTCCCCCGAAGATCGAACGCCCACAGAGTGTTTCCGGTGATACGCCGTGACACCCGCGAGCGATCCACGGTCAGGATGGTGGCTGCTTCCTTGATGGTGACCGATTCGGAGAGTGCCTGGGCGAGTTCGCGTACTGCGTTGCGGGAGCGGGTCTGACGCTCCTGAGTCGCGGACCAGCCGTCGATCGCCGCGGGCGCAACCCCCGCCCGGCGGGGAAACTCCACCTCCCCCGCCGGCAGCGGTGCGGGGTCGCCGCAGAAGACCAGTTTCGCTCCCGTCCGGCGGGCCAGGCTGACGGCGTAGAAAAAGCCGCGACCGCCGCTGGTGACGATCACCTCGGCCGGAGGAGGTGTTTCGTCAGGCAGTTTGAGAGCCAGTCGCAGCAGGCGATCCGGCAGACCGCGGCGAGCCATTGCGCAGACTTTCTGCAACAGCGGACGGAAGACTCCGCGCAGACTCAGGCGCACCGAATAGACGGACAATTCCGCACCGAAATCCGCCGCGAGGGCG
>CAXYUC010000121.1:0-13712 GCA_964292075.1 uncultured Mycolicibacter sp.
AGCTGGGCGGCAATGAAAACCCCCACCAGCATGCCCACCACCCCCCACACCCCCCAAAAAACACCATGCCCCCCGCACCCTCTCAAGCGAGAGTGTTCCGACGACCATGTGAACCCGCCAGCCCCAAGGGGCCGCAACGTCCGCACCCGCCGATCTGCATCGGCGGCAACGGCGAGAAACGCACGCTGAAGATCACGGCGAAATACGCCCAACATTGGAACTTCGTCGGCGGCACTCCCGCCGAGTTCGCCCGCAAGCGCGACGTGTTGGCCGGCCATTGCGCCGACATCGGGCGCGACCCGAGCCAGATCACCTTGTCGGCTCATCTGCGGTTGCAGCCGGATCTCGAGTACGGCCGGCTGATTGAGGACGCCGCAGCGCTCGGCGCCGAGGGCTTGGATCTGGCGATCGTCTATCTGCCGGCGCCCCATGACCCGGCGGTTCTGGAGCCCTTGGCCGAGGCGATCCGTGAATCCGGACTACTGGCGTAGATTACGAACTGATAACGGTCAGCAAACTCTTCTCGGAGGCCCGCGCCGCCGGCGCGATCAGACCTATGTCGCGAAGCGCAAGAGTTCGTCGGAGGTGATCAAGCGTTCGTGTTTGGCCGGGAACTCTCGGCTTCGACGCGGATGCCGCAGTAGTGACCAGGCCATACGGCCCATCCGGTATCGGTATATCGGGTTGATGTACACGGCGCTGACCCCCGCCCCGGTTCGGACCAGATTGGAATAATGCGGACCATGTTAACACGTTGTTAACGCGGATCACATAGCTGTCCATTAGACACCCGCCGCATGGCAAACAAAACCCGACTCGCCGAAGCTTGATACAAAAGTTGCTTAAGTGATATGTGGGACTGTTGACGTGATCCGCTCGGCGGCCAATCGGCGAGCTCGGACGATCGGCGCGACAGACCGTTCGACTTTGGAGCCCACCAGCGCGCCGTCATAGAGCAACTGAACCTCACCCGCCCGCTCGGACGCATCGGCAACGCCGGCTTGAGCAAGTAGCCCCGCCAGCGTCGTATGCATCCAGTGACGATGAGCCACCACCGGCTCGAGTTCGGTACCGGCATACGCGCCGGCCGCGTTGACGTACAGGCATCCGCGGTAGCGGCGCTTCTTGGCGGCCGCCGCGGCCAGGTCGAAGAACAGCAGGATCTGCTCAACGGGATCGTCCAGTCGAGCCGCGGCCCCGTGATATCGCTTGCGATCAGCCAGATCCAAAGCAGTCAGATAGGCCAGCACGAGTGCTTCCTTCGAGCCGTAGAGGCTGTAAAGGCTGGCCTTCGCCACCCCGGCTTCGGTCAAGATCCGGTCGATACCGACTTCTCGAATATCTTGTGCCGCAAAGAGTTCCGTTGCCGTTTCGAGAAGCCGTTGTGCGGGCGGCGCGCTACGCGTGGCGCGCGCGGCCTGCTGGCGGCCCGGTCCACTGGTGCGCGTCATGGCAGCAGATTAGCCCAGTCGCCCCGATAGACAGGGTTGTCTATCGCTGGCACCGTCGTAGCCATCCGACGGCGAAAGGACAACCCCATGACTCTGTACCTCTACGAGATCGCTCCGCTGCGCCTCGACCGCTCCGACGCCGACCGCGCGATCAAGGAACTCGACGCTCTCATCCATCAAGGCGGCGGCGAACTGATCGGGGCCCAGGTGACCGGTGAGGCACACCGGATCTTCGCGATCGCGGAATTCGGCTCCTGTCAGGCGCCTTCGGTCGAGGCGGCAGCGTTGTCGGTGGCCGAGGTCAGCGGCCCACACCCGGTACGGCTGGTCGGCGCCGAGCTCGCGCAACTCAAGGCGGCCCGGCCCGCCGCCGGCTATCTGGTCGAATGGGACCTGCCCGCCGATTTGGACATGGACACCTACCTGGCTCGCAAGAAGGCCAAGTCGCCCAAGTACGCCGATGTCCCCGAGGTGACCTTCTTGCGCACCTACGTACGTGAAGACATGGACAAGTGCCTGTGCTTCTACGACGCCCCCGACGAAACCGCGGTTCGCCGGGCTCGGGAAGCCGTCACCACCCCGATCGATCGACTGCATCGCCTGGAAGGCGAGCAGCGGTGAGCGCTCCGGTGCACCTCGTGCATACCGGGCTGGCCGACCTCACCGCGATCGTGGCGGACCGCGCCGAGGCTCTCGACACCGGTGGCCTCGACGTCCGCGCCGACCTGGCTCGGTTCGGGTCGGCGGGATTCTTCGAGGCGGCACTGCGCGACGACGGTCTGCCGGAGCTGGTTTCCATGATCGAACACACCGCGGCGGCGAGCCTGGCGGTCGGCTTCTCGTTGTGGGCGCACACCATGGCGGTGACCTACCTGGCCCACGCGCCGGCACCGGCCCGCGAGAACCGCCTGGAGTCGCTGAGCAGCGGTGCCCGCGCCGGAGTGACGGCGATGGCGGCCGGACTCAAGCAGGTCGCCGGCCTGGGGCCGGTTCCGCTGGTCGCCGAGGGCTCCGGTCAGGACCTGCGGATCACCGGACCGATTCACTGGGCATCCAATGTCTTCGACGATTCCCTGATCGTGTTGCCGGCCCGCCGCCCCGACGGCGCAACCCTGGTTGCGGTGGTCGACGCGAATGCTGCCGGCATCACGGTCAACCCGGCGCCCGACCTGATGGCGCTGGGGGCCACCGCCTCGACGTCGCTGCGCCTCCACGATGTCCCGGTTGCACCGGAGCAGATCCTCACCGAGGACCTGACATCCTTCGTCAGCACGATTCGACCGACATTTCTGTTGCTGCAGACCGCCTTCTGCGTCGGGGTGGCCGCCGCCGCGCTCGAGGGCGCCGGCCACGCCGGCGGCCAGCTGGCCGAGCAGTTCGGTACCGAGCGCACGGAAATCGGCCAACAGCTTCAGGGGCTGCGCGACACGCTGTTCGCGCTGGCCGGCCGGTCGCACGCGGCCGGCCTGTCCGAGATCATTCGGCTGCGCCTGGACGCCGCGACGACCGCGGTGGACGCCACCCGGCTGGAATCGACATTGGCCGGCGGGGCCGGCTACGCCACCCGCAGCGCGGCCAACCGACGCTTCCGGGAAGCTGCTTTTCTCCCTATCCAATCGCCATCGGAAGGACAACTGCGGTGGGAACTGAGTCGGTACGTATAGCCGAGGGCAGCAAGCGGTTTGGGTCCGTCACCGTCCTGCGCGATATCAATATCTCGGTCGGCGAGGGTGAATTCGTCGCGGTCCTGGGCAGCAGTGGCAGCGGCAAGTCGACGCTGCTGCGGGTGCTGGCCGGGCTGGAGTCCCTGGATGGCGGCACCGTCACCTGGAATTCCGACGGCAACCGGCCGCGCACCGGTGTGGTGTTCCAGCGGCCGTTGCTCATGCCCTGGCTAAGCGTCGCCGAAAATGTCGCCTACGCAAGGCGATTCGCCGCCCACCGGGCCGACTTCGACCAGGCGCGCGCCACCGAGTTGATGGCCCGCTTCGGTGTCGACCAGCTGGCCGATCGCTATCCCGATCAGTTGTCCGGAGGTCAGGCGCAACGCGTCGCCATTCTGCGGGCGGTGGCCACCAACCCGCGGTTGTTGCTGCTCGACGAACCGTTCAGCGCACTGGATCCGACCACCCGCACCGACTTACAGGGCTGGCTGGCCCAGTTGGCGGCCGAGCTGCGAGTGACCGTTGTCCTGGTGACGCACGATGTCGACGAGGCACTGCGGCTGGCCCAGCGAGTCGTGCTGCTCGGCGCCGACGGGCGGCTGCGCAACCAATGGCCAGTCGCCGGCACCGCTCCCGAAGGGCACGCCGGTCTGCGTCAGGAGATCCTGGCGCACTACGACGCCGACCGCATCGACGTCGCCGGAGTGCGGTCGTGACCACGCTGACGCGACGCGGCTTGCTGATCGGTGCGGCCGCAGCGGCGGCGGCCGGCGGCGTCTTCGGGATCGGTGACCTGGCCCGCAGCGCCACCAGCCGCGCGGCCGATACCGGAGGTCCGCTGCGTATCGGCTACCTGCCGATCACGGACGCGGCGCCCTTGTTGCTGGCGCACAGCGCCGCGCTGTACCCGGCAGGGCTGGTCAGTTCGGCCAAACCGGTGCTGTTCCGCAGCTGGGCAGCCCTGGGCGAGGCCTTTGTGACGGGCAAAGTGGATGTGGTGCATCTGCTGATGCCGATGGCCGTCCAACTGCGCTACGCCTTGGGCGGTCGCGTTCGGGTCTTGGGCTGGAATCACACCAACGGCTCGGCACTGACCGTGGCGCCGCACATCAAGGACCTGGCAGACCTGGCCGGCGCCCAGGTGGCGATCCCGTTCTGGTGGTCCATCCACAACATCGTGCTGCAGCAGCTGCTGCGGGCACACGGTCTGCGACCGGTGGTGCGGCGCAGCGCTTCACGTGCCGCACGCACCGTGGAGCTGATCGTGATGAGCCCGTCGGACATGGTGCCCGCGCTGGCCAACCGCTCGATCGGCGGCTATGTGGTCGCAGACCCGTTCAATGCGGTCGCCCAGATCAAGAAGATCGGCCGCATCCATACCTTCCTCGGCGACGTCTGGCGGGACCACGCCTGCTGCGTGCTCATCACCCGCGACGACGTGATCGCCCAGCGGCCCAACGCCATCCAACAGGTGACCGATGCCGTGGTCGGCGCGCAGCTACTGCTGAACGATGATCGTGCCAAGGCGGCTAAAGCCCTTGGCGGAGGCCACTACCTGCCCCAACCGGTGCCGGCGGTGCAGCTGGCCCTGACCTATCCCGATCCCCCGTATCCGCTGGTGCATCCGGACTGGCAGCCGCAGCGGCTGGGCTTCACCCCGTTTCCCTTTGCCAGCTTCACCCACCGCCTCGTGGAAGCCATGGGTGAGACGGTCATCGACGGCGACCGCCGGTTCCTGGACGGTTTGGATCCCGCCCGGGTGCACGCGGACCTCGTCGACGACCAGTTCGTGCGATCCGCCCTGGCGCAACACGGTGGGCCCGCAGCGTTCGGCTTGGCCGCATCACTCACCCGGGAAGAACAGGTACACGCCTCATGACGACCATCGCAGTGCAGCGCAGTGACCAGCCGGCCCCCGATGCGGATGCGGGCGCGCGGTCTCGGTGGTGGCCGCGGGTATGGCCCCCGGTCGCTAGTGTCGGCGTTGCCATCACGCTGTGGTGGGCGGCGACGTCTGCACTCTGCGCCCCGCAGTCACTGCTGCGACAGACCTCGCCGCCGCATGTCCTTGCGGCGCTGGCGGATCTGATCGGCCGGGGTGTGCTGGTATCCGATACCGCGGTGAGCCTGTACCGGCTGCTGATCGGCCTGCTGATCGCCGCGCTGGTCGGCATCCCGGCCGGCCTACTCATCGGCTTGAGCCGCACTGCGGAGCGGGCGGCCGGGCCGGTGGTGGGATTCCTGCGGATGATCTCTCCGCTGTCGTGGACCCCGATCACTGTGGCAGTGTTCGGCATCGGCAGCCAGCCGGTGATCTTCCTGATCGCCGCCGCGGCGGTCTGGCCGGTGCTGCTCGGCACGGTCGCCGGGGTCCACGCGATCGACCCCGGCTATCTGCATGTCGCACGGTCGTTGCACGCCAGCCGGTTCGAGCAGTTGACGGCCGTGGTGCTGCCGGCTGTCCGCGTACAGGTACAGAACGGTCTGCGCCTGGCCCTCGGTATCGCCTGGGTGGTGCTGGTGCCGGCCGAAATGCTCGGCGTGCGATCAGGTCTGGGGTATCAGATCCTCAATGCCCGCGATCAGCTCGCCTACGACCAGGTCGTCGCCGTGATTGCCGTGATCGGCGTCCTCGGCTACCTGCTCGACCTGGCGGCCCGCCTCCTGCTCGCGCCGCGCCGCAGCGCCGCGAGCTGAGTCAGCGAAGCTGCGCCGCTGTCGCGGCGATCGGCGACGGCAACGCGGTGCGGCCCATCAGATACCGGTCGACGCTGGCCGCGGCACCGCGCCCTTCGGCGATGGCCCAAACAATCAGGGACTGACCTCGCCCCATGTCCCCGGCAACGTAGACACCCGGCACCGCGGTGGCGTAGTCCGCATCGCGGGCCACGCTGCCACGTTCGGTGAACTCCACGCCCAGATCGGCCAGCAGCGGCGAACGTTCCGGCCCGACGAATCCCATCGCCAGCAGCACCAGATCGGCTTCCAACTCGAAGTCGGTGCCCTCCACCTTCTCGAAACCACCGCCCTGGCGGCGCACCTCGTGGGCCCGCAACCCGGTCACCCGGCCATCGCGGCCGGTGAACGCCTCGGTGTTGACCGAGAACACCCGGTCACCGCCCTCTTCGTGCGCAGACGTGGTCCGCATGATCAACGGGTAAGTCGGCCACGGCGTGGAAGGGTCACGGATCTCCGGAGGACGCGGCATGATCTCGAACTGGTGCACGCATGTCCCGCCCTGGCGGTGCACCGTGCCCAGACAGTCGGCGCCGGTGTCACCCCCGCCGATGATGACCACCTTCTTGCCGTGCGCGGTGATTGGCGGCTCCGCCAAGTCGCCGGCCTGCACCCGATTAGCCCACGGTAGGTATTCCATCGCTTGATGAATGCCGTCGAGCTCCCGGCCCGGGACCGGCAGGTCTCGCCAGGCGGTAGCGCCGCCGGCCAACACCACCGCATCGAAGTCTTCGCGTAGCTGCTCGACCGTCAGATCCACCCCGACGTTGACACTCGTCTTGAATACTGTTCCCTCGCCGATCATCTGCTCCAGGCGCCGATCCAAGATGCGCTTCTCCATCTTGAATTCCGGTATGCCGTAACGCAGCAGCCCACCGATACGGTCGTCGCGCTCGAAAACCGTGACCCCATGCCCACCCCGGGTGAGTTGCTGGGCGGCGGCCAGGCCGGCCGGCCCGGATCCCACCACCGCGACCGACTTGCCAGTGCGGACCGACGGCGGGACCGGTTGTGCCCAGCCCTCGGCGAAGCCGCGTTCGACGATCTCGTACTCGACCTGCTTGATGGTCACCGGCGGCTGGTTGATACCCAGCACACAGGCCGGCTCGCACGGCGCGGGGCAGAGTCGCCCGGTGAAGTCCGGGAAGTTGTTCGTGGCATGCAGTCTGTCGAACGCCTCACGCCAGCGCCCGGTACGCACCAAGTCGTTCCACTCCGGGATGAGATTTCCCAACGGACAGCCGTTGTGGCAGAACGGAATACCGCAGTCCATGCAGCGTCCGGCCTGCTCACGCAGGGTGTCCTCGGCGAAGTCCTGATACACCTCGTTCCAGTCGCCCAGCCGCTCCGAGACCGGACGGCGCAGCGGCAGGATGCGCTTGGTGTTGGTGATAAATCCTCTCGGGTCAGCCATGAGCCGCCGCCATAATTGCCTCCTCCGGGTCTGTGCCGCTGGCTTTCGCCTCGGCGACCGCGGCGAGCACCCGCCGGTAGTCGCGCGGCATCACTTTGACGAAGTCCCTTCCGCGGGTGGACCAATCGGCCAGGATCGCGCGGGCGGGCACCGAGTCGGTGGCGGCGGCGTGTGCCGCCAGCACGTCACGCAGCCAGGCCACATCGTCGGCGTCGAAAGCGTCGAATGTGTCCAGGTCCACCATCTCGGTGTTCAGCCGGTCACCCAGCTGCCGGTCCGGGTCGTAGACGTAGGCCACTCCCCCGGACATGCCGGCGGCGAAGTTGCGCCCGGTCGGGCCCAACACCACCACTTTGCCCCCGGTCATGTACTCACAGCCGTGGTCGCCGACTCCCTCGACCACTGCCACCGCGCCGGAGTTGCGGACCGCGAATCGTTCTCCGACCACCCCGCGCAGGAACACCTCGCCGGACGTGGCGCCGAACAGAATCACGTTGCCGCCGATGATGTTTTCTTCGGCGACGTAGCCGTCGGGTGCGTCCAGCGGGGGGCGGACCACCATCCGACCACCGGACAGGCCCTTGGCGACGTAATCGTTGGCATCGCCAAAGACCCGCAGGGTGATCCCCGGCGGCAGGAATGCCCCGAAGCTGTTGCCGGCCGACCCGGTGAAGGTGATGTCGATGGTTCCGTCCGGCAACCCCTGCGCACCATAGGCTTTGGTGACCTCATAGCCGAGCATGGTGCCGACGGTCCGGTTGACGTTGGATATCGCGCTGGTGAACTTGACCGGGGTGCCCGCATCGAGTGCCTCGCGGCTCATGGCGATCAGCTGCTGGTCCAACGCTTTGTCCAGACCGTGATCCTGACCGGAGGTGCAGTACAGACCCTGGTTCATGAATGCTGATTCCGGTTCATGCAGGACCGGCGCCAGGTCGAGCTTGTGGGCCTTCCAGTGGGCGCGGGCCAGCGTGGTGTCCAGCGCATTCACTTGCCCGACCGCCTCGTTGATGGTGCGGAATCCCAGTGCGGCAAGGTATTCGCGAACCTCTTCGGCGATGAACCAGAAGAAGTTCTCGACGAACTCCGGTTGGCCGCTGAACCGTTCCCGCAGCTCCGGGTTCTGAGTTGCCACCCCGACCGGGCAAGTATCCAGGTGACAGACCCGCATCATGATGCAACCCGACACCACCAACGGCGCGGTGGCGAAGCCGAATTCCTCGGCCCCCAGCAGTGCCGCGATCACCACGTCGCGACCGGTCTTGAGCTGGCCGTCCACCTGCACCACAATCCGGTCCCGAAGTCCGTTGAGCAGCAAGGTCTGCTGGGTTTCGGCCAACCCGAGCTCCCACGGCGCTCCGGCGTGCTTGAGTGAGGTCAACGGAGCCGCCCCGGTGCCCCCGTCGTGGCCGGAGATCAACACCACGTCGGCGTGTGCCTTGGACACTCCCGCCGCCACTGTTCCGACACCGTTCTCGGCGACCAGCTTCACATGGATGCGAGCCTCCGGGTTGGCGTTCTTCAAGTCGTGGATCAGCTGCTTGAGGTCCTCGATGGAGTAGATGTCGTGGTGCGGCGGCGGAGAAATCAGGCCAACACCCGGGGTGGCATGCCGGACCTCGGCGATCCACGGATACACCTTGTTGCCGGGGAGCTGACCACCCTCGCCGGGCTTGGCCCCCTGCGCGATCTTGATCTGCAGGTCGGTGCAGTTGACCAGGTACTCGCTCGTCACGCCGAAACGCGCCGAGGCGACCTGCTTGATGGCGCTGCGCCGCCAGGAGCCGTCGGCGTCGGGAAAGAAGCGGTCGGCATGCTCGCCGCCCTCACCGCAGTTGGAGCGGCCGCCGATCCGGTTCATCGCGATCGCCAGGGTTTCGTGTGCCTCGGCGGAGATCGAGCCGTAGCTCATCGCGCCGGTCGCAAAGCGTTTGACGATCTCGGTGGCCGGTTCCACCTCGTCCAGGGGCACCGATGGCCGCTCCCCGGCCTTGAATCGCAACAGCCCACGCAGCGTGGCCAGCCGCTCGCTCTGGTCGTCGACCAGCTTGGTGTACTCCTTGAAGACCGTGTACTGGCCTGTTCGGGTGGAGTGCTGCAGTTTGAACACCGTCTCGGGGTTGAACAGGTGGTGTTCGCCCTCGCGGCGCCACTGGTATTCCCCGCCCACCGGCAATTCGCGGTACGCCCGCTCTTCCGGGCGATCCAGGTAGGCCAGCCCGTGGCGGGCGGCGACATCGGCGGCGATGTCGTCGAGGGTGATCCCACCGATCGGGCAGTACAGGCCGGTGAAGTACTGGTCGAGAACGTCCTGGGCGATACCTATGGGCTGGAACAGCTGTGCTCCGGTGTAGGACGCCCGCGTCGAGATCCCCATCTTGGACATGACTTTCAGCACGCCCTTGGCAGCGGCCTTGGCGTAGTTGGACAACGCCTTGCCGCGGTCGAGACCGTCGATCAGGCCCCGATCGAGCATGTCCTCGACGGACTCAAACGCCAGGTAGGGGTTGACCGCGGCGGCACCGAACCCGATCAGCGCCGCCATGTGGTGCACCTCGCGGGCGTCACCGGACTCCACCACCAAGCCCACCTTGGTGCGGGTCCGCTCGGCGACCAGGTGGTGATGCACGGCGGCCGTGGCCAACAGCGACGGAATGGGGGCCATCGTCTCGTCGGACTCGCGGTCGGAGATCACCAAGAAGCTGGCACCCTCGGCGATCGCCTCCGAGGCCCGGGCGCACACCTGCTTGAGCGCTGCACGCAACCCGGCACCGCCCGCGGCGGGTGGATACAGGCAGCTGATGACGGCCGTGGACAGTCCGTGCGGGCCCCGGGAACCGATCTGCTGGTCCGGGTTTAGCTTCAGCAGTTTCGCCAGCTCGGAGTTGCTCAGGATCGGCTGCGGCAGCACGATCTGCCGCCAGGTGGGTTCGTCGGTGTTGAGCAAATCACCCTCGGGCCCCAGTGCCCCCTGCAAGCTGGTAACCACCTCTTCGCGGATGGCGTCCAACGGTGGGTTGGTGACCTGGGCGAACAACTGTTGGAAGTAGTCGAACAGCAGCCGGGGTCGCGCCGAGAGCACCGCCACCGGGGTGTCGGTACCCATCGACCCGATCGGCTCAGCGCCGGTGCGTGCCATTGGCGCGAGCACCAGATTGAGCTCTTCGTAGGTGTAGCCGAACATCTGCTGCCGCAACAGAACCCGGTGACGCTCCATCCGCGGCGCGTCGCCGGGAGGAAGCTCGCCGATTCCGATCAGGCACTCGTCGATCCACTGCTGGTACGGCCGTTCGGCGGCCAGCGTCGACTTGATCTCGCGATCGGAGATGATCCGCCCGGCGGCGGTGTCCACCAGGAACATCTTGCCGGGCTGCAGCCGCTGCCGGTGCACCACGGTGGCGGGATCGAGGTCAAGGACCCCAGCCTCGGACGCCATCACCACCAGCCCGTCGTCGGTGACCCAGATGCGCGAGGGGCGCAGGCCGTTGCGGTCCAGCACCGCGCCCACCACGGTGCCGTCGGTGAAGGTCATCGAGGCGGGGCCGGCCCAGCGCTCCATCAACGAATCGGGGTACTCATAAAAAGGTCGGGTGGGCGCGTCCATATTCTCGTGCCGTTCCCAGGCCTCCGGAATCATCATCAGCACCGCGTGCGGCAGGCTGCGGCCCCCCAGATGCAGCAGCTCGAGCACCTCGTCGAACCGAGCCGTGTCGGAGGCGCCCGGCGTGCAGATCGGGAACAGCTTGTCAGCTGTGTTTTTCGCGCCGTAGCTCTTTCCGGAGCCGAACACGTCGGTGCGGATCAGCGCCTCCCGGGCGCGCATCCAGTTCTCGTTGCCGGTGACGGTGTTGATCTCGCCGTTGTGCGCGATACGTCGGAAGGGGTGGGCCAGCGGCCACGACGGAAACGTGTTGGTGGAGAACCGAGAATGCACAAGGCCCAGCGCGCTCTGCATCCGCTCGTCGGCCAGGTCGGGATAGAACGCCTTGAGCTGCGGCGTGGTCAACATGCCCTTGTACACCATGGTTCGGCTGGAAAGGCTTGGAAAATAGACGGATTCCCGTCCTGGTCCATCCTGGCCAGGCCCCTTGCTGCCCAGCTCGTGTTCGGCGCGCTTGCGCACCACGTAGGCCCGGCGCTCCAGGGCCATGCCGGATGCCCCGCCGATGAACAGCTGCCGGAAGGTCGGCATCGCATCACGAGCCAGCGCTCCCAACGACGAGTCGTCGATCGGCACCTCGCGCCAGCCGAGCACCTTGAGTCCCTCGGCCTCGACGATCTTCTCCAGGCCGCCACATGCTGCCACCGACTCTTTGGCCGACTGCGGCAGAAATGCGATCCCAGTGGCATAGCTGCCTTCGGGCGGCAGATCGAAATCGGTTACGGCACGCAGGAACAGGTCCGGAATCTGGATCAGGATCCCTGCGCCGTCACCACTGTTCGGTTCGGCGCCGGCAGCGCCGCGGTGCTCCAGGTTGAGCAGTGCCGTGATCGACTTATCGACGATGTCGCGACTGCGCCGGCCATGGATATCGACCACCATGGCCACCCCACACGCGTCATGTTCGAACGCGGGGTTGTAGAGCCCCACCCGACTGGGTGCCATCGCCACCTGACCCTTCGCACGTCCTTGCCTGTTGCCCGATAGGACAAGCGGTCAAGGGTATTGGTCCGTGCGACATTGAACGGCGCTCCTGCCTGAAAATTTTCACAGGCAACGCCACGATATACCCCGACCTAGCAAACGTGCTAGTTCGCTGGACAGCGAGCTTGCCGTGAGGTTTGCGTTACGCCAACGCAATAACTGGATGATGTCCAGGAAATGTGCACTGCCTATCGTTTGGCTGTCTGCACGCGAAGGAGACCAATATGGCCGCCGACATTTTCAAGCTCGTCGCCGACGAGTCCGTTGAGTACGTCGACATTCGATTCTGCGACCTGCCGGGGGTTATGCAGCATTTCTCGATCCCGGCCGCCGCGCTCGATGAAAGCGTATTCGAGGACGGGCTCGCGTTCGACGGGTCGTCGATCCGCGGCTTCCAATCCATCCACGAGTCGGACATGCTGCTGCTGCCCGACCCGGAAACCGCCCGCATCGATCCGTTCCGGGCCGCAAAGACGCTGAACCTCAATTTTTTCGTCCACGACCCGTTCACCCGCGAGCCCTATTCGCGCGACCCGCGCAACATCGCCCGCAAGGCCGAGAGCTACCTCACCAGCACCGGCATTGCCGACACCGCCTACTTCGGCGCCGAAGCCGAGTTCTACATCTTCGACTCCGTGAGCTTCGACTCACAGATCAACGGCTCTTTCCACAAAGTGGATTCGGTCGCCGGCTGGTGGAACACCGGCCGCGCAACCGAAGCCGACGGTAGCCCCAACCTCGGATACAAGGTTCGCCCCAAGGGCGGCTATTTCCCGGTCGCGCCGACCGATCAATACGTCGATCTGCGCGACGCAATGGCGACCAACCTCACCAATGGCGGATTCACTGTCGAACGCGGCCACCACGAGGTCGGCACCGGTGGGCAAACTGAGATCAACTACAAGTTCAACACCCTGCTGCACGCCGCTGACGATCTGATGTTGTTCAAATACATCATCAAGAACACCGCCTGGGCCAACGGCAAGACCGTCACGTTCATGCCCAAGCCGCTGTTCGGCGACAACGGCTCGGGCATGCACGTCCACCAATCGTTGTGGCAGGACGGTGCTCCGCTGTTCTACGACGAGATCGGCTATGCCGGACTCTCCGACACCGCCCGGCACTACATCGGCGGCATTCTGCACCACGCGCCGTCGCTGCTGGCGTTCACCAACCCCACCATCAACTCCTACAAGCGGCTGGTCCCGGGCTATGAGGCGCCGATCAACCTGGTCTACAGCCAGCGCAACCGTTCGGCCTGTGTGCGCATCCCGATCACCGGCACCAACCCCAAGGCCAAGCGGCTGGAGTTCCGTTGCCCGGACTCCTCCGGCAACCCCTATCTAGCGTTCTCGGCCATGTTGATGGCCGGCATCGACGGCATCAAGAACAAGATCGAGCCGGCCGCGCCCATCGACAAGGACCTCTACGACCTGCCGGCCGACGAGGCCGCCGCGATCTCGCAGGCCCCCACCACGCTGGCCGAGGTGATGGACAATCTCGAGGCCGACCACGAATACCTCACCGAAGGCGGGGTATTCACCCCGGACGTGATCCAGACCTGGATCAACTACAAGCGTGACAACGAGATCACCCCGGTCAACCTGCGGCCGCACCCCTACGAGTTCGCGCTCTACTACGACTGCTGACCCGGAGCCCAGCCCGACTCACCCTTGTCGGGCTGGGGTCACCGGTGATAGGCGCCTCCGCGACTAAGTGGTCGATTCCATAATTACAGTGGCGTAATTTGATCCCAAACTTTCATACGGTTACGTGAGATGGGTCCCTTGACGAAGGGGGCG
>CAXYUC010000122.1:0-13632 GCA_964292075.1 uncultured Mycolicibacter sp.
ACCGGCCAGTCAGGCCGCGTGACCGAAACTGTCACCTATCCGTGCAGCAGACCCACATATGAATCTCCTGAATAAAGGTAGTCAGCTGAGTAAATGTCAACCAAGGAACGCTTCTGGTCGTTGAAGTATGTCGGCTGAAAGCTGGACCAGCAAGGTGTTGAATGCACCTAACAGCAGGTCAAACTGGTGAATAATTCACCTACGCCGATATGCTGTCCGGGTGAGCCAGGAATCGCCGTCGGCACGGGTGCGTGAGCTGATGCGGGAGGCCGCGAAGCTGGCGGTAGAGACTCAGCAAAAGTGGGTTGACGACGTGAACATGATGACGCTGTCGCCCGACTACATGCAGGCAATGGCTGGCGATCCACTTGCCGCTGAGGTGATTGCCCGAAGCAACCGGTCCAACCAGCTGCACTGGGCAGCGGCCAATATCAGCCACCCCGGCGAGCCGGTGCCGGCCAATCTCGGTGCGGAGACACTCGCGCTCGCCCGTTACCTGGTGCGGCAAGGCTTGGACAACGTGGCGGTCGTCGAGACCTACCGGATGGCGGAGCGGGTGGCGGTGCGGCTATGGATGCGGATCATTTTCCGCTTGACATCCGACCCTGAGGAGATACGGGAACTGTTCGATGTGTCTGAGCGCTCGATCAATTCGTTCCTGAGCGCGACGATCTCCGAGGTCCATCGTCAGATGCAGATCGAACGCGACGAACTCACCCGCGGAACGCACGCTGAACGTCGGGAGACAGTCGCCCTGATCCTCGACGGGGCGCCCATCACCTCTCAACTCGCAGGGAAGCGGCTCGGCTACAACCTTGAGCAGAACCACACTGCGGCGGTGATCTGGGGCGACGAGTCGAACATTGAGCTCTCCGACCTCGACCGCGCAAGGGAATTGCTGATACACGCCTGGCATGATCGTCGGTCGTTGTCGGTGCTGGCCAGTGCTGATACCCGATGGGTGTGGTTCCAAGGTGACGACGATGTGGACTTGGCCGGGGTGGCCGCTGCGATGAGTCAACTGCCCGGTGTTCGGATCGCGATCGGCTCGACGGCGGCGGGAATCGCCGGCTTCCGACGGAGCCATCTCGACGCCATCACGACTCAGCGGGTGATGACGCGGCTCGGATCAACCCAGCGGATAGCCAGCTTCACCGATGCGCAGCTCATCTCGCTGATTACGGCCGATCCTGATCAAGTAGACCGATTCATCAAACGCACACTGGGCGATTTCGAGTCAGCAGACCCAGAGTTGCAGCGGACCGTCCTCGCCTTCATCCAGGAGAAGTGCAATGCCGCACGAACGGCCGAACGGCTCTTCACGCATCGAAACACGGTGGACCGCCGACTCGCTCGCGCGGATGAGCTGTTGCCACAACCACTCGAAGCCGCCATCGTGCACGTCGCAGTGGCGTTAGAAGCTCTACGCTGGCGCAACTCTGGGAGTGCGGCTGTGGCGAGATGAGTTTGAAGGCTGCCGGCGAGGCCCGCTCCAACTGTGGCCGGACCCGATATTGCAGTGCTGCAATCTCGTCGGGGACGCTGAGCGCCTAGTTCTCGTCGACGACGATCACGCTGCTGTATTCGCCCTGGATCGGCTGGCAAACGCTTAGTGTTGCGGTCAGGGCGATTTCGTCCGCCGCGATGGCCGATCGCTGCACCATCACCGTCGAGTTGAGGGAGACATGATGACGACAAACGCCGACCCCACCACGCCGCGACGTTCTCGGGCGTGGATCACCGGAGCCGTGATCACCGCTGTGCTGGGGCTGTTCTTCGCGTTCGACAGCATTCCGAAGATCCTGGGTGTGTCGTTTGCCCGGGAAGCCACCGAAGGGCTCGGGTTTTCCCCCGACAAGACCGCGGTGATCGGCTGGGTGCTGCTGGTGTGTCTTGCGGTCTTCCTGATCCCGCGCACCGCCGTGTTGGGTGCGCTGGGCCTGACCGCCTATCTGGGCGGGGCGGTGACCATGAACCTGCATGCCGACAAACCGTTAGCGGGCTTCGTGTTATCCGGGGTGTGTGTCGGGGTGTTGATGTGGATCGGCCTCATCTTGCGGCGACCGGAACTGTTGCGGGTGTTGGGGCTTCGGCGTAACTGAGCGCCTCATCGCGGCGGTAGCTGCTCCAGCAGCTCATCGAGGAATCCGCCCGCCTCACGCCCGGCCGCCTCAATGTCGGCCGCGGCGATCGCCTCCACCAAGCCTCGGTGCCGGATCTGGTCCGCCTGCACCGGTTTTGCGCTCGTGGTGGCCACACTGGCCATCAGCACTTCGGTGAGCCCGTAGTACAGCTCGGTCAATACCGGATTGTGCGAGCAGCGGACCACCGCGAGATGGAAATCGGTGTCGGCCCGAACGAACTCTTCCTGTCGGCCGTCCTGCTGATGGCCGTCGCGGCGATCCAACAGTGCGCGCAGCTCGGCCAGATCCTCCTCGGTGCGGGCGGCCGCGGCCAGGCGCGCCCCTTCCACCTCCAGGCAACGCCGCACCTGGAGTACGTCGCGCAGCTGCGGGCCGCACAGCCTGCGCACCGCGCCGGACACCTCGCTGGTGGCGCGCACGTAGGTCCCGTCGCCCTGGCGGACCTCCAGGATGCCGCTGTGGGCCAGCGCCCGGACCGCCTCACGCACGGTGTTGCGGCCGACGCCCAGCGCGTCGGCGAGCTCCGGCTCGGTGGGGATTCGCGAATCGACCGGCCATTCCCCGCCGGCCACCGAGGCGCGAATCTGCTCAATCACCTGATCTACCAAACCGGTGCGGCGGGTGGTGACCAACGGCACAGCATCCTCCCTTCATCCAATCATAGGATGTATGCGATCCTACTTTAGGTGACCCGCACCGCCCGCAACGAAACGCTCGGCCAGTACGAGCACGACCTTGAACTGGAACTCGAGGGCGCCGCCGAATTTCGGCCGGCGACGATGGCGGCCGGCGGCGCACTGCTGATCGTCGCGGTGGTCTTGACCGCGCTGAACCTGCGCCCCGCGATCACCAGCGTGGGGCCGCTGCTCCCGGAGATGCGTGGAGCGTTGGGCGCCTCGGACACCTGGGCCGGCATCCTGACCACGTTGCCCGGTCTGTGCTTCGCCGCAGCCGGGCTGGCCGCGCCGTGGTTGTCACGGCGGATCGGACTGGGGCGCACGGTGTCGGCGGCGCTGCTCATACTCGTTGCGGGACTGTTGATCCGGGTCTGTGACGGGGCCCTCGTGGTGCTCGGCGGAACACTGGTGGCGACCGCGGGAATCGCGTTGATCAACGTACTGATCCCGGTGATCATCCGAGGATCCTTCCCGGCCCAGGTCGGGCTGATGACCGGCGTCTACACCGCGGCACTCCAAGGGGGAGGGGCATTGGGTTCCGCGGTCACTCCGGTGCTCGACCATGCGCTGGGCGGCTGGCGCTCGGCCCTGGGTACGTGGAGTGCGCTGGCGTTGGTGGCGCTGGCGGCATGGGTGGTGGGGGCCCGCGGATTTGACCGGCCTGATGCCGCCGCACCCGCGGTCGCGACGAACGGCCGGTCGCTGCTGCGCAGCAAGCTGGCCTGGACCGTCACCCTGTTCTTCGGCACCCAGTCGTTCATCGCCTATGTGGTGATGGGCTGGCTACCGGCAGTGCTCATCGACAACGGAACAAGCGAAACGCGGGCGGGCCTGCTGCTTGGTCTGATCTCGCTGATCGCCGTCCCGATCAGCCTGATCGTCTCGCCGCTGGCCGCCCGTCGCGACAGCCAAAGCGGATGGATCGTCGGGCTCGGGGTACTCGGCATAACCGGAGTGCTCGGTCTGCTGATCGCACCCGCGGCCGCACCACTGCTGTGGAGCGTGCTGGTGGGCCTGGGGATGAGCGTTTTTTCGTTGGCGCTCACCGTGATTGCGCTGCGGGCCCGCGACGCACAGGACACCGCGAGCCTGTCGGGGATGGCGCAAGGCTTCGGCTACCTGCTCGCCGGGGTCGGCCCGTTCCTGTTCGGTCTGCTGCACCACATCAGTGGTGGATGGACCGTGCCGTGGCTCATGATGCTGGCGGTCTACCTGGTCCAGACCCTGGCCGGCGCACAGGCCGGGCGCGACCGCTACGTCTGAGCAACCCTCGCCGAACGTGCACTGAGACCGGGTAATTCGCGAATTTTTCGGTCTGAGTACACGCTCGGCGAACGGTGGGTGCTAGGCGGTCCGCAACGACTCGGTGTCGATGACGAAGCGGTAGCGCACGTCGGAGGCCAGGACCCGCTCATAGGCGGTGTTGATGTAGTCCGGTGCGATCACCTCGATCTCGGGGCGCACGTCGTGCTCGGCGCAGAAGTCCAACATCTCCTGCGTCTCGGCGATGCCGCCGATCATCGATCCCGAGAGGCTGCGCCGCATGCCCGCCAGCGGAAACGGCGGCACGGACATGTCGTGCTCGGGCATGCCCAGCTCCACCAACGTGCCGTCGACCTTCAGCAGATTCAGGTAGGCGCCCAGGTCCAGGTTGGCCGAGACGGTGTTGAGGATGACGTCGAAGTTCATCCGCAGCTTCTTGAAGGTGTCGCGGTCTGAGGTGGCGTAGTAGTGCTGCGCACCCAGACGCAAGCCGTCTTCCATCTTCTTCAGCGACTGCGACAGCACCGTGACCTCGGCACCCATCGCGACGCCGAGCTTGACGCCCATGTGGCCCAAGCCGCCCAGCCCGATCACCGCGATCCGCTTGCCGGGGCCGGCATTCCAGTGCCGCAGCGGCGAATACAGGGTGATACCGGCGCACAGCAGCGGTGCGGCAGCATCGAGTGGGATGCCGTCGGGGATACGCAACACGTAGCTCTCATCGACGACGATCGCGCCGCTGTAGCCGCCATAGGTCGGCTGGCCGTCGCGGCCCACCGCGTTGTAGGTGCCCACCATTCCGCTACCGGTGCAGTACTGCTCCAGTCCGGCCTGCCAACTGGCACACTCGCGGCAGGAGTCGACGAAGCAGCCGACGCCGACGTGGTCACCGACCTTGAATTTCGTCACCTCGGATCCGACCGCGGTCACCACGCCGGCGATCTCGTGGCCGGGCACCACCGGGTAGCGCGGGCGGCCCCACTCACCCTTGACGGTGTGGATGTCGGAGTGACAGATACCGGCGAAGGCGATGTCGAACACGACATCGTGCGGGCCGGGGTCGCGGCGAGTAATGGTGGTCTTGCTCAGCGGAGCGTCGGGGGCGGTGGCGGCGTAGGCGGAAACGGTGCTCATAGTGAAATTTCCTCTTCAGGCATGCATCAAGACGTAAAAACATAGCTTAGCAAAGTTATTTGCTGCCGTGCCTGTCCCGACGGCGTGAGTTCGATCACCGCTGGCGTCGGGAGTAGGGGCGCCGGCTCAGTTGATCGGCGCGTTCACCCAGCGCAGGTCTTCGACCACGCCGCGTGCGGCGACCGGCCCCTGCCCGGTCTGCCACACCTCGTTGTTGACGACGAAGACCCGGCTGTCACGGTTGGCCGCCAGCCGTCGCCAGGCGACACTGTCGAATACGGTGGCTGCCCGCGCCTTAACTGCCGGCGAGGCAAAGGACACGTAGACGATGTCGCCGTCGGCCGCCGAGAAATCCGCCCGGCCGGCCAGATCGGCATCGTTAGCTGGAATCTCGATGTAGGGCCGATCGGTGAACCGCTGCAATGGTGGGCGGTCGACCCCGACGGCCTCGAGCACGCTGGCGGCGAAGCCGGAAGCCCCGTACACCCGCACGCTGTTGTCGGTGAACTCCACCACCGACACCTGGAAGTGGGTCGCATCGGCGAACTCGCGGGTTTCGGTCGCGTACGCGCTGAACTTCTCGAGCACGTCGTCGGCGGCGCCGGTGCGTGCGGTCGCGGCGCCGACACCGCGCACGTTGTCCTCCCACGCCGCGCCCGGGGCCCCGGTGAACACGGTGGGGGCGATCGCGGCTAGCTCTGCATACCCGGGTGTCAGGCCCTGCGAACCCAGGATCAGATCCGGATGCAGCTCGGCGATGGCGCCGGTATCGGGGTTGCTGGCCGAACCCACCGCCGGGACGCCGTGCAGCACCGCGCCCAAGTAGGACGGTTGCTTGTCTGCGCCGTCCGGTAGCGCGGCGCCGACCACGCGGGACTGCAGGCCCAGGGCGCACAGCGTGTCGAGCTGGTCGCCGGAGAGCACCACGATGCGCTCGGCCTGCTCGGGAACTTCGACGCTCGCCGGTTCCACGTCGGCCGCGTTGTGGGCCCAGCGCATAGCGGGCCCGGGGTCCGGGTGTGCCGGCTCGGCCGCGCAGGACTCGTCGGGGTGACGATCATTGCCGAGCACGCCGGCTCCGGCGACCATCGTCGTCGTGGTGGAGATCGAGGTCGGGGCGGTTTCTGCGGCATCGCCCGCGCATCCGGCCGCCGTGAGCAAGGTCACGGCAAGCGCTACTGCGGACGCCGCCCGCCGGTCCACCGTGGTCACGCCGTGACGTTAACACCCACGGCGGGGCACCCCTGGCAGGAGACAAATACGACAGTTTGTAGGAGGCCTATACCGGCGGGGCGACGCTCGGGGTTAGGATTCGACCAAGTTTCCCGGGATGCCCATGTTTGGAGGAACCTTGACCGCCGAAGCACCCCCACGCGCAGAACTCGAGGCCAGTCGGCCCTTCCCTGCGCTGATGGGCCCCAAGGGCAGCCTGCTGTACAAGATGATCACCACCACCGATCACAAGCTGATCGGCATCATGTATTGCGTCGCCTGCATGGCCTTCTTCTTCATCGGCGGCCTGCTCGCACTGCTGATGCGTACTGAGCTGGCGGGGCCGGGTCTGCAATTCCTGTCCAACGAGCAGTTCATCCACCTGGTCACCATGCACGGCACGGTGATGCTGCTCTTCTACGCCACCCCGATCGTGTTCGGGTTCTCCAACCTGGTGCTGCCGCTGCAGATCGGCGCCCCGGACGTGGCCTTCCCGCGCCTGAACGCGTTCTCGTTCTGGCTGTTCCTGTTCGGTACGACTATCGCTCTGGCCGGCTTCATCACCCCCGGTGGCGCCGCCGACTTCGGCTGGACCGCCTACACCCCGCTGAGCGATGCGGTGCACTCGCCGGGCGCCGGTGGTGACCTGTGGATCATGGGGCTGGCTGTCGGTGGTCTGGGCACCATCCTGGGCGCGGTGAACATGATCACCACGGTGGTCTGCATGCGTGCTCCCGGCATGACGATGTTCCGGTTGCCGATCTTCACCTGGAACATCCTGGTGACTTCGATCCTGGTGCTGATCGTCTTCCCGCTGCTGACCGCGGCGCTGTTCGGCTTGGCCGTCGACCGTCACCTGGGCGGTCACGTCTACGACGCTGCCAACGGCGGCGTGCTGTTGTGGCAGCACTTGTTCTGGTTCTTCGGGCACCCCGAGGTGTACATCATTGCGCTGCCGTTCTTCGGCATCGTCAGCGAAGTTTTCCCGGTTTTCGCCCGCAAGCCGATCTTCGGCTACGTCACCCTGGTGTACGCGACCCTGAGCATCGCCGGGCTGTCGACCGCGGTGTGGGCGCACCACATGTTCGCCACCGGCGCGGTGCTGCTGCCGTTCTTCTCGCTGCTGACCCTGATGATCGCCATCCCGACCGGTCTGAAGTTCTTCAACTGGATCGGCACCCTGTGGCGCGGCCAGCTGACCTTCGAGACGCCGATGCTGTTCGCATTGGGCTTCATCGTCACCTTCCTTGCCGGTGGTCTGACCGGCGTGATGCTGGCCAGCCCGCCGCTGGACTTCCACGTCAGCGACAGCTACTTCCTGATCGCGCACTTCCACTACGTGCTGTTCGGCACCATCGTGTTCGCGACGTTCTCCGGGATCTACTTCTGGTTCCCGAAGATGACCGGCCGGCTGCTCGACGAGCGGCTCGGGAAGCTGCACTTCTGGTTGACCTTCATCGGCTTCCACACCACGTTCCTGATCCAGCACTGGCTGGGCAACATGGGTATGCCGCGTCGTTACGCCGACTACCTGCCCACCGACGGCTTCACCGCGTTCAACATCGTTTCGACCGTGGGCGCCTTCATCCTGGGCTCGTCGATGATCGCCTTCACCTGGAACGTGTTCAAGAGCTGGCGGTACGGCGAGGTCGTCACCGTCGACGACCCGTGGGGCTACGGCAACTCCCTGGAGTGGGCGACCAGCTGCCCGCCGCCGCGGCACAACTTCACCGAGCTGCCCCGGATCCGGTCGGAGCGTCCGGCTTTCGAGCTGCACTACCCGCACATGATCGATCGGCTGCGGGCCGAGGCGCACGTCGGCCGTCACCCCGGTGACGAGCTGTACGAACCCGCAAACGCTTGATGAGCCTGTCGGGGGAGAGGCGGGGCCCGGTCGAGCCGGGCGCCCGCCGCGGGTGAGCACGCCCAAGGGGCCGGTGTTGATCACCGTCACCCGCGTCGATCAGCCCGGCGTGACGTCGGCCCTCTTCGAGGTGCTGTCGCGCTACCAGGTGGAGTTGCTCAACGTTGAGCAGGTGGTGGTTCGCGGTCGGCTCACGCTCGGCGTGTTGGTCTCGGTAGAACCGGCGGTCGCCGACGGGACAGCGTTCGCCGATGAGGTCACCACCGCGATTCGCGGCGTGGGGCTAGATGTCACGATCGAACGCAGCGACGACGCGCCGATCATCGCGGCGCCCTCCACGCACCGGATCGTGGTCTTGGGACGCCCGGTGGCCGCCACGGCCCTGGGAGCACTGGCCCACGAGATCGCCGAAATCGATGCCAACATCGACATGATCCGCGGCGTTTCCGACTACCCGGTGACCGGGCTAGAACTGCGGATTTCGGTGCCGGAAGGCGCCGTCGGCCGATTGCAGTCCGCGCTGAGCAAGGTCGCCGCGGAGCAGCAGGTCGACGTGGCGTTCCAAGATGCCAGCCTGTCGCGCCGGACCAAGCGGTTGATCGTGTTCGACGTCGACTCCACCCTGATTCAGGGCGAGGTCATCGAGATGCTCGCCGACCGGGCCGGTGCCGGGGACGTGGTCGCCGCGATCACCGAGGCCGCGATGCGTGGCGAACTCGACTTCGCCGAATCGCTGCATCACCGGGTGTCCACCCTCGCCGGCCTGCCCGCCAGTGTCGTCGACGAGGTAGCCGCACAGATCGAGCTGACTCCCGGTGCCCGCACCACAGTGCGCACGCTGCGCCGCCTCGGTTTCAAATGCGGGGTGGTGTCCGGCGGCTTCCGGCAGGTGATTGAGCCGTTGGCGGCCGAGCTGCAGCTGGACTTTGTGGCGGCCAACGAGCTGGAGATCGTCGACGGCAAACTCACCGGCCGGGTGATCGGTCCGGTGGTCGACCGCGCCGGCAAGGCCGACTCGTTGCGGGAGTTCGCCGCCCAGGCGGGGGTGCCGCTGGAGCAGACCGTGGCTGTCGGGGATGGCGCCAATGACATTGACATGCTGTCCGCGGCGGGGCTGGGGGTGGCGTTCAACGCCAAGCCGGCGCTGCGCGAGGTGGCCGATGCCTCGCTGAGCTACCCGTATTTGGACACGGTGCTGTTCTTGCTCGGGGTAACGCGTGCTGAGATCGAGGCCGCCGATGCCCACGACGGCGTATTGCGCCGGGTCGAGATCCCGCCGGCTTAGCCGGGTAAGCGGCGATCGCAAGCGCGGCGGAGCCGTGCGGGCGGGTCGCCGCCGCCGGTTAAAGCAACGCCCCGATCAAGGCCAACGGCAGCAGCCCGGCGGTGACGGCGAGCGGTATCCCGATGGCGTCGAGGAGGTCGCCGTCGGCGATCTCGGACATGAAGATGTTGTAGTTGTTCTCGGGCAGCGTGAATAGCAAGGCGCTGAGCATGTCCAGCGGTGGGTAACCCGTATGTGGCGGGAACGTTCCGACGAGGTCATCCCAGGTGGTGGGCACCGTGACCCCGACCGAGGTCTCACCGCCTCCCAGTGCATCTCCGAGGCTCGCCAGCTGCTGGGCCCACTCCGGCAGCGAGTAGACGTAGTTCGCCGGATCCATCAAGGTGTTGAAGGAGTCCGTGATGCCCTTGTGCACTGCCTCGAAGAGTGCTTCCGGAACCTGCTGCAGGACATTGAGGTCCGGCAGGAAGCCGATTCCCGTGGGGGTGTCGGCGAATCCGGGGCTCCAGCCGTGCTCGATGTTGCCGTAGCCCAGATTCACCAGCACCCGCAGTGCCGGATCCAGCAGGTCGACCAGCGGGTTGCCGATGAAGGGCAGCAGTTGCAGCGGAGCCAGCAGCGGCAATGTGCTGGCGGGGATCATGTAATAGTCGGTCAGGACATCGGGGCTCGAGGTCGGAAGGAGCACCGCGTTTGCGATGTCCTCGGGACTGAGCCCCAGGTAGGTCGTGTGCGAGAGAATGATGCCCATCACGGCGTTGATCGTGGACAAGAAGTTGAGCGGATACTGCGGAAAATTAGCGAAACCGTCGTACTCGGTGGTGTAGACGGTGGTGGGGAACAGGTCGGCGGGCGCTGCGCCACTGAATGTCATTCCGACGCTGGGCAATTCCGGGGACGTACCGGTCGGAAGGTCGAAGCGGGACAGCATGCCGCCGTTAGGAAGGCTCTCGTTGCCGATCAGCACGAAGTGCACGTAGTCGCTGGGCACGCCCTCGTCGGCGAGCCGTTGCATGATCAGCGATGAGAGCACCGCGCTTTGCGACCAGCCGAACACCACGACGGGATTGTCGGCGTCGACCTGACCGCCGGCGATCTGGTCGAGGATCGCGGCCTCCAGAATCTGGGTGCCCTGTTCCACCGAACTATCGAAGGTCCCGGTGAAGGCACCCAGGAACGGGTACAGCGTTTCGGGAGTGGTCAGGATTTGGGTGGTGCCGGTAAAACCCAGCGGTGCCAGGTAGAGCTCATTGACCAGAGCCGCGTAGCCGGGGCCCGGCGTCGGCATGCCGCTGCCGCCCATGATCAGCGCGGTCCCGCCGCCCAGCGGCGCGTCGGCGCCGGTGAGCTGGACCGCCTGGACCGCCGGGACCGCGGCGCCCGCAGGGGCGGGGCAGGCGATGAGACCGGCGCTGATAAGCCCAACCGCGAGAGCACTGGACATACGGACCATCGAAACTCCCTGAACTAAACCCTAAACATTAATGAGCGCAAACCGTGCAAGACATTACAACAAGGCCACGTGGGGTTGCCGGCGAGAACATCGATCGAAAATGCGCCCTGGCTGTCGTACCCCGGTCGGCCCTCGTGGAGCCGGGATACGGCACGATAGGGCCGTGCCCGATACCGGACGTTCCGCTCCCGCAACCGGGGCCGATCAGGATCAGTTGATCCACTTCGAGGGCATCTCGCTGTGCCGTGACGGGCGCTCTCTGGTGGGGCCGCTGGACTGGTCGGTCGAACTCGACGAACGCTGGGTGATCATCGGGCCCAATGGCGCGGGCAAGACCTCGTTGCTGCGGATCGCCGCCGCCACCGAACACCCGTCCTCGGGTGTGGCCTATGTGTTGGGCGAACAGCTCGGTCGGGTCGACACCACCGAGCTGCGGGCCCGGGTCGGACTGAGCTCCTCATCTCTGGCACAACGGATCCCGGGCGGGGAAACCGTCAGCGACCTGGTCATCTCGGCCGGCTACGCGGTACTGGGACGCTGGCGGGAACGCTACGACGCCGTCGACCACGAGCGGGCGGTCGACCTGTTGGAGAGCCTGGGTGCCGAGCACCTGGCCGACCGCACCTACGGCACGTTGTCCGAAGGCGAGCGCAAACGGGTGCTGATCGCGCGCGCACTGATGACCGACCCGGAGCTGCTGCTGCTCGACGAGCCGGCGGCCGGCTTGGACTTGGGCGGGCGTGAGGAGCTGGTGGCGCGCCTGGGAGACCTGGCCGCCGACCCAGACGCACCGGCGATGGTGCTGGTCACCCACCATGTCGAGGAGATCCCGGTCGGCTTCAGTCACTGCTTGTTGCTGGCCGAGGGCCGCGCCGTGGCGGCCGGCCTGCTCGAGGACGTGCTCACGGCCGAAAACCTGTCGGCCACGTTCGGCCAGTCGATCTCACTGGACGTCATCGACGGGCGCTACTTCGCGCGCCGGACTCGTAGTCGAGCAGCCCACCGGAGGCGCGCATGAACGAACCCCAGCAACCGCCTTTGCCGACGCGGCCTGCCGCGACGGTGATGTTGGTCCGTGAGGATGCCCCCGGCGGGCAGGGCCTCGACGTGTTCCTGATGCGCCGCCACGCCGCGATGGAGTTCGCCGCCGGGGTGATGGTATTTCCCGGCGGTGGAGTCGACGACCGTGACCGCAGCACCGAAATCTCCTGGCACGGGCCGGAGCCGACGTGGTGGGCGCAGCGCTTCGGAGTGGACGTCGACCTGGCCGCGGCACTGGTGTGCGCGGCCGCGCGCGAGACCTTCGAGGAATCCGGGGTGCTGTTCGCCGGCCCCGCCAATGACCCGGATCGCGTTGTCTCCGATGCATCGGTGTACGCCGAGTCCCGGCAAGCGCTCAATGCCGGTGAGCTGTCCTTCGCCGACTTCCTGCGCACCGAGAAGCTGTTGCTGCACGCCGAGCTGCTGCGGCCCTGGGCGAACTGGGTGACTCCGGAGGCCGAACGCACCCGCCGTTACGACACCTACTTTTTCGTGGGTGCGCTGCCGGTCGGGCAGCGAGCCGACGGCGAGAACACCGAATCCGACCGGGCCGGCTGGCTCACGCCCGAAGCCGCGATCGAAGACTTCTCGGCCGGGAACAGCTTTTTGCTGCCGCCGACCTGGACGCAGCTGGATTCACTGATCGGCCGCAGCGTCGAGGCAGTGATGGCGGTGGAACGTCAGATTGTGGTGGTCCAGCCGCACCTGGCCCGACGCGGCGACAACTGGGAGATCGAATTCTTCAATTCCGACCGCTACAACGCTGCACGCGGGAAGCGTTGGCCCGGATGAGCGAATTCGTCTCGGTGCACGCCTCGGCCGACGAGCCCGGGGTGGCCACTGTGGTGGTCTCACGGCTCCCGACCAACGCCATGACCCGGCAGGTCTACCGCGAGATCGTCGCGGCTGCCGGCGAGGTGTCGGCACGAGACGACGTCGCCGCTGTGGTGTTGTACGGCGGCCACGAGATCTTTTGCGCCGGTGACGATGTGCCCGAACTGCGCACGCTGGTCGCGGCTGAGGCGCAGGTGTTCGCCCGGGTGCGCCACGATGCCGTGCAGGCGGTGGCGGCAATCGGCAAGCCGACGGTGGCGGCGATCACCGGCTACGCGCTGGGCAGTGGTCTGGCGCTGGCGCTGGCCGCGGATTGGCGAATCAGCGGCGACAACGTCAAGTTCGGGGCGACCGAGATTCTGGCCGGCCTCGTCCCCGACGGTGGCGGGCTGGCTCGTCTGGCCCGCACCATCGGCGCCAGCCGCGCCAAGGAACTGGCGTACAGCGGCCGGTTCTTCGATGCCGAAGAGGCGCTGGCGCTGGGTCTGGTCGACGATATGGTCGCTCCCGACGGTGTCTACGACGCCGCTGTCGGTTGGGCGCGCCGCTTCATCGACACCCCGGCGCAGGCACTGGCCGCCGCGAAGGCCTCGATCGACTCGATCGAGACGCTGCCGCCGGCCGTCCCGGCCGCCGCCCACCAACGCCGCCTCGGCCAGCTGGTTGCCTCCCGCCTCCGGCCGGTCGGCGGGGGGCGAATGCCGGCCAGGCCGCGCGGCCTGGCG
>CAXYUC010000123.1:0-13548 GCA_964292075.1 uncultured Mycolicibacter sp.
GGCCAAGACGGCGCGGGTCGGAGGGGTGTTGTGTGGGGTGACGCCCAGCGCCGCAACCAACCCAGGCCGCTGGGGGGGCCGCCGGGGTGCGGGTGGTGCGCACCTACGGCATGAGCGAGACCGCCGGCGGTTGCGTCTATGACGGGGTGCCGTTGTCGGGTGTCCGGCTACGCATCGGGGACGACGGGCGGATCGCGATCGGTGGTTCGACCCTGGCACGGGGTTATCGCAATCCCGTCGAACCGGACCCGTTCGCGGAGCCAGGCTGGTTTGCGACCAATGACCTTGGCGCCCTGGATTCCTCGGGGCGCCTGACCGTGCTTGGCCGCGCCGACGACGCGATCAGCACCGGCGGCTTGACGGTGCTTCCGGGTCCGGTGGAGGCGGTGTTGTCGACTCATCCCGCGGTGGCCGAGTGCGCGGTGTTCGGGATCGACGACGACCGGTTAGGGCAGCGCGTGGTCGCCGCGGTCGTCGTCGCCGGTGCGACGCCGCCGACCCTGGAAGCGTTACGCGCCCACGTCGCCGAATCTCTGGACACCACGGCTGCGCCACGCGAGTTGCATGTCGTGCCCGCACTCCCCCACCGCGGGATCGGCAAGCTGGACCGAAAAGCACTGGCACAACAGTTTTCTGCCGTCAGGCCATCGACGACTGCGTGAAGCGGATCAAACTGCATGGCATCGCGACGGATCGAATCCTCGGATTGCCTGACGGGTCAACGGTGGTGTTAGACCGCAAACAGGTGTGGGCGATGGTCGCGCTTATCAGGCCCTGACTTGTGCGGGGGCCGCGACTCAGTCGCCGCCGCCAGAACCGCCGCCTGAGCCACCACCGGACCCGCCGCCTGAGCCACCACCGGACCCGCCGCCTGAGCCACCGCCGCTAGCGCCGCCACCTGAGCCACCGCTCGACCCACCGCTCGAGCCGCCTCCGGAACTACCCCCGGAATCACCACTCGAACCCGAGGAGCTCGACCCGCCACCGGAACTGCCGGCAGAACCGCTGGAGCTGCTGCCGGAACCGGAAGACGCGCCACCGGCGCCACTGCTCCCGGAGCCCCCGGAATCACTACCGGCAGTGCTGCCGGAGCCGGCCGAACTATCGCCGCCCGACCCGGAAGTGCCCGAGCCCGCACCGCCAGATCCACCGGCATCGCTGCCGGATCCGCCCGAACCAGTGCCGCCCGAGTCGCTTCCCGCTCCGGTGCCGCCCGAACCGCTGCCGTCGGATCCTCCAGACGTGCCGCCGGACCCGCCGGAATGGCCACCCGAACCGGTCTCGCCGGAACCACCCGAGCCACTGCCCGATTCGCCCGGATTGCTGCCGGCGCCGCCAGAACTGCCGTCGCCCGCACCGCTGCCGCCGGACTGCCCACCACCCGAGTCGCTGCCGCCGGAATGATTACCGCCCGAACCAGTGCCGCCGGAATGATTACCGCCCGAACCAGTGCCGCCCGAACCAGTGCCGCCGGAACCGTTATCGCCGGAACCTGTGCCACCCGAACCAGTGCCACCGGAGCCGTTACTGCCCGTGCCACCCGAACCAGTCTCGCCGGAACCGTTGCCCCCTGTGCCGCCGGTTCCGGTGCCGCCGGTTCCAGTGCCGCCGGAACCGGTATCGCCGCCGGATTGATGGCCCCCGCCGTGATCACGACCCGACCCGCTACCGCCGCTACTACTGCCCCCCAACCCGGGCAGCCAACCGCCACCGCCACCAACCGGACCGGTGATGATCGGGATCGGAATCGGGAACGGAATCACCGCGGGCGGCGCGGGTGCGGGCGCAGCCGGAAGTGCCGGAACGACCGGCGCAGGGGCAACGATTGCCGGAGCCGGGTTAGCCGGGGCCACAACCGGATTGGGGGCCTGTTCTTGCAGAGCAGGCAACCGGACCGGCTTCGGGGCGGGCAGCACCGGCATGAAGTTGCCGGGCACCGGCTGGGCCTGCGGCGGCTGCGCCACCACCGGAGGCTGCGACGGTGTGGATGCTGCCGTCGGGCGAATGCCTATCGTCACGGCCACGGCCAACGCCGCGCACCCGGCCACCAGAATCCCACCGACCGAGCTGCCTACCAGAAGTGCACGTCCCACCGGCGGCGGTGGCGCCGCCTGCTCCTCGGCTTCAGGATCGTCTTCGCCGTATTCGGCGCCGTATTCGTCGTAGGCCTCGTAGCTTTCGTAGTCGCCCTCGGCGTACTCCACCGGCAGCAGCTCGGAGTCATCGTCAGTCATCGAGTACGCCAGCTGCTGTTCCGACTGTTCGCCCTCCACTGCCGGGGACAGCACCGTGGACGTTCCGTCCGGGGCACCGGCGCCCGGCACCGCTGGCGCAGCCATCGTCGCGTCGGCGTCCGGAGCAGGCAACCACGTCGTCTCGCCGTCCTCGCCCGAGACGTTGCGCGCCAACGCCACTGCCGAGCGCGCCTGGGGCTGCTCGGAAACGTTCTCGACTCCCGCATCCTCGAGGGCACGGCGAAGGTCCGCCATCAATGCAGAGTCCGACCAGCACAGTCGCGTAGCAGCCAACCGATGGCCCTCTTCGGCCAACATGCGGTGTGTTCCGGTCACCGTCTCGATCAACGTTTCGACCGGATCGCGCGTCAGATCGAGCATGGACTCGTCGAGCACGGCATCGCCGTAGGCGTCCGATTCAACGAGCGCCAAGCGGGCGAGCGCGCCGGTCACCGACACCCCGAGCGCGACATCCATTGCGCGTCTCCTTCCGCGGCCACTCGATTAGCCAGTCTAGCCGCGCGGATCGACCATCGAGCGGACTGATCTTCGCAGTTCAAATGCGCATGCCCCTCCCGCGGTTATGGTGAGCAGGTGATCGCCGAGTCGACCCGAGGCTGGAATATCGGCCGCGATGCGACCGCTACGGCCCTGCTGCTCGCGGCGCCGGCGTTGCCGTGGAGCCTGTACTTCGGTGCCGGCATTCCGGCCAGCAGGCCCGGATTGTTCGTCGCGCTGGCGGTGGCCACCGTGCTCGCGCTGACAGCGATCGCCGTGACCTATGTCGGGCCCTGGGGAATCTTGCGCGTGCCCAACAATCCCGTCGTCGCCGGAAGGCTGCGGCTATTGCTCAGCGCGCCGTATCTGGTGTTGCTACTCGGTGTGGTGGTCGTCGACGTGGTACAGACCGTCCGCTATGGCGGAAGCCCGCGGCCGCCCGGCGGCGTCGGGCCGGGCGCGTTGCTGGGCACCGCAGGGGCGTTGCTCGCTGCGCAACCGGTGCTCGCCGGGCCGGTGCGGCTGTGGCGACGCACGGTCCGGATGCTCGGCTACGCATCGATCGTCGGTGCCACGTTGAGCGTGCTGTTCAACCTGTACTGGCGGGTGCGCTACGCCCTACCGGATGCGGATTCCGCGACCGGCTTCGGCCGGCAACAAGTCGCGATCATTGCGACCGCCCTGGTGTACGGAGCGGTGGCATGGGCCACGGTACTCGTCGCCTCAAGATGGGTTCTGCAGCGCAACAAGGCGTCCCAGCTCGCCGTTGTCCTGCTCGGCGGGGCCGCTCTGATCGCCGGGACCCTGGTGTGGGTGCTGCCGGTGGGACGCGACATCGACGGCTTTCACGGGATCGCGCAGAACACTTCCACGGCCGGGATCGGCTTTGAGGGCTACCTGGTGTGGGTGGCCGCCGCGGCACTGTTCGCGGTGGCCGCAGCGCGCGACGCGTCGGCAGCGACATGGCTGGGGGCCACCCGGAACACGTTGTTGTTGATCGCGATCTGGAGTCTTGGGTCGGCACTTATGCGCATCGTCGATCTCAGCGTCGCGGTCGGCCTGGACCTGCCGTATTCGCCGTACGACAGCGCTGCGATGGCCTCCTTCGACGTGGTGACCGCTGTCATCGCGATCTGGCTACGGCTCAACCTGGGCAATCGCTCCGTGCCGGCGACGGCCGTCTGGTCGGTGAGCGCCGTCCTCTTCGGTTTCACGATCGCCCGCGTCGTGGTGGGTGTCGGCCTGGCTCCGCGACTCGCGGAAGCCCAGCGTGCCAGTGCATGGGAGAACCCGGTGTATGGCAACGGACTCGCGCAGCAGATCACCAGCACGTTTGATGTGGTGCTGTGCTGCCTTGCGCTGTGCGGCCTGGTGGTGGCGATCGTCGTCGGACGCCTGACGGTTCCCGCCGACGGCCGCCCCAAGCCCGGCGAGCCCGGCACACCCCGCATCTTCCGATCAGCGGACTCCCCCGCCGGCGCACCCGCGGGTGGACCGAAGATCTATCGGGGAAGCGACGATTCAGCCGAAGACGGCGTGGAGCGTTTATCGGACGCCAACGGCGGGTAGCCGAAACTGCGTTTCTGCTCTTGACCGTGGGTGAACGATACGAATGAAGGTCACGATGTACAGCACTGCTTTGGTCGCAACGACGGCACGGCGCATCACCCGGTACCTGGGTGCAACTCTGGTGATGGGCGGTGCCGCACTGGTGGCCCCCGGCGTCCCGGCCGTCTCGGCGCAGCCCTGTCCCGACGTGGAGGTGGTGTTCGCGCGCGGCACCGGCGAGCCGCCCGGCGTCGGTGGCATCGGTCAATCCTTCGTCGATGCGCTACAGGCCAAGGTGGGTGAGCGCTCCTTCGCGGTATATCCGGTCAACTACGCCGCCAGCAGCGATTTAGGCGGCGGCGTCGACTTCGCCCGCACCGTGGTCGACGGTATCCGCGACGCCGGCAGCCATATTGAGAACACTGCCGCCAACTGCCCCGACACCCGAATCGTGCTGGGCGGCTTCTCGCAAGGTGCGGCGCTGGCCGGCTACACCACATCGGCCGAGATCCCCGCGGAAGTCCCCGCCGCCTACGTTGCCTACCTCCCCCAGCCGATGCCGCCGTCGGTGGCCAACCACGTGGCCGCGGTCGTCCTGTTCGGCACGCCCTCAGCGGAATTCCTACAGCCGAACGGCGCGCCACCAGTGCGGATCGGTCCGCTGTATGCGTCCAAAGCCTTGGAGCTGTGCGCCGACGGCGACACCATCTGCAACGGCGCCCCGGCCGGCGGACCGCCCCTGGCGCACGCGTCGTACGGCGTCAACGGAATGACCGAGCAGGGCGCCGAGTACGCGGTCGCCCACCTCTAAGCGCGTCACGTTGATTCAGGGCAGCTCGAACGGCAACTGAATGCCTTCGTGCGGCAAGCAGTGCGTGCAAGTCCGCTCTTCGTCGATCCGCCCGATGGCTTCGTGCACCAGCTTTTTGAACGGCTCGATGTTCTTCTGGAACTCCGCGAACACATCGACGGCCTTCACGCCGCTACCGACGTCCACACCGGCATCCAAATCGGTGACCAGAGCTACTGCGGCGTAACATATTTCCAGTTCACGAGCCAGCACCGATTCGGGATATCCGGTCATGTTGATCAGTCGGAATCCCGCCGCAGCGAACCATTGACTTTCGGCGCGAGTGGAAAATCGCGGGCCCTGGATCACCACCATGGTCGCGCCGTCGACGACGTCGGGCAGGCCGGTCACCGCGGTCCGCAACGTCGGGCAGTACGGGTCGGCGAACTCGACGTGCACGCCGCCGTCGTCGAAGTAGGTGTCGGCGCGGCCCCGGGTGCGGTCGACCAGCTGATCGGGCACCACCACCGTGCCGGGAGGCAGTTCCGGGGTCAGGCTGCCGACCGCACAGGGCGCGAGGATCCGTCGCACCCCCAGCGTCCGCAACGCCCACATGTTGGCCCGATAGGGCACCGTGTGGGCCGAATACTCGTGGGCCGCCCCGTGCCGCGGCAGAAACGCCACCTGGTGGCCGCCGACGGCACCGATGGTGATCTCCGCGCTGGGCGCCCCGTAAGGAGTGTCGCAACTGACGCGACGCGCATCGCCGCCGAAGAACGAGTAGAAACCGCTACCGCCGATCACGCCGAGCAAGTTCCGCTCCTCCCGCATGCAAGGATCGTGCGGTGGCCAGCCTTGCACAGTGGATCGAAGGTGCGCGTCCCCGCACCCTGCCCAACGCGATCGCCCCGGTGATCGCCGGAACCGGCGCGGCAGCATGGCTGGGCGCCGCGGTGTGGTGGAAGGCGCTGCTAGCGCTGACCGTCGCGGTGGCACTGATCATCGGGGTGAACTACGCCAACGACTACTCCGACGGCATCCGCGGCACCGACGACGACCGGACCGGCCCGGTGCGCCTGGTGGGCGCCCGGCTGGCGAGCCCGCGCGCGGTGCTCACGGCGGCGATCGCCGCGCTGTCGGTCGGAGCGCTGGCCGGTTTGGCGCTGGCCCTGGTCAGCGCGCCGTGGCTGCTCGCTGTCGGGGCGGCCTGCATCGCCGGGGCCTGGCTGTACACCGGCGGGTCGAGGCCGTACGGCTACGCCGGCTTCGGCGAGATCGCCGTGTTCGTGTTCTTCGGTCTGGTCGCGGTGCTGGGCACCCAGTACACCCAGGCCCTGCGGGTGGACTGGGCCGGCGGCGCGCTGGCGGTGGGCGTGGGTGCACTGTCGTCGGCGGTGCTGGTGGCCAACAATCTGCGCGACATCGTCACCGACAAGCCGGCCGGCAAGATCACCCTGGCGGTACGCCTCGGCGATGCGCGCACCCGGGTGCTGTTTCAGCTGCTGGTGGCGCTGGCCGGGGTGTTGACGCTGGCCCTGATGCGGGCCACCCCGTGGTGCGCGGCGGGGCTGATCGCCACGCCGCTGGCGCTGCGGGCCGCGGCCCCGGTGCGCTCCGGCCTCGGCGGCGCGGCACTGATTCCGGTACTGCGCGACACCGGGCTGACCATGCTGGTGTGGGCGATCGCGGAGGCGACGGCGCTGACGCTGGCGTGACCCGTCAGATCCCACCTGCCCCAGGAATCCCGTGTCAAGGGGATGCACATCTTCTCGAAACGGATATCGCAGGCGCTATCAGGGCCGGCGACGCCGCTCAGCGATAGCGCCGGCGCAATCGTTTTGAGAAACGTCACACCTCTGGGCTCGCGGTGCGCAAGTGATAGGTGGGACGGAGATCAGCGCACTGCAGTCAGGAGGCGTCGCCGGGCGGCGCATCCCCGCGCAGTCGGGCCTGCAGTTTCTCGCGTTCCCGGCGCCGGCGTTCGCCGGCCACGGTCAAGCTTTCGGTCGCGCGCTTACGCAGCGGCGTGAAGATCCACATCCCCAACGGCAGCGCGACAATCAGGGCCAGCATCGCAGCGATGATCGGCGGAAAATCGCTGAGCCCGAGCAGCCGGCCCAGTCCGTAGATCACCGCCGTGAGCACAACCACCAGCGCCAGCCGCGCCGCCGTGTACAACACCACATCGACTACCGCACGGCCCAACGGGGCCCGACCTGTCGCCACGGTCATCAAGCCTACTGGCGGGCCGGACCGGCCAGCACGACGCTAACGGTATATTCGGCGCCAGGAGGTGTCACGAGTGCTCTACCTGCTCCTCGTCCTGACTCTGGGAACGCTGCTCTACCTCGGCCTGCGTGCCATTCGTGCCCGGCCGAAAACACGCGTCATCGGACCGGACGACGACCCGGAATTCCTCTGGCGGATCAGCCACGGCGACAACCAGCCCTAGGGCTGGCGCACCCCGAACTACACGAAGTGCTGGTTGAACCGGTCGTCGCCCGGGAACGCCTCGGCAACCACCGCAGCCAGCTCGACGAGCGCCTCGCGGGTCTCCCGCTTCAACCGCATCAGATCGATCTCCGCGCCTTCCTCCAGGTGCGGGTCGAACGGCACCAATCGCACCGCGCGGCAGCGCCGGGAGAAGTGGTCGACGACCTTCTGCATGTCGACCTTGCCTGAGCGTGGCCGCACCGCATTGATCACCGCGATCGAGTTGCGCACCAGGTCTTCGTGACCATGCGCGTCGAGCCAGTCCAGCGTCGCAGAGGCGCTGCGGGCGCCGTCGACCGAACCGGAACTGACCACGATCATGGTGTCGGCCTTGGCGAGCACCGCTGACATGGCCGAATGCATCAGACCGGTGCCGCAGTCGGTGAGCACCAGGCTGTAGAACCGCTCCAGGACCTGCAGCGTGCTGGCGTAGTCCTCAGCGCTGAACGCTTCCGAGACCGCCGGATCGCTGTCGGAGGCAAGCACCTCCAGGCGGCTGGGGCCCTGGTTGGTGTAGCTGCGGACATCGCTGTAGCGCTGGATGCCGTCGGCGTCGCGCAGTAGGTGTCGCACCGTCGCCGACGTCTCCATCGGCACCTTCTGGTTCAGCGTGCCGCGGTCGGGGTTGGCGTCCACGGCGACCACCCGGTCACCTCGGATGGAGGCGAATGTGGCTCCCAGGGTCGCGGTGATGGTGGTCTTACCGACACCGCCCTTCAGCGACAGCACCGCGATCCGGTGGCAGCCCTGCAGTGGCCGGTTCACCTGCACCACTAAGTCGTTGAAGCGGATGGTGCGCGGGCTCTCGCCGACGTTGATCAGCTGGCCGGACAGCACGTAGAGCAGGCGGCGCCAGCCCGACGTGGGCGGTGGCTTGACCTGTCGCAACAGCGAGGTGGTGGACAGATCCGAGAACGGGGAGATGGGCTCGGAGGGGCGATACGGCGCCCGCCCGCCACCGCCGGGGTTACCACCGAAGTAGACCGGAGCGGGATTCTCCATCGGCTGCGGAACCCACGTGGCCGATGCGCCTGGGTTCCAGGACGGGGTTTCTGCGGGCGCCGGCGGCCACGGGTCGACCGGCTCGGAGAACCGGCGCTCGGTGCGGAAACCCCCGAAGGAGCGGGTCTCCTCACCCGGGGGCTGCTGGTTGAACGACCCGGCCGCCCCGGACTCCGAAGCGTCCGCAGGGTCATCAGCCGCCTCGCTGACGTGCTGCAGCGGCCGGAACTGGGTGGTCGGATGATCCGTCACGTCATGGCTCTCAGTGACATCACCGGGTGCATGGTCGGACACTTGTATCTCCCCTGTCACACTGGTTACGACGTCAATGGACGTCGGTAACCGCAGGGTAGCGCAGCTGTCATAAAGGAATCTGTCAGCTGGATTAGCCGACTCCGGCATACGAGTGCAGGCCGACGGTCACCAGATTGACGAAAAACAGGTTGAAGATCATCGCCGCGAAGCCCACCACATTGATCCACGCCGCCTTGTAGTCGCGCCACCCGGCCGTCGACCTGGCATGGAGATAGGCGGCGTAGACGACCCAGGCGATGAATGAAACCGTCTCCTTGGGGTCCCAGCCCCAGTAACGGCCCCATGCCCCCTCGGCCCAGATCGCGCCGAAGATCACACCGAAGCCGAACACCGGGAAAGCAAAGATCGTGGTCCGGTAGGCGATGCGGTCCAGGGTTTGCGCATCGGGCAGCCGGCGCACCATCCGTGCCAGAGCCCCCGGGGCGTCGGGGTCACTGAGCCGTGATGAGCGGATCAGAAACAGGATGCTGGCCACCCCGGCCACCAGAAACACCCCCGAACCGATGCTGACCACCGACACGTGGATCGGCAGCCAGTAGGACTGCAGGGCGGGCATGACCGGCGCGGCGGTGGCGTAGAGCCAGCGCCCGGAAACCGTCAGCAAGATCAGCACCGGCAGCAACACGAACACCCACAGGCTGCGGTGTTGCGGTCGGCGCAGTGCGACGGCGGCGGCCACCAGCCCGGAGAAGCAGGTCAGGTTGATGAACTCGTACATGTTGCCCCACGGCGGGCGCAGCGTGGCAGCGCCGCGGAACACGATGCAGGCCAGCAGCAGGGCGATGCCCAGGTAGACCAGGGCCAGGCCGGCGCGGCCCACCCGCTCGCCCAGGGGCCGTCGCTGCGCGGGGAGCACCACGCCCGGAGTGGTGCTGTCGGAGCGCACACCGCCGGCTGACACCAGCTCGGCCTCGGCTGGTGTGCGGGCACGGCTGGAAGCCAGTTCGACGGCCAGCAGCAGCAGCGCGATGACCAGCACAACCATCGCCGAGGTGAACGCCCAGTCGGAGTAGCGCGCCAGCCCGATGTCGATATGACTCGTATTCACCTACGTCTCCTTGCCGAACAGTCTCGTGCTCAAGCGCTCGAACTCGTCACCCCAGCCGGAGTTGTCGGTACGAGCCAGCCCGCCCAGCTCGACGTTCACCGTACCGGCCGGCGCCGTGGGCTCCGGCGTGATCCGGATCCAGATCCGGCGGCGACGCACGACCAGTGACACCACCAGCCCGGCCATCATCGTCATGGCAAACACCAGCACCCAGATCTCGGCCGGATCGTGCGACACCTGGATGTTGACGAACGGCACCGCACCGTCGAAGCGGACCTTGGTGCCGTCATCGAGGCGGATCTGTTCACCGGCCTTCAGGTTGGACCGGGCCACCTTGGTCAGCCGACCCTGGGCGATCAACCGGGAATCCAGGGTGAACAGGCTCTGCGGCCGACCGGTGTCGAGCCCGGTGTCGCCGCGGTAGACGTCGATCGCCACCGCAGGGTCGTTCATCGCGGGGAACGCGGACGACAGCAGCCGATTGTCGAGCTGTTCGGTCGGCGCGAACAGTCCCTGGATGCCGATCTGATGCTTGCGGCGCTCGCCGGCGTCGGGGTAAACCCCGGCCGGCGGGTCGATCCGGACCGCGCCCGACGACAACAGAGTCAGCGGGTTGTCTGGGCGGAACTGCACCGTCTGGGTGCGGGTCTGCCCGTCCGGGAAGGTCACGGTGAAGGTCGGCGCGTAGCCGTGTCCCTGCAGGTACGCCCGCACACCGCCGACCCGCAGCGGATGGTTGACCTCCAGCAGGTAGGGCCGCCATTGATCGGTGCGTAGGTCCTCGCCGGCCTGGTAGTCGATATTCGCGGTGAAGGAGGTTGCCAGTCCGGAGACCAGGTAGTTGGCAGTGAAGTCGTTGACCCGCACGCACAGCGGATGCAGCGTGGTCCCGCCGACGGTGGCGCCGGCCCGGAACGAACGGAACGCGGCCGGCGACGCCGAGCAGAATCCGGGTCCGCCGTCGGCGATGACCATCACGTTGCCCTCATAGCCGAACATGCGGCCAAGCGCGACGGCGGCCAGCAGCCCCAGGAGCGCGAAATGGAAGATCAGATTGCCGAATTCGCGCAGATAGCCCTTCTCCGCCGAGATCTCAATGCCGCCGGCGGCGCCGGCCGAGGAGCGGGTGATCCGCCGCCAGCCGCGCAATTCCGCGGCCATCCGGGCCCCGAGCTCGTCAGCGTCACCGGACAGCTGCGTCGTGGCATGTTTAGGCAGCCGAGACAGGTTGCGCGGTGCGGCGACCGGGGTGGCGCGCAGGTTGCGCAGATGTTCGAAGGTCCGCGGGGTCAGACAGCCGATCAGCGACACGCACAGCAGCACGTAGATGGCGGTGAACCAGAAACTGGAGAAAACGTCAAAGGCCTGCACGCGTTCCAATAACGGCCCCAGCACCGGGTGCAGCGCCAAGTACTCCTCGACTTTGGCCGCGTTGAGGCTGCGTTGCGGCAGCAGTGCCCCGGGGATGGCGGCCAGGGCGAGCAGCACCAGCAGCACCAGCGCGGTGCCCATCGAGGTCAGCGCCCGCCAGGTGTTGCGGGCCCGGGCCATCAGTGTCGCGAGCAGACGCGAAAGCACCCTAAGCCGCCCAGTTTTGGGGGCTTTCGCGTCTGCTCGCGGTGGAGACGGTGCGTTGGTGGCGGCCATCAGATCGGCAGCCTGACATCGGAGACCAGCCCGTCACGCACCGCGGCCACGAAGTGGTCCCAGACGCCGGTAACCAGCGCGAGCCCGACCGCGATCAGCAGCACCCCGCCCAGCACCTGGATCGCCCGGGTGTGCCGGCGCAGCCAGCCCAGCCCGGCGACCGCGCTGGCCGACCCGAATGCCAGTGCCACGAACGGAATGCCCAGGCCCAGGCAGTAGGCGATCACCAGCACCACGCCCCGGGCCACCCCCGCGCCGTCGGTGGTCGAGGCGACCGCGATCACCCCGGTCAGGGTGGGCCCCAGACATGGTGTCCAGCCGAGCGCGAACACCGCGCCCAGCAGCGGCGCCCCGAACACGGTGGACAACTGCTGGGGGGTGAAGCGGAGTTGGCGCTGCAGCGCGGGAACGAACCCGATGAACACCAAGCCCATCAGAATCGTCACCACGCCACCGATCCGTTGCAGCAGCACCTGATTGGTGATCAATGTGGTGGTCATGCCCAACACGGCCACCGAGCCCAGCAGGAACACCGCAGTAAACCCGGCGACGAACAACGCCGCCGACCCGGCGACGCGCCACCTGGCGCCCGGCGGAGCTTTCAGAGTGCCTGCCTCGGGTCGTTCATCGACGCCCACCACCGCCGCCAGGTAGGACAGGTAGCCCGGCACTAGCGGCACCACGCACGGCGAGGCGAAGGACACCAGCCCGGCCAACGCCGATACGGCGACGGCCAGCAGCAGCGGACCGGTGGTGGCGGTGGCGGTGAAGCCGCTCACGACGCCGCCTCGGCCGCCAGCCGCTGCACCACGGGCTGCAGATCTTCGGCCAGCACTTCACGCAGGAACACCGCCGCCACCCGGTGCTGCCGATCGAGCACCATGGTCGCCGGGATGACCGACGAGGGATAGCGACCGCCGAACGCGATCATGGTACGCATCGCCGGGTCGTAGATCGACGGATAAGTGATGCGGCGGTCGGAGATGAAGTCGCGGGACGCCTGTGGCTCAGGGTCGCGGACGTCGATGCCCAGGAATGCCACACCCTGGGAGCGGGTGTCGTCGTAAACCTTTTGCAGTTGGCTGATTTCGGTGCGACAGGGTCCGCACCACTGCCCCCACACGTTGACGACGACGACCTTGCCACCGAAGTCGTCGACGCCGATGGTGCGCGACGGGTCCATCAGGTCAGGCCCGGAGATCCGGCCGGGCCGGCCGCGGGCCTCGGGGGGGTCGTAGAAGATGTCGGTCTTGCCGCCGGGCGAGACGAACTCGAAGGTGCCGCCGTGGGTGACGGTGTCGTCGCCGACCGAGCAGCCCGAGATCAGCGCGGCCAGCACTGCCCCGACGATCAGCACTGCCCGCATCGTCAGCCGCCGGCCGGAACCTGGTAATCGACGTCGACGAGACGATCACCGTGGTAGATCAACGTGGTCACCGAACCCACGCCGCATTCGCGCCGCCGCGGGTCGTGCCAGAGCCGGTTGCCGGTGAGGTGTTGGCGCGCGGTCCAGACCGGCAGCTGATGGCTGACGCACACCACCTCGTGGCCGGCGGCGCGCGCGCGGGCCTTGCTCACCGCGGTGGCCATCCGGGCCGCGATCTGATCGTAGGGCTCGCCCCATGACGGGGCGAACGGGTTACGCAGATGCCACCAGAACCGGGGGTTGCGCCAGGCGCCGTCGCCGGGCGAAACCCGCTTGCCCTCAAAGAAGTTAGCCGACTCGATCAGGTCATCGTCGGTGTCGATGGCCAGGTTGTGCCGGGCCGCGATCGGGGCGGCGGTCTCCTGGGCGCGTTGCAGCGGCGAGGCGATCACCGCGACGATGTCGCGGCCGGCCAACAGGTCGGCGGCGGCGACGGCCTGGGCACGGCCGGTGTCGTAGAGCCCGAATTCGGGGACTTGGCCGTAGAGAATGCCGTCGGGATTGTGGGACTTGCCGTGGCGGGTCAAGTGGACGGGAGGTTCTTCTG
>CAXYUC010000124.1:0-13542 GCA_964292075.1 uncultured Mycolicibacter sp.
CGGTGTTCTGCGCCGAGATCGCCGCCGCGCAGCAATGCGTCGCGATGATGTGGGGCGCCGAGGATCTGGTCGCGGCGATGGGCGGCGGTTCCAGCCGGCACGCCGACGGCCGGTATCGCGATGTGGCTCGCCACGTGCGCTCCAGCGTCCTGTTGGCGGCATCGACGTTCGGCCGGGCCGCACTCGACGCCGTCTACCTCAACATCGGCGATCTCGACGGTCTCAAAGCCGAAGCGCTCGATGGCGCTGCGGTCGGATTCGCTGCTACGGTGTGCATCCACCCGAGCCAGATCGCGGTGGTCCGCGACGCCTATCGGCCCGCCCCGGAGCGGGTCGACTGGGCGCGCAGGGTGCTCGCCGCGGCGCAGACCGAGCGCGGGGTGTTCGCGTTCGAAGGACAGATGGTCGACTCCCCGGTGCTGCGGCACGCCGAAGCCATCCTGCGGCGAGCGGATTGACGCACCAGGAGGACTGACAGCGCATGCGCATCACCCAGATCATCGAGACACCGGTGCGGTTGCGCGGCGAGGTCGCCAACGCCTTGGTGGATTTCTCCCGGCACACGGTGTCACTGGTCGCGGTGGTCAGCGACCAGATCCGCGACGGGAAGCCGGTGACCGGGATCGCGTTCAATTCGATCGGCCGATTCGCCCAGAGCGGCATCCTGGCCGACCGGATGATCCCGCGAGTGCTGCGTGCGAACCCCGAGTCGCTGCTTGACGACGCCGGCCGGATCGATCCCGCGCGGGTGCTGGGCGCTGCGCTGGCCGACGAGAAGCCCGGCGGGCACGGCGACCGGGCCGGTGCCGCGGCCGCACTGGAGTTGGCCTGCTGGGATCTCAACGCCAAACTCGCCGACGAGCCCGCCTACCGCACCATCGCCGAGCATTTCGGCAGGGAGATCGTGAGCACCGCCGTCCCGGTGTACGCAGCGGGCGGCTACTACTACCCGGGCGACGACGCGAACGCCGGCCTGGATCGGCTGCGCAGCGAGATCCGCGGCTATCTCGACATGGGCTACGACGCGGTCAAGATGAAGATCGGCGGCGCGTCGACGAGCGAGGACCTGGCGCGCATCGAGGCCGTGATCGACATCGTCGGCAGCGGAGCCCGGGTCGCCGTCGACGCCAACGGCCGGTTCGACGAGGCCGCCGCAGTCCAGTGGGCACACGCGCTACGCCCCTATAACCTGCGCTGGTACGAAGAGCCCGGTGACCCGCTCGACTTTGCGTTGAATGCCGCGGTCATTGCGGCCTACGACGGCGCCATCGCCACCGGAGAGAACCTGTTCTCGGTGCGGGACGCGACCAACCTGCTTCGGTACGCCGGGATGCGGCCGGGCGTGGACATCTTCCAGATGGACGCCGGACTCAGCTACGGGTTAACCGAATACGCCCGGATGATCGAGGTCCTCGGGGCGCACGGGTTTGATCGCCGCTTCGCCTTCCCACACGGCGGGCACCTGATCAATCTGCACATCGTGGTCGCCCTGGGGCTGGGCGGCTGCGAGTCCTATCCCGGGGTGTTCGCACCGTTCGGCGGCTACGCACCGGGTTGTGTGCTGACCGACGGCACCATCGCGCCGACCGATGCGCCGGGTTTTGGGCTGGAGGAGAAGCCCGACCTGGCCGCCGTGATTGCCGACCTGGTGGGATGAGCTAATGAAGATCGCGGTCATCGGATGCGGCGCTATGGGTTCGATCTATGCCGCCAAGCTGGCGGCGGCCGGCAACGACGTTCTGGCCATAGACCGGTCGCGCGCGCACGTGGACGCCATCGCCGCCGACGGCCTGCGGATCAGCGGACCGCAGCCTGACCAGGTGGTTCCGATGCGCGCGGCCACCACCGCGCCGGCCGAGCCGATGGATCTGGTGGTGCTGGCGGTCAAGGCCGCCGACGTCGCGACCGGGGCCAACCAGGCGCTGTCGCTGCTCGGCGAGAACACGCCGGTGTTGACAATCCAGAACGGACTCGGGTCGGCCGACACCGTCGCCGACATCGTCGGCGGAGCCCGGGTGGCGGTGGGCATCGCCAGTGGATTCGGGGCCTCGCGCCCCGCCCCGGGGCATGTGCACCACAACGCGATGCGTGCGGTCCGGTTCGGAGCCTATGCGGCGCTGCCGTTTTCGACTGTCGATCAGATCGCTCGGGTGTGGTCGGAGGCGGGCTTCGACGCAGCCGCGGTCGCCGACATCGTCGCCATGCAGTGGGAGAAGCTGATCTGCAACGCCGCCTATAGCGCGCCGTGCGCGTTGACCGGCATGACGGTGGGGCAGGTCCTGGACGACGCAGACATGGGACCGGTCAGCCGCGCCACCGCAACCGAGGCCTGGACGGTGGCCCGCGCGGCGGGAATCGGTATCGATGTGGCGGACCCGGTCGCGCATGTCCGGGCCTTCGGTGCGCAGATGCCGAACGCCAAACCGTCTGCGCTGCTGGATCATCTGGCCCGTCGAGTCAGCGAGATCGACGTCATCAACGGCGCCGTGGTGCGCACGGCCGCGCAGGTGGGCGAGCAAGTGCCGGTGAACGCCACCCTGACCGCGCTGGTCAAAGCGGTTGAACGTCAGTGGATAACGTCGCAGGGCTGAACACCACGCCGACCGGCGTTCAGCTCCGAGCGGTTTGCGCCGGCGGGGCTAGCGTGGATTGGCATGACCGATGACAAGGCGCGGGTGGATCTGAGCGGGTCTCCGCAGCCTATGCTCGCGACGCTGTATGCCAAGGCGCTGGATGCTGATCTGCCCGAACCCATCCTGGGGGATCGCTACGCCAAGGAAGTGGTCGCACGCATCGACTACGACTGGAGCAAGACCACCATCACCGCGGCTCAATCGCCGTCGGTGACCACCCGCTCGGCGCACTTCGACACCTGGGCCCGTCAGTTCCTGGCGGCCAACCCCGACGCGGTGGTGTTGCACGTGGGCTGTGGGCTCGACGCCCGATACCTCCGGATCCAACCCGGCGACGGAGTCGACTGGTATGACATCGATTACCCGGACGTCGCCGACCTGCGCCGGCAACTGCTTCCCAAGCGAAGCCACAACCACGTGGTGGCGGCGTCGGTCACCGACCCGGCGTGGTTCGCCGAAATCCCCACCGGCCGTCCGACATTGATGCTCGGCGAAGGTCTGACCATGTATCTCACCGAAGCGGACGGTGTCGCGTTGCTGCGCCGGGTGGTCGAGCACGCTCCGGGCGGGGAGTTGCAGTTCGACGCCTTCAACTGGCTGGGCATCAAGACCCAGTGGTCCAACGCGGTGGTGCGCAAATCCGGGTCGAAGCTGTACTGGGCGATCAACGGACCGGACGACATTCTTGCCGCGGTGCCGGGCACTCGGCTCCTGCAATGGCAGCGCTGGTTCGAGTCGGACACCTACGCCAAGCTGCCGCGCGCCTACCAGGCGCTGGGCAAGGCGATGTCGCTGATTCCGGCGGTGGCGAACATGTCGCAGTACCACCGCTACGCCTTCTGACCTGCAGAGTCGGGGCGGCCCACAGAGCCATTGACGAATTACGTTACGTAATGTAATTATTTAGACCGTGAGTCGCCGACCGCAGATGCCACAGTGACGGCAAGCCCGGACCAGGCCCCGGCCGGTCGCGGACGCCCCCGCGATCCGCGCACCGAGCAGGCCATCACCGAAGCCGCCCGCCGACTGCTGGCCCGTGACGGCTACGACCAGGTGTCCATCGAGGCGATCGCCCGCGAAGCAGACGTCAGCCGCCCCACCGTCTACCGACGTTGGCCGTCGGAGACGCATCTGGTTTTCGACGCGGTCTTCGGTGCCGCCGAGGTCGGTGACGTGCTGACCAGCTCGGGCGACTTCGAAGCAGACCTGCGCCAATTCGTGGCCGGCGTGTTCGAGTTCTGGCGCGCACCGGACGTGGCTGCCGCGGCACTGGGCATCCTGGCCGATCGCCACCGCGACCCGGAGCTGTTCATCCGCACCCAACAGCTGCTCGACGAGACGACCCGCACCGCGTTCGGTGTGCTGGTCCGCGCCGGCATCGACCAAGGCGTGCTCGATGCCGACATCGATGCCGAGATCGCTTATGACGCACTGGTGGGCACCAGCTTCTACGTCGCCCAAGTCTTGGCCACCGACACCGTCGATGCCGCCGCCGACCGGCTGTGCACGCTGCTGCTGCAGGGAATGAGAAAGAAGGAGAACCGGAATGAGTGACGAGCTGTCCGTCGCATTCGGCGAGTTGCTCGATGAGGTCCGTGCCGTCGAGCAGCGCCTGCTGGGCGCCGATCCGCCGCTGGAGGAGGCCGACGTTCTCGACGGCTACCGATGGGCGTTGAGCCTGCTGCGGGTCGCCGCCGAGGCCTACATCTGGGGCGATGCGGACAAGCCGATCCTGGTCGACGTGATCGGCCCCTATCTCAAGTGGGGCGGCGACAATTCGGACGCCTTCTATCAGCTGGCGCCGATCGACCCGAGCCGCAGCTACCGGGTCACCGGCAACCGCGGCGACGCGGTCTATCTGTCCATGACCGTCTACGGCGGCCCCGACGATGGCCGCTACAGCGACCGCATCATCGACACCATCAACGACCGCGACTTGGCCCCCGACGCGGACGGTAACTTCGAATTCATCATCAGTGCGCAAGAGCAGCAAGGCAACTGGCTCAAACTGGAGCCCGACGCCGTGTTCATCCTGACCCGCGACTACCTCACCGACCCCGGCACCGATCGCCGCGTGCAGTGGACGATCGAGGCGCTTGATGACACTCCGCGGCGCCCCGACACCCGGGCCGACCTGAGTCGGCGGATGCGTGCGGCGCGCACCTGGATTCGTGAACAGGCCGCCATGGCGCCCGTGCGGCTGCCGGCCAACGTGCTGCAGGAGCCCTACCCCGTGCCGAGTCGCACCGTGGGCTGGGCCGCCGGCGATGCCGCCTATTCGATGGGGGCCTACGAACTGCAACCCGGCCAGGCCCTGGTCATCGAAGGAACCTCGCCGGAGTGTGTGTTCTGGAATCTGTGCCTGTGGAATCCGTTCCTGCACACCTACGACTACACCCGCGAGCGGGTCACCATCAACGGCGCGCACGTCAGCTACGCCCCGGACGGGTCCTGGCAGATCGTGATCAGCGAAACCGATCCCGGGCATCCGAACTGGGTGTCCACCGCGGGCCGCTCCAAAGGCCTGATCTGGCTGCGCTGGTTCCTGCCCGAGGCCACCCCCGACCCGCTGAACTGCCGGGTCGTCGACGTTGCAGAGCTGGCCTCATGAGCGCCGCCACGCGTCCGGGCGCCATCCGGCTGGAAGACCTTGCCAACCCGGTCTTTCCCGAGGCCGCGCGCCCGATGCGCGAAGCACTGGCCGGGTACGGCGCGATCCTGCAACTCACACCCGAAGCCCTGCTGCAGGCCGCAACCGAACGCACCGGCCTGGACAACTGGGGCGACAACGCCTTTCGTGAGCGCCTGGACGTACTGTGCGGGTCGCTGGTCGACGAGGCCGACCTGTCCGGCGTGGGCCGGGCGATGGCGTTCGAACAACTGGTAGGCCACCTGGTCAACCGGCTTCGACTGGAAGATCTGATCGCGGCGAACCCCGAAATCGAAAGCGTGGAGATCGAACGCCCGATCATCATCTGCGGACTGCCACGCACCGGCACCACCCACCTGCACAACCTGATCGCCGCCGACCCGGCACTGCGCTACCTGCCCTACTGGGAGAGCATGGAACCGGTTGCTACGCCGGGCGAACCCGATCCGCATGCCAGGCGTGACCGCTGCGCCGTCGGCCTGGATCTGATCAACACCTCGATGCCCGACTTCAAGCGCATGCACGACATGACCGTCGACCACGCGCACGAAGAGATCCAGCTGCTGGGCAACGACATCTCCGGAATGCTCTTCGAATGTAGTTACTACCTACCGACATTCGCGCAGCACTACAAGACACACGACCAGACCGCGTCGTACGCCTATATGAAGCGCACCCTGCAGGCGCTGCAATGGCTGCGCGGCGGGACCCGCTGGGTGCTCAAATCGCCACAACATCTGGAGCAGTTCCCCGCGCTGTATGCCACCTTCCCCGACGCCACCTTCGTTGTCACCCATCGGGATCCGGTCGAGGTGACGAGGTCGATGGCGACCATGATCAGCTACGCGGCACGGATGGCCTGCGATCAACCCGACCCGGTCAAGATCTCGAAGTATGGGCTGGACCGGGCCGACGATCTGCTGACCGGCTGCCTGCGCGACCGCGATGTGCTGCCGGTGGCGCAGTCCGTCGACGTGCGGTTCGAGGACTTCATGGCCGATGAGGACGGGACCGTCGCTGCCATCTACGAGCTCGCGGGCCAGCCCCTGGACACCCGGGCCAAAGACGCGATGACGCAGTTCTGTGTCGAGCACCCCCGCGGGCGCTACGGCGCGGTCGACTACCAGCCGGCCGATCTCGGGCTGGATGCCGACGAGATCGCAAACCGACTGCGCGACTACCAAAACCAATTCGTCGCCGACTAGTGGGAGAAACCATGAATCAACCGATCTCCGCGGACGCCTGGGTCGCTACCGAACTCGGTGACCCGGCCAAAGTGCTGGCCCGCCAGAGCGTCGAGGTACGCGCGCCCGGACCGGGTGAAATCCGGGTCGCCGTCAACGCGTTCTGCCTCAATTTCAACGACATCGACATCATCGGTGGCCGCTACACCACCCTGCCACTGCAGCCTCCGTTCGTGCCCGGCATGGAGACAGTGGGAGTCGTGGAGAGCGCCGGCCAGGGCGCCGAACATCTCATCGGCCGGCGCATCGTCGGCATCCCGGTGATGGCCTTCGGCGGGTATGCCTCCTACGCGATCGTGGATGCGGCGACCGCGCTGGACCTGCCGGACTGGGTCAGCGACGTCGACGGCGCGGCCCTGCACTACCCGTTCCACCTGGGCTGGTTCGCCTTGCGGGAACGGGGCCGCCTCAAGCCGGGGGAGACCCTGCTGGTGCACGCCGCCGCGGGCGGTACCGGGTCCGGCGCGTTGGTGCTCGGGAAGGCGTTGGGTGCCCGGGTGATCGCCACCGCCGGCAGCGACGAGAAGGTCGCATTCTGCAAGGAACTCGGCGCCGACCACGCGATCAACTACCGCAACGGTGACTGGGTCGAGCAGGTCATGGAACTGACTTACGGCCGTGGCGTCGACGTCGCGTTCGACGCGGTCGGCGGGGACGTGGCGGTACAGACCTTCCGCGCCATGGGCTTGAACGGCCGGTACCTGATGGCGGGATTCGCCCAGGACATCGCCCTGGAGGACGGCGATTACCTCTCGCCACGGCCCATCGCGTACAGCAACTTCGATGTCTGCGGGGTGTGCCTGGTCTACGTCAACGACCCGGTGGCGATCCGGCGCACCCTGGGCTTCAACTGGCCGGCCCGCTCGGAGGGACTGGAAGCCCACGCGAAAATCCTGGAGATGCTGCGCACCGGCAAGATCCGCACCGTCGTCGGCGCACAGGTTCCCTGGACCGACCTGCCGAATGCCTTGGAGCGCATGGCCGCTCGCCAAACCACCGGCCGCCTGGTGGTTACCACCGACCGAGCCGGCTGATGGACCGGACCCAACTCGGGTCCAAGGGCACTTTCGCCTGGTAGCACGGCCACCGTAGCCTGGCGATCATGATCTCGTTGGGGCTGCCGACCGTAGAGTCGGGCGTCAAGCTGCGCCGGCGGGGCGGACCGCGCGGGCCGGTGTTTCTCGGCGCCAACATCGTGGTGCTGGGCTGGTTGGCCGTCGCGGTCGCGCTGCTGGTCGCGCACAATGTCGTTGCGCACCCGATCTGGCTGCCGGTGCACGCGCTGCTGCTCGGTGCGGCCACCAACGCGATCGTGATCTGGTCGGGACACTTCACCACCACGCTGTGCCGGGTTCCCGACCCGCCGGCATGGCACCTGGTGGCCAAGCTGTCCCTGCTCAACCTCGCCGTCATCGCCACCTTGGCCGGCGTGGCTTTCAACACCGAGGCCCTCACCGGGATGGGTGGCACGGCCGTGGCCGTGGTCGCCGTCGCCCACGGTGCCGAGTTGATCGCGATGAAGAAGCGCGCGCTGTCGGCGCGCTTCGGCTACCTGGTCGGTTTCTACCTGGCCGCCATCGCAGCGTTGCTGACCGGATCGGCGACCGGTGCTGCCATGGCCTTCGGTGTGGCCCGATGGTACGCACGGCTGTGGACCACCCACGTGCACGTGATGCTCTACGGGTGGATCGGCCTGACGGTCGTGGGCACCTTGTTCACCCTGTGGCCCACCACAATCCGGGAGAAGATCACCCCGCGCAGCTTTGCGATGGCCCAACGTGCGCTGCCGACGCTGACGGTGGGCCTGTCCGTCGCGGCTGCCGGCCTGCTCACCAACAGCTGGTGGCTGACCGCGGCAGGATTGCTGGGGTATGCGGTCGGAGTCGGTTTGTCCATCGTCGGGTTGTGGCCGGGGCGCAGCTTCACCGGACCCGCGGCCTGGATGCTGGTCGGCGCGACAGCATGGCTCGGTGTCGCCGTCCTGATGGAGATGATTCGGCTGATCGTCGCCCGCTCGGTCGACGTGCTGCCCGCGTTCGTGGAGAACAGCCTGCTTCCGCTGCTGGCGGTGGGCTTCGTCGCCCAGATCCTGTTGGGCGCCTTGAGTCAGCTGCTGCCGATCCTGGTGGCCAACGGCCCACCGGTCCGCAAAGCCGTCATCGGCTACCTGGACCAGGGCTGGCAGGCCCGGGTGTGCGCGATCAACATCGCCGTACCGCTGGTGGCCGGGCCGTGGCGGGCACCGCTGCCGTTGATCGGCTGGGTGCTGGCCGCGGTTGCGGTGGCCAGCTTCGTCCTGCTGGCGCTGCGGCTCGCGCTGCCCGTAGCGCTGCGCGGCCCGCTCGATATCGACGCGATCGCGCCGCATCCTCGGGCGGTCACCGCGGCGGTCGCCGTGGCCGCGGTGGCCGCGGTCGCCGCCGCGCTGGGGCTCGGGATCGGGGGCCCCGCGACCTCGGAGGCCGCCGGGATCTCCGGAGCGGCTCGCACCGTCGATGTCACGCTGAAGAACATGCGGTTCTCCCCGGACGTGATCGACGTGCCGGCCGGAACCCGACTGGTGCTGCGAGTCACCAGCATCGACGGATTGCCGCACGACTTGCACGTCGACACCGGCGAGCACACCCCGCGGTTGAGTCGCGGACAGACCGCGGTACTGGATCTCGGTGCGGTGGACCAGGACCGCGACGTCTGGTGCGACGTACCCGGTCACCGGGCCGCTGGCATGACGATGACCATCCACGCCGTCGGTGGGGCCCCGCGCCGTGACCACATCGGCGGGGCACCCGCGAGTCCGCCCGCGCCGGCTGTCCTGGACCTGGCCGCCGATCCCTCCCCGGGATGGACGCCGCACGATGCGGTGCTCGCGCCGGCGACCCCGGGTGTGCATCGGGTGGAACTACGCGCCGTCGACCGGGAACTGGAGATCGCGCCCGGCCGCCGCGAGATCCGCTGGACCTTCGGCGGCGTCGAGCCGGCACCGACGCTGCACGGCAAGGTCGGAGACACCTTCGAGATCACCCTGATCAACGACGCGTCCATGGGCCACGGCATCGACTTTCACGCCGGAGCCCTGGCCCCGGATCAACCGATGCGCACCTTGGCGCCGGGGGAGCGGCTGGTCTACCGGTTCACCGCGCGCCGGGCCGGCGCCTGGCTCTACCACTGCAGCACCCCGCCGATATCGCTGCACATCGCCAACGGCATGTACGGGGCGGTCATCATCGACCCGCCCGGATTGCCAGCGGTGGACCGGGAATACGCCCTGGTCGGTGCCCAGCTCTACGCGGGCCCACCGGATTCCGACGCCAAGACCACGGCGATCCGCGCCGACCAGCCCGACGGCTGGATGTTCAACGGCACCGCGGCCCAGTACATGCACGCTCCGCTGCCGGCGCGCGTCGGCGAACGGGTGCGCGTCTGGCTGGTCAATGCCGGCCCCAGTGACTCGATCGCCTTCCACGTCGTCGGAACCCAGTTCGACACCGTCTGCAAAGAGGGCGCCTGGCTGCTGCGACCGCATGAACCCGGCGATCCGGGCGGTTCCCAGGCCTTGGACCTGGCGCCCGCCCAGGGCGGTTTCGTCGAGATGACTTTCCCCGAGGCGGGTCACTACCCGTTCATGGATCACGACATGCGGCACGCCGAGAACGGGGCGCACGGCATCTTCGCGGTCTCGGGGTAGGTCAGCCCGTCGTGCGCTGGACCCGTTCCGTTAGTCGCTGCCGCACTTCGGGCCAATCTTCGACGGTGACCGAGAACAGCACCGAGTCGCGGATGGTGCCATCGTCGCGGCGGAAGCTGCGGCGAAGGGTGCCTTCATATTTGGCGCCGAGCCGAGCGATTGCCTGTTGCGATCGATGATTGCGGGTGTCGGTCTTGAGCTGAATCCGCCCGGCGCGCAGCGTATCGAAGGCGTAGCCGAACAGCAGCAGCTTAGCTTCGGGGTTGACCGCCGTTCTCCAAACGGCGGGGGTGTAAAGCGTGAAACCGACTTCCAGCCAGGCGTCGCGCGGATGCGCATCCAGGTAGGAGGTTGTCCCGACGATCGAATCGGCGGGCAGCCCGCCGATGCTTCGTCGGGTGCGGATAACCCACGGCTGCCAATCGGAGAGTTCGCACCGCTGTTCCAACGCAAGCTGGAAACCCGCCAGATCAGTGGGGCGGCCGGGCACGTGCGCCCACACCGCGTCGTGTTCGAGTGCTTGCAGCAATTCGCCGGCGTCCGCGGCCGGATTCAGTGCCGACAGCCGGATCGCTTCACCGATCAGCTCCGTGCCCTGCGGTACCGGCCACGTCATCACCGGCCAGGCCGTGTCGTCGGGGCGAGGATCGGGAACCGGAGTAAACCGTTCGGGCTCATCACTACGCTGCACATCGGGACTATATGAGGGACCGCCGTGCCGGGGCGAGGTCTTTTTGGCGCGGGGCGATACGGCCGGGAGCCGACACGTTGCACGTCAACGACCACGATCAACCGGGCACGCCCGTGTTCGCTGGCATAATGAGATCAGCGTCACAAGGAGGCTCACATGGGCCAGCTGCCAGGCATTACCGGTCCGCAGGTCGCCCTGGAACCTGTGCAGCTGATCGGGCCGGACGGCACGCCCACCGCCGAGAATCGCTACAGCCGGGACCTGCCCGAAGAAACCCTCGGTTGGCTCTACGAGCTGATGGTGCTCACCCGCGAACTCGACACCGAACTGGTCAACCTGCAGCGCCAGGGCGAGCTGGCGCTCTACGCGTCGTGTCGTGGCCAGGAGGCGGCCCAGGTCGGTGCTGCCGCCGCTCTGCGCAAAACCGATTGGCTGTTCCCGCAATACCGCGAGCTGGGCGTTTTCGTCATCCGGGGGATCCCGGCGTGGCACGTCGCGGCGGCCTGGCGCGGAACGTGGAACGGCGGCCTGGAGTTCACCGAGAAGAACTGCGCGCCGATCTCGGTTCCGATCGGTACCCAGGCGCTGCACGCGGTGGGCGCCGCGATGGCCGCCCAACGCCTGGCCGAGGATTCCGTCACCGTCGCCTTCGTCGGCGATGGCGCCACCAGTGAGGGCGACGTGCACGAGGCACTCAATTTCGCCGCGGTGTTCACCGCCCCGTGCGTGTTCTACGTGCAGAACAACCAATGGGCCATCTCAGTGCCGCTGCGCAAGCAGACCGCCGCTGTCTCGCTGGCGCACAAGGCGATCGGTTACGGCATGCCGGGTATTCGGGTGGACGGCAATGATCCGCTGGCCTGCTATGCGGTGATGGCCGAGGCCGCCGAGCGGGCGCGACACGGTGGTGGACCGAGCTTGATCGAGGCCGTCACCTACCGGCTCGGTCCGCACACCACCTCCGACGATCCGACCCGCTACCGTAGCGACGCCGAAGTCGACCAGTGGACGGCGCTCGACCCGATCCCGCGTTACCGCACCTACCTGCGCCATATCGGCGTGTGGTCGCAGCGGCTCCAGGACCGGGTCGACGCCAAGGCCAAGCGCGTACGCAGCGAGCTGCGAGACGCCACCGTCGGGGCCGCCGATGCCGACATCGACGAGGTGTTCGCCGCCGTCTACACCGACATCACCCCGGAACTGCAGCAGCAGCGGGCCGCGCTGCGTGCCGAATTGGGCAGGGGGCGTTGATGACTCAGATCCTCGAACCTCCCACCCGCTCGGTGACCCCGGCCCCGACCACCGGAGCCAACACGCGTGTCCAAGAGCTGACCATGGTGCAGGCCCTCAACCGGGCCCTGCATGACGCGATGGACGCCGATGAGAAGATCCTGGTATTCGGCACCGACGTCGGCGTGCAGGGCGGGGTGTTCCGGGTGACCGAGGGCCTGGCCGAAACCTTCGGTGAGCAACGCTGTTTCGACACTCCGCTGGCGGAATCGGCGGTGCTCGGCATCGCCATCGGATTGGCCATCCGGGGTTTCGTACCGGTCCCGGAGATCCAGTTCGACGGGTTCAGCTACCCGGCGCTGGACCAGGTGGTCAGTCACCTGGCCAAGTACCGGTCCCGGACCCGCGGCGCGGTGTCGATGCCGGTCACCGTCCGTATCCCGTCATTCGGGGGAATCGGTGCGGCCGAGCATCATTCGGAGTCCACCGAAACCTATTGGGCGCACACCGCCGGCCTGAAGGTGGTGGTGCCCGCCGACCCGTCGGACGCGTACTGGCTACTGCGCCACGCGATCGCCGCCCCCGACCCGGTGATGTTCCTGGAGCCGAAACGACGGTATTGGGCCCGCGGGGCTGTCGACACCGAGCATCCGGCACCGGGCATCGGCTGCGCCGCGATACGCCGATCCGGTACCGACGTCACCGTGCTGACCTACGGCGGCGCGGTGGCCACGGCGCTGTCCGCGGCCGACATCGGTGCGCACCAACACGGCTGGAGTCTGGAGGTGGTCGACCTGCGTTCGCTGGTCCCGCTGGACTTCGACACCGTCGCGGCGTCGGTGCGGCGCACCGGGCGATGCGTGGTGCTGCACGAGGGCCCCCGCAACCTCGGGTACGGCGCCGAGCTGGCTGCCCGCATCCAAGAGGAACTGTTCTACGAGCTGGAGGCGCCGGTGTTGCGCGCCAGCGGATTCGACACGCCCTATCCGCCGGCCCGGCTGGAACGGCTCTGGCTGCCGGGACCCGATCGGCTGCTGGACTGCGTTCAGCGCGTCCTGGAGCTGCCATGAGCACCGAGACGGTTCAGACCTTCGCCGTGCCCGATCTCGGTGAGGGACTCGAAGAGGTGACGTTGACCTGCTGGAACGTGGCCGTCGGTGACCAGATCGACCTCAACCAGACGCTGTGCTCGGTGGAGACGGCCAAAGCCGAAGTGGAGATCCCCAGCCCCTATGCCGGCCGAGTCGTCGAACTCGGCGGTGCGGCGGGCGACGTGCTCGCGGTCGGGGCACCCTTGGTGCGCATCGACACCGGTGTGCCGGCGGAGACCGGGGGGCGCGCGCCGGTGCTGGTCGGCTACGGCGCCGACGACAGTTTCGACACCAGCCGCCGCACCTGCACGTGCACCC
>CAXYUC010000125.1:0-13540 GCA_964292075.1 uncultured Mycolicibacter sp.
CCCACGCAGGTCCAGGTCTCTCTGTGCGCCAGTGCCCGGAGCGCCCGCCCGCACTCCCGCCGAACTGCGGTTGGCATGATTCCCACGGTGGTCTGGTCGCAGGCGCATGCCGGCCCGGGGCTGCTGTACTCACGCGACGCCGCGGACTTATCCTTCCAAGCAAGCTACGCGGGTCCGATCGCCCCGTCGCCCCGCGGAAGGGGATTCTCCCTAGCAGGAAGGCACGCCATGGGCGGCACACGGCACGTCCAAATCCATGGGACGTGCTCCCCGCGCTTTGAGAAGGTGCGGCAGGAGTTCGAGCGCAACTTCACCGAGCGCGACGAACTCGGCGCGGCCGTCGCGGCCTACGTCGACGGCGAGCTCGTCGTCAATCTGTGGGCCGGCTCCGCCGACGTCGAGGGCCAGCGGCCCTGGCAGGAAGACACGCTGAGCACCGTGCTGTCGGGCAGTAAGGGCCTGACCAGCACCTGCGTGCACCGGCTCGCCGATGCCGGGGAATTGGACCTGCGGATCCCGGTGGCCCACTACTGGCCGGCGTTCGGCCAGGCCGGCAAGGGCGACATCTCCCTGGCGATGGTGTTGGCGCACCGTTCCGGGGCGATCGGGCCGCGTGAACCGATGCACTGGCGCGACGTCACCGACTGGGATCTGGTCTGCGAGCGCCTTGCTGCCGCCGAACCATGGTGGCGTCCCGGCACCGCGCAGGGCTACCACATGACCACCTACGGCTTCATCATCGGCGAGGTAGTCCGGCGGGTGACCGGATTGACGGTGAGCCAGTACCTGCGCACCGAGGTCGCCGGTCCGATCGGCGCCGAGGTGCACATCGGGGTGCCGGCCGAGCAGCAGCCCTACCGCTGCGCCGACCCGGTGGGAAAGCCGACGATCCGGGAGATGCTGGCCTCGGCCGGAGCACCCAAACGCCCGACGTCGTTGGACGATCACTCCAAGGCGGGGCTGGCGGTCGCGATGGGATTCACCCCCGACGACGAGATCGCCACCAACGACTTGACGCTGTGGCGCCAACTGGAGTTCCCCGGCACCAACGCCCAGGTCTCCGCCCTGGGCATGGCCACGTTCTACAACGCACTGGTGCAGGAGAAGCTGCTCAGTCGGGCAACCATGGACCGCCTGCGGGTACTGCAAGGCGGCACCGAAACCGACCTGGTGCTCGGGCCGCGGGTCGCCGAGCACGGCTGGGGCATGGGCTACATGCTCAACGCCGAGGGGGTCAACGGGCCCAACCGGCGGATCTTCGGCCACGGCGGCCTCGGCGGATCGTTCGCGTTCGCCGATCTGGAGCACCGGATCGGCTACGGCTACGTGATGAACCGGTTCGACCACACCCAGGCCAATGCCGACCCGCGCAGCGTGGTGTTGTCCAACGAGATCTACCGGGCACTCGGGGTGGCGCTTCGGCCCCGGCGCGAAACCGCCTACGACGACTGACCGCCCTGACAGGACGGGCACCAGAACACATTGCGACCTTCTAGTTCAGCGGTCCGCACGGCAATCCCGCACAGCCGACACGGGTCGCCGGCGCGGCGGTAGACGTAGGTACGCGGCTTGCCGGCCGCGTAGGCCGGAGCGCCGTGGTCATCCTCGGGCCGGACGACGACGATGCTGCCGCGCCGCAGCCCCACCTTCATCAGCGCCACCAAGTCCGCCCAGATCTCGGCGAAGTCCGCTTCGCCGATCGCCACACCGGGCCGGTAAGGGTCGATCCGGTGCCGAAACAGCACCTCGCTGCGGTAGACGTTGCCGACCCCGGCCAGCACGGACTGGTCCATCAATAGCGCAGCAATAGTTTTGCGAGACTTGGCAATTCGCTTGAAGGCCAGCGACGGGTCGGCGTCAGCGCGCAGCGGGTCGGGCCCCAGCCGCGCGAGCACGTCGGCGGCCTGCGCCTCGTCGATCACCTCGCAGGCGGCCGGGCCGCGCAGATCGGTGCCGTAGTCGGCGCCCACCATCCGCATCCGGACCTGGCCAACCGGTTCGGGCAGGCCACCGTCGGCCAGGTCGAACTCGGTGAAGTGGCCGTAGATGCCCAGGTGCACGTGCACGATAGGCCCGCGCGCGTAGTGGTGGAACAGGTGTTTGCCCCACGCCTCGGCACGCAGCAGTGGCTGCCCGTCGACTACCGCGGCACCGGATTCGAAGCGGCCCTGCGGGCTGGACACCGCGACCGGCGCCCCCGCGAAGCGGCGCTGATGGAGCCGGGCCAGCCGGTGCAGGATGTGCCCCTCCGGCATGTCAGGCCAGTCTGTGCCGGCGTCAGGCGGGCGCGCCGGGCACCGGAGGTGCCTCGTGGTTGCGCTCGTAGGCGGCCAGGATGTCGATGCGCCGCTGGTGGCGTTCGGCCTGCGACCACGGGGTGCTCAGGAATGCGTCGACGATCGCGAGCGCTTCGGCGCTGGTGTGCATCCGGCCGCCGATGCCAATGAGCTGGGCGTTGTTGTGTTCGCGGGCCAGCTGCGCGGTTTCGGTGCTCCAGGCCAGCGCACAACGCGCCCCGGGCACCTTGTTGGCTGCGATCTGCTCGCCGTTGCCGGACCCGCCGATCACGATTCCGAGGCTGTCGGGGTCGGCAACCGTGCGGGCCGCCGCCGCGATGCAGAAAGCCGGGTAGTCGTCCTCGGCGTCGTAGCTGAAGGCCCCGCAGTCGACCGGCTCATGGCCGGCCTTCTTCAGGTGCTCGACGATCAGTTCTTTGAGTTCGTAGCCGGCGTGGTCGCAGCCGAGGTAGACGCGCATGGCGTCATTGTCTCAGAGCCTCGTCACCGCGCCGGCACGGGTTTCAGGTTGTCACGGGCCCACTGAGAGGCAGTCGTGGTGGCAATGTTGAGCCGGCCATTGAACGTGCTCCGGATGTCCCACGCGACGCCTTTTCCCTGGGCGAAGACCGCGCGGTACTTCTTCATCGAGTCGTCGGGATCGCGCTCCAACTCCTCGAGCAGGCTGGGCACTGGCCAAAGAATCCGGTCGACCTTGATCCCGAGCACATCTTCGACAAGGTCGGCAAGTTCGGCGTAGGTGATGGTGTCGCCGGCCAGATAGACCACCTCGTTGGCAATCCTCGGGGTGGCGAAGAGGATCCGCGCCGTCAGCGCCCCGATATCCTGCGGCGTCGTCACCGTGACCGCGGTATCCCAGCTGCCCAGCGCGTGCACCGTTCGACGGGACACATCGACCACCCCAAATGACGGGTCGAACAAGAAGCTGGTGAACATACCGGTGGAGATGATCAGCCACCCCGTGCGACTCTGGCTTCGCAACAGGTCCCGAACGTCAAGCTGCTCGTCGAACAGGTCCTGCGGACTCCCCCGCCCGATGACGTCATAGTCGACTCCGAATTGCCAAGGCACGTAGCGCTCGACACCCGCGGCCAGCGCGGTTTGCGCCAGCTTGAGCTGCGTGCCGGCACCCGCTGCAAAACCGACGCAGCTGATCACCGTGTCAAATCCGCTGAATATCTCCGCCAGCTGGGCCGACGTCCCTGCGACCGCGTCGCCGGGCTCGATCGAGACGCCCCAGCGCCGAATCCGGCCGATCTCGCGCCGTTTGGCCGGATCGTCTGATGCGACGGTCGCCGGCCGCAACAGCACCGACACCGTGGCGGGCCCGGACCGGCCGACACTGCCCGATAAGTCGCGCAGCACCGCCATGCCGAGCTCACCGGCACCCAGCACCAGGATGCGTTCACCACGCATCAGTCGAACTCCGGCGCCTCGCCCCGGGTGCGCTTGAGCTCCCAGAAATGCGGGTAGGACGCGAAAGTCACCGACGCATCCCACAGCTCCCCCGCCTGCTCGCCGCGGGGAATGCGGGACAGCACCGGCCCGAAGAATGCCACCCCGTTGACGTGGATGGTCGGCGTCCCGACATCTTTGCCGACGGCGTCCATCCCAGCATGGTGGCTGGCACGCAGCGCCTCGTCGTAGGCGTCGCTGGTGGCGGCGTCGGCCAATTCCGGCGGCAGACCCACCTCGGCCAGCGAACCCGCGATGACGTCGGGGAGGTCCTTGTTGTTCTGGTTGTGGATCCGGGTGCCCAGCGCGGTGTACAGCGGCCGCAGGATCTCATTGCCGCGCAACTGTTCGGCGGCGATCGCCACCCGCACCGGCCCCCACGCCTGCTTCATGCCTTCGCGGTACTGCTCGGGCAGGTCGTCGCGGCCTTCGTTGAGCACGGCCAGGCTCATCACGTGGAAGGTGACGTCGATATCGCGGACCTTCTCGACCTCCAGGATCCACCGGGAGGTGATCCAGCACCACGGGCACAGCGGGTCGAACCAGAACTCGGCGTGTGACTTCTCGGGCATGGCGATCCTCTCAACACGTTTGGAACGTCTAACGCGGTGCCGGACACATCTATGCCCACCGCGCGGTTACCGACTCAGGACCAGCAAGGCGACCGCAACCGCCGGGAAGGCACCCTGGACGACGGCGGCCCGGGCCTTGTCGGGCGACGAGGTCAGCAGAACCAGTGCCGCCGCCAGCATGGACCCCACGCCGGCGAAAATCAGCGCAAGCCCAACGGCGTTGTGGTCCAACGAAACCGCGCAGATTCCAACCACCGTCACGATGGCCAGGAACAGGTTGTAGAAACCCTGGTTGAAAGCCAGCGCCTTGGTGGTCTCGGCCTCCTCTGCGGTGGTGCCGAACACGGCCCGGGTGCGCGGTGAGGTCCAACTCAGCGACTCGAGCGCGAAGATGTAGACGTGCAACACCGCGGCCAGCGCGGCGAAGGTCAGACCGGCGAGGAGCATGGCCTCATTAAACTCGGTCCGGCGCCCGTCCGCACGGTCCGGCCGCTACTGTAGGCGGGCGTGGCACTTCCTAACCTCACCCGCGACCAAGCCGCCGAACGGGCCGCTTCGGTCACCGTCGTCAACTACCGGATCGCGCTGGACCTGACCGATGGCCGCGGCAAACCGGGCGAGCGCACCTTCCGCTCCACCACCACCGTCACCTTCGACGCCCTGGCCGGCAGCGACACCGTCATCGACATCGCCGCCGAGACGATCCACAGCGCCACCCTCAATGGCCGCGCCCTCGATGTCTCGGCCTACGACGAGTCGACCGGTGTGGCACTGACCGGTCTGGCCGAGCACAACACCGTCGAGATCGACGCGCAGTGCTACTACTCCAACACCGGCGAGGGTCTGCACCGTTTCGTCGACCCGGTCGACGACGAGGTGTACCTGTACTCGCAGTTCGAAACCGCCGATGCCAAGCGGATGTTCGCCTGCTTCGACCAGCCGGACCTCAAGGCCACCTTCGACATCACCGTCACCGCACCGGCGCACTGGCAGGTGGTCTCCAACGGCGCCACGACCGCCGTGCGCGACGGCGTGCACACGTTTGCGACCACGCCGTTGATGAGCACCTATCTGGTAGCGCTGATCGCCGGACCGTATGCCCGTTGGGACGACGTCTACCGCGACGAGCACGGCGAGATCCCGCTGGGCCTGTTCTGCCGGGCATCACTGGCCGAGCATATGGACGCCGAACGGCTGTTCACCGAGACCAAGCAAGGATTCGGCTTCTACCACAACAACTTCGGCGTGCCCTATGCGTTCGGCAAGTACGACCAGCTGTTCGTTCCGGAGTTCAACGCCGGTGCCATGGAGAACGCCGGAGCGGTCACGTTCCTGGAGGACTACGTCTTTCGCAGCAAGGTGACCCGGGCGTCCTATGAGCGACGCGCCGAGACCGTGCTACACGAGATGGCGCACATGTGGTTCGGCGACCTGGTCACCATGCGCTGGTGGGACGACCTGTGGCTCAACGAGTCGTTCGCGACGTTCGCCTCGGTGCTGTGCCAAAGCGAGGCAACCGAATACACCAGCGCCTGGACCACCTTCGCGAACGCGGAAAAGTCGTGGGCCTACCGCCAAGACCAGCTGCCGTCGACGCACCCGATCGCCGCCGATATCCCCGACCTGGCCGCCGTGGAGGTCAACTTCGACGGGATCACCTACGCCAAAGGCGCATCGGTGCTCAAGCAGTTGGTGGCCTATGTCGGTTTGGAGCACTTCCTGGCCGGCCTGCGCGATTATTTCGCCGCGCACGCCTTTGACAACGCCACTTTTGACGACCTGCTGGCGGCGCTGGAGAAGGCATCCGGTCGGGACTTGTCCGACTGGGGCCGGCAGTGGCTGAAGACCACCGGTCTGAACACGCTGCGGGCCGACTTCGATGTCGACGGCGATGGCCGGTTCACCCGGTTCGCGGTGACGCAGGGCGGGGCCGCTCCGGGAGCCGGCGAGACCCGGGTACACCGGTTGGCGATCGGGATCTACGATGACGACCCCGCCGGTTCCGGTGCCTTGGTGCGGGTGCACCGCGAGGAGCTGGACATCGACGGGCCCAGCACGGACGTGCCCGGACTGGTCGGGGTTTCGCGCGGAAAGCTGATCCTGGTCAATGACGACGACCTGACCTACTGCGCGCTGCGGCTGGACCCGCAGTCCCTGGCCGCCGCGACCGAGCGCATCGCCGACATCGCCGAACCGTTGCCGCGCACCCTGGTGTGGTCGGCGGCCTGGGAGATGACCCGCGAGGCCGAGCTGCGCGCCCGGGACTTCCTGGCGCTGGTGCAGCGCGGTATCGGCGCCGAGAGCGAGGTCGGCGTCGCCTCGCGGCTGCTGCTGCAGGCGCAGACCGCGTTGGGCTTCTACGCCGATCCGGTCTGGGCCGCCGAGCAGGGTTGGCCGGCGTTCGCCGACCGGCTGCTGGAGTTGGCCCGCGAGGCCGATCCCGGCTCCGATCACCAGCTGGCCTATCTCAACGCGCTGTGCACCTCGGTGCTCGCCGAGCGGCACACCACGGTGCTGGCCGCGCTGCTGGACGCCGACCCGGCAACTCAGGGGTTGGCGGGTCTGGCCGTCGACACCGACCTGCGCTGGCGGATCGTGGTGGCGCTGGCCCGCAGCGGTGCGCTGGACTCCGCGGCGATCGACGCCGAAATCCAGCGTGACCCCACCGCGGCCGGCCAACGCCAGGGCGCCCAGGCTTCGGCGGCCCGCCCGCAGCCCGCCGTCAAGCAAGCGGCGTGGCAGCAGGTGATCGAGGACGACACGTTGGCCAACATCACCGGTCGCGCGATCATCGGCGGGATAGTGCAGCCCGGCCAGGGCGAGCTGTTGGCGCCGTTCACCGCGCGCTACTTCGAGGCGATTTCCGGTGTGTGGGAGCGGCGATCCAGCGAGGTCGCGCAGACCGTGGTGGTGGGCCTGTACCCCGGGTGGGATGTCAGCCAGGCGGGATTGGCCGCCGCCGACGCCTTCCTGGCCGATCCTTCGCTGCCGCCGGCGCTGCGCAGGTTGGTCACCGAGGGCCGGGCCGGGGTGGAGCGGTCGCTGCGGGCACGCACCGTTGATACCGCTTGATCAGCGGTATCCCCCGTCACGCAGTCCGGCGTCCTGCTCGAAACTGTTGACACCGCCAAAGATTCGCGCTCTCGCCTCCTCGGCGAGGTAGCGTGCGGGCATCCGCACCGGCCCCAAGGCCGCCCACTGCTGGGCGTGGATCTCCTCGTGATGCAGCAGCGCGTCCAGGTTCGGCCCGCCCGGGCCGAGCCGTCCTGATTCGATGATGTCGCGCATTCGCCCAGCAGGGTCTAAGACCCGCTGGGCGGAGTTGACCAGGAACAGATCGCCCCACATGGTGCCGCCGCGATGGCTGAACGACCCGTGAATTCGATTGCCGCCCAAGACCATCAGCACGCCGTTCGGGGTGGCGGCCACGCAGCCGCCGGTGTTGCAGATGCCTCGGACCACCGCGTAGCTCCAGCGATTCGCGCGCTGACGGTCGATGATCCGTCGCATCTCGGCAGCACCGTACGGCGTCTCGGGAAAGTCGTTGCGAGCGCCGTGCCGGCCGTAACCGGTGCCCGCATTGAGAAGGTAGGTCAGTAGCACCGCGCGCCGCACGGCGTCGCCGCCGGCTGTTCGGGGGATGACGAAAAAGCTCTTGCCGTCCGGGTCGCTAACCTGCTCCATCACGTCCAGAGCCCGGAAGCTGTCCCGCGTGATGCCCTGCCCGCGAACGATTTCGGTCACCGTCCGCGGTCCGACAGCGCGCCGGTCGATGTTCGCCAGCCAGGCCCGGTGCGCCGGGGAGGCCGCAGCGAGCGCATATGCCGAAGCGACCTCCGGTCCCGCGTGTGGACCGGGTAAGTTCACGCTCGCGACCATGGGATCGTCCGGTGGTACGGCCGACGGCTAGGCCGGGGTGATGCCGGCGCTGATCACCTGCACCGCGCTGACCAGACCGTCGATCAGGTTGCCGTCGCGGAACGCCGCAGCCGCCGCGGCCACACCCTGCGGTGCGGCAGCCGGGGCAATGCGACCGGCCAGGCCGGCGCCGTAGACCACCTCGATGGCCTTCTGGTCCGGCGAGACCGCGATCAGCACGGCGTCGTTGGGGGTGGGCACCTTCGCCAGAATCTCGCGGGCCCGCGCGGCGGTGTCGGCGCCCAGGTCGCCGATGTAGGTGGCGAATCGGGCCGCAGTGGCGCGCGACGCGTAGGTCAGTGCGTCATCGAGGGCCACCAGTTCCTTGACCGGGAACGGGTAGTGCAACGACGCCTCACCGGGCTCGGTAACCCCGGAAACCCGACCGCTGTTGGTGACCACAAAGCCGTAGGGCAGGTCCGCCGGATCGATCGTTACGACTTCACCAGTTGCCACTGGTTCCACCCCCCACGCTGAACTCGGAATGGCCGTGGCCGTGTCCGCCAATGGCCTCGTCGGTCGCCGACCACAGGATCGGCGGGTGTGTCCACCGCTCGGACATCTGATAGGTGGCCGCGCGCGGCCCCTTCTGCGACAGGGTCCGGGCGGCCAGCAGTGCGAACATTGCCAGTGGGATGCCAATGAAGATGCCGAGGGTTTCCAACACGCTCACGCCGTAGACGGTATCCCACCGCTTATTGATCGGTGCGGGAACCCAGCCCGATGCGCAGACCGGGTCAGGCGGCGCCTTCACCGAGGTAGCGCATCCACACCGGATCGAGATCGTGGATCACCGCCAGCAGCCGCCAATGCTGGCCCTTGGGTGAGGTGGGCACCAACCGCAGCGTCCAGCCGATCTCGGCCAGCAACCGGTCCGCCTTGCGGTGATTGCAGGTCGAGCAGGCGGCCACGCAGTTCTCCCAGGAGTGATCGCCGCCGCGACTGCGCGGCACCACGTGATCGACGGTGTCGGCCTTGCCGCCGCAGTAGGCGCAGCTGTACTGGTCGCGGTGCATCAGTGCAGCCCGGGTCAACGGGATCCGGGCCCGGTAAGGCACCCGGACGTAGTTCCGCAGCCGGATCACCGACGGCACCGGCACCGACCGGGTCGCCGAGTGGATGACCGGGCCGGCCGGATCGTCGTGCACTATGTCGGCCTTACCGCAGATCAGCATGACCACGGCGCGGCGCAGCGGCAGCGCCGTCAACGGCTCGAAGGTGGAGTTCAGCAGCAATACCCGCCGGCGGGTCCAGATCGATGCGGCGTCATGACCGGCTTCGGAACCGGACGCGGCGACCGAGTGCAGGCATGGGGCGGCGGCAAGCCCGCTCAGGCTCGCCGGTGGGGCACCGTGGGTGCGGTGGCCCCGACGTTTCATATCCGGTCTTGCAGCCGGTTTATGTGTCGCACCATTGACCTCCGCCGAACAGTTCACCATGATTCGGCGCTGGTCGCACGCCTATTTGCTGTGTGTTCACCGGTAGGGGCCCGCGATGCCCCACAATGGGGGGCGATGCAGCCCATAGAAGAACCCTCGTTTTACGACGCCGTCGGCGGTGCGGAAACGTTCCACGCCATCGTCTCGCGGTTTTATCAACTGGTCGCCCAGGACCCGATCCTGCGTCCGATGTACCCCGCCGACGACATGGATGGCGCCGAGGAACGGTTGCGGATGTTCCTCGAGCAGTACTGGGGCGGACCGCGCACCTACACCGAGCTTCGCGGCCACCCGCGACTGCGGATGCGCCATATCCCCTACCGGATCGGCCCGCTGCAGCGCGATGCCTGGCTGCGCAACATGGTGACCGCGGTCAACGAGATCGACAGCGACACCCTCGACGATGCACACCGCGGCGAACTGCTGCAGTACCTGCATTCGGCGGCCGACTTCCTGGTCAACGCGCCGATCTGATGGGCGCCGAGCAGACCCCCTGGTGGGCCGACAGTGTGTTCTACCAGGTGTATCCCCGCTCGTTCGCCGACAGCAACTCCGACGGGGTCGGCGACCTGGACGGGGTGACCGCACACCTGGACTACCTGCACTGGCTGGGGGTCGAGGCGCTGTGGCTCAACCCGGTGATGGTGTCGCCGATGGCCGACCACGGCTACGACGTGGCGAATCCGCGGGACATCGATCCGCTCTTCGGCGACCTGGCGGCACTGGATCGGCTGGTGGCCGCGGCGCACCAGCGCGGAATCAAGCTGACCATGGATCTGGTGCCCAATCACACCAGTTCGGCGCACCCTTGGTTCGTCGAGGCACTGGCCGCCAAGCCCGGCGGTTCAGCGAGCCTCGACGAAGGAGAGGCGAAGCTGGGACCGCCGCACAGGCAGGGCAGTCCCGCGCGAGACCGCTACTTCTTCCGCGATGGCCGCGGACCAAACGGCCAGCTGCCGCCCAACAACTGGGTGTCGGTCTTCGGCGGCCCGGCCTGGACGCGGGTCACCGAATCCGATGGCCCGGGCCAGTGGTATTTGCATCTGTTCGATGTGTCACAGCCGGATCTGAACTGGGACAACCCTGAGGTCTTCGCCGATTTCGAGCGAACCCTGCGGTTCTGGCTGGACCGCGGCGTGGACGGCTTCCGGATCGATGTGTCCCACGGCATGGCCAAGCCGGCCGGCCTGCCGGACATGCCGGTCACCGACGTGAAGCTGTTGGCCCACCAGGACGACGACCCGCGCTTCAATCGGCCCGGCGTCCACCCGATTCACCGGGCGATTCGCCGGGTCATCGACGACTATCCGGGCGCGGTGAGCGTCGGCGAGGTCTGGGTGCACGACAACGCTCAGTTCGCCGAGTACCTACGGCCCGACGAACTGCACCTGGCCTTCAACTTCCGGCTGCTGCAAGCCGACTTCGATGCCACCCAGATCCGCGGTGCGATCGACAATTCGCTGGCCGCGGTGGCGTCGGTGGGAGCCCCCGCCACCTGGGCGCTGGAGAACCATGACGTCGAGCGGGCGGTCACCCGCTACGGTGGCGGGGCAATCGGGCTGGATCGGGCGCGGGCCATGGCCCTGGTGCTGTTCGCGCTGCCCGGCGCGGTGTTCGTCTACAACGGCCAGGAGCTGGGCCTGCCGAACGTCGAGCTCCCCGATTCGGCCCTGCAGGATCCGGTGTGGGAGCGCTCCGGGCACACCGAACGCGGTCGCGACGGCTGCCGAGTGCCGCTGCCGTGGTCCGGCGACACCCCGGCGTTCGGCTTCTCCGCCGACCCCGACACCTGGCTGCCGATGCCGCCGGAGTGGGCGCACCTGACTGTCGAGCGACAACGCAGCGAGTCCGGCTCAACCCTGTTGCTGTACCGGCAAGCCCTGGAAATACGCAGGCGCCGAGACGAACTCACGGGGCCGCAGCTCGATTGGCTGGACGCACCGCCTGGACTGCTGGCCTTCCGGCGCGGTGGTCTGGTGTGTGTGCTCAACGCCGGTGACAGCCCGGCGGATCTGCCGGAGGGCCGGCTGATCCTGTCCAGCGCCCCGGTGGCCGAGGGGCTCTTGCCGCCCAACACCGCCGCGTGGTTGGTCTGAGCGGCAGGTCAGGTCACCGTCGACCGGTTGCGGCGCCGGCGAATTCGGCGACCAGATCTGCCAGCCGGTCCGGCTGATCGATCATCGAATACGTGCGTGCGGCCTCAATGAGTTCGAAGCGGGAGTTGGGCAGCACCTCGGCCAGGCGCCTGCCGTCCTCGACGGGAAAGAACAGATCATCGGCCGACCAGGCGACCAGAGCCGGCTTGGTGAACGAGTGAAGTCGCGCCCCGGCATCTAAGGAGGTCTGCTGGTTCAGCGACTTGGTGAGTTGACGGAGATCCTCGGCAACTGCCGAATCACGCAGCGGCGGTTTGACCCACTCTTTCACCAACTGGTCGATGTCGCGGTGCGCCAGCTTCCCGTAGCCGTAGTGACGGAAAGCGCGCGTCCGCATCGGTTGGAGCGCGGCACGAAAGGTGATCGCAGTCTTGGCGGCCGCGATGAACGGATTGATGATGGGCGGCGGGAAATGCTCGAAAGCGTCGCAGCTGGCCAGAACCAGCGCCCCGAGCCGGTCCGGGTGGTTGACCGCGACCAACTGGCTGACCAAGCCCCCGGTGTCACTGCCGACCAACACCACGTCCTCGAGGCCGAGCGCAGCCATGAACTCGTCGACCATGGCGGCAATCCCCGGCAAGGTTCTGTCGGCGCCGGCCCGCAGCGCCTCCGGATGCGCGCCCAGCGGCCAGTTCGGGGCGATGCAGCGGAGATTTCGCTCCGCCAGGCGTGCGCTCAGCGGCCCCCACAGGGAGGCGCCCATGGCATAGCCATGGACGAACAGCACCGGACGACCGTCCTGCGGGCCCGCGGTGTCGTAGTGAATGGTTCCGGCGTCAATGTCAACGGTGGGCATGGGAAGCTCCTAACATAGTTACGTGCAACCTGCCGATAACTTACCGACAGCCTGTACGGAAATCAAGCGTCGGACGCAGGCCGAGCGTTCCGCCGCCACCCGTGCTGCCCTGATGGCCGCGGCCCGCGCGTTGTGGGGTGCGCGTGGCTTCGCGGCGGTGGGCACCCCCGAGATCGCCGAGGCCGCCGGCGTGACCCGCGGCGCCATGTACCACCAATTCCCGGACAAGGCAGCGCTTTTCCAGGCCGTCGTGGAATCCGTGGAAGCCGACGTGATGACGCGCCTCGGCGAAGCGGTAGCAGCCTCGGCGGCCACCACCCCCGCCGCCGCACTGCGGTCCGCCGCAGAAAACTGGCTGGTGGTGGCCAACGATCCCGAGGTGCGCCAGCTCCTTCTGCTCGATGCCCCCACCGTGCTGGGTTGGGATGGCTTTCGCGACGTGGCCCAGCGCTACAGCCTGGGCATGACCGAGCAGCTGCTGAGCGCGGCCATGGAAGCGGGCCAGCTCCCCCAGCAGCCGGTCCGCGCGCTTGCGCACGTTCTGATCGGTGCACTGGACGAAGCGGCGATGCTGATCGCGACGGCCGATGACCCCGAGCAGACGCGCGCCGACGTGAGCGCGGTGGTGCAGCGGCTATTGGACGCCATGCTGACCGAGGACTGACCCGTCGACCAGGCGACGTCGATCAGACATCGTGGTTTCTCTCCCGGTCAGCTGTGCACGACGAGGTTTGGCGCACCCTGGTAGATCTGGTCTCCTGCGAGAAGGTCGATTTGCCTGGCGATCGCGCAGGCGGCGATCCACCGATCGCCGGTGTGGATCTTGTCCCCGCCGATCGGCCAAGAACTCCCGCCTGTCGACGGCACGTGAAAACTGACCCCGGTGCGGCAACTGAATTTTGACCCC
>CAXYUC010000126.1:0-13463 GCA_964292075.1 uncultured Mycolicibacter sp.
GGTGCCAGGCGGCCCAGGTCGTCGGCGCGAGCCGGCGCGGCGTAGCCGTCGGCGCTATCGTCGCCCAGCAGCGCTGTCCAGCCGGTGGCGTTGTCGTCGTAGCTCCAGGTGAGCAGCGTGGCGCCCGCGGCGCCTGCCTCGCGGGTGCGGTCGTCGAGCATGGGGTAGATCAACAGCTGAGCTGCGATCGCCGGTCCGCCCCGGTCGCGGGCCAGCAGACCCACGCCTGCGGCCAGTCCCCCGCCGGCGCTGTCGCCCATCACGGCCAGCCGGGACGCATCGACCCCCAGCTCACCGGCGTGCTCACTGAGCCAGCACAATGCCGCGTAGCAGTCCTGAAGCGGAGTCGGGTGTGGGAATTCCGGGGCGACCCGGTAATCCACCACCAGCATCGGCACCCCGGAGGCCGCGACATAGCCGCGCACCGCCGCGTCGTACAGCGGACCCAGGTGTCCCCAGTCCATGATCATTCCGCCGCCGTGCAGATACAGCGCGGCGCTGCCAGGCTGATCCGTGCCGGTCCGCCGGTACCAGCGCAACCCCAGCGTGCCGCCGTCGTAGGTCAGCGAAAACTCTTGAGTCGCTACGCCGGTGACCGGCGGCCGCCACGCCAGTACCTGGTGGAACATGTGGCCGGCATTGCGCGGGCGGGCGGCGACATCGCCGACCGGCGGCGGCGGCGCATCGACGGCGCCGTCGCGCATCGCCAGCAACGCCGCCAGCACCTGCGGGTCGGGTGGACCGGCCATCAGTGTTGCGCTCCAGGCACCGCGGTGGCCACCACCTTGGTCTCGAGATATTCCTCGAAGCCCGCCAGTCCCATCTCCCGGCCGACCCCGGACTGCTTGTAGCCCCCGAACGGCACGTCGGCGGAGTACCACATGCCACCGTTGACGTTGACGGTTCCGGCACGCAGCCCGGAGGCCATTCGAGCGGCGCGGACGCTGGTCCCGAACACGGTGGCGGACAACCCATACGGCGAGTCATTGGCGATCCGCAGCGCGTCGGCATCGCCGTCGTGGGCCAGCACCACCAACACCGGGCCGAAGATCTCCTCGCGGGCCACCCGGGCGTCATTGGTCAGCCCGGCGATCACGGTCGGCTCGATGAAGAAGCCCCGGTCCAGGCCGGCCGGTCGGCCACCGCCACAGTGAAACGTCCCGCCTTCGGCGATCGCCAGATCAAGATAGGACTGCACCCGGTCGCGCTGCTTCGCCGAGATCAGCGGGCCGCACAGTGTTTTCGGATCGTTGGGGTCGCCCACCGGCACCCGTGACATCGCGGCAGCCACCGCATCGACGGCTTCGCCGTAGCGTTCACGCGGCACCAGCAGCCGGGTGGTCAGCGCACACCCCTGCCCGGCGTGCATCGCCACCGTCGACGCGGCGGCCGTGCACGCGGCGAACAGGTCGGCGTCATCGAGGACCACGAACGCCGATTTGCCGCCGAGTTCCAGAAAGACCTTCTTGATGGTCTGCGCGGCGGCGGTCATCACCGAGCGACCGGTCGCCGTCGAGCCGGTGAAGGAGACCACGTCGACTCGAGGGTCCTGCGCCAGCTGGGCACCGACGCGATGGTCGGACGCGGTGACGATGTTGACGACTCCGGGCGGAAAGTCGGTCTTCTCGGCGATGATCCGGCCGACTTCGGCTGCGCACCAAGGGGTGTCGGGTGCCGGCTTGAGCACGACGGTGTTGCCCGCCGCCAGCGCCGGCCCGATCTTGGCGAAGGTGGTCTGATGAGGGAAATTCCACGGGGTGATCGCGCCGACCACGCCGAACGGTTCCCGCACGAGGGTGCGCGCGGTGCTGATGCCCATCGGGGCGGCCACCCCCAAGTCCACCTGCCAGGGGTAACTCGCTGCGGTCGCGGCGGGGAACTCCAGGTCGTCCACCGGGGTCTGGAGCTGGCCGCGGTAGGTCAGCGACCGGGGTGCGCCGACTTCGGCGATGGTGATTTCCCGCAGTGTTTCGATCTCGTCGTTGAGCGCGTCGCGCAGCTGGCGCAGGCAGTGCACCCGCAATGCGGTGTCACGGCCCCAGTCCGAGGAGTCGAACGCTCTACGGGCGGCGGCGACAGCGCGGTCGAGGTCGGCGGCATCGGCGTCGGCGGCCGCGCCGAGGGGTTCTTCGGTGGCCGGGTTGATGGTGCCAAAGGCGCCCCCACCACCGGCGACCAGCGCTCCGTCGATCAGTAGCTGAGTCAGCGCACCGGTCACAGTCCCTAGGCTAACGGCGCGACGCCGACATAATCAATCGATTGATCATTTCGTGCGCTACGGTGGCGCCCAGGAGGTGACCTGTCAATCCCATGCCACTACTAAGCGCCCTGCGCCTGAACATGACCAACGTTCCCGCTGCCGGAAATGCCGAGCGGTACCGGGCGGCGTTGGAGATGGCGTCCTATGCCGACGCCAACGGCGTCACCGCCATCGGTTGCGAAGAACATCACCTTGCGGCCACTGGCTGGCTGCCCGCGCCGCTGTTGATGGCCGCCGCCGTCGCGGGATGCACCACCAACATCCGCATCAGCATCAACGCACTGCTGATACCGCTCTACGACCCGGTGCGCCTCGCCGAGGACATCGCGGTGCTCGATCAACTGTCCGCCGGACGGGTCAGCTTCGTCGCTGGAATCGGTTATCGCCCACAGGAATACCACGCAGTCGGTAAGGATTTCCGGCGACGGGGCCGCTTGATGGACGAATGCCTCGAGGTGCTGCTCAAATCCTGGGGCGATGAGCCGTTCGAGTACCGCGGCCAGCTGATCGATGTGACACCCAAGCCGTACACCAAGCCGCATCCGGTGTTCTTCATCGGCGGGATGAGCGCCGCGGCCGCCCGCCGAGCGGCCCGGTTCGGATTGCCGTTATCGCCGCCGATGCCGATGCCCGAGATCGAAGCGGTGTATCGAGATGAACTGGCACGCAACGGCAAACAGGGGTTCGTGTTCAGTCCCGAGAACGGCAACACCGTGACCCATCTGACCACCGACCCCGAGGCGGCGTGGGCACGATGTGGTGAGTATTTCCTGCACGAGGCAACCGAATACAGCTCGTGGGCGGTGCCGGAGGTGCCTCGCCCCAACGAGGCTCCGACCGCCACGATCGACGAGCTGCGCGCGTCCGCCAAGGTCGAGGTGCTGACCCCCGAAGAGCTCGTCGCGCAGTGTCACGCCGGCCGCACCGGGGTCACCCTGCACCCGCTGATCGGCGGGCTGCCGCTCGACGAGGGCTGGCAGAGCCTGAGACTGCTGGTCGAACGGGTGCTGCCGGCACTGAATCCCTAGCTGGGACAACCCGGCCCAACGGTTTTCTCCGATACCATGGGCGCGATGGACCGTCCAGCCGAATCCAAAGTCGACGCCCGTGCGCTCAATGGTGTTTCGGAGACCGCCCTGATGACGCTCAACGGGCGGGCGTATCAGGCCGCCCACTCCAACGCCATCATCGACGACCCGGAGGCGATTCGACTCGTCGAGTCGATCGCGTTCGACTTCGACAAGTTCGGACGTCGCGGCCAGGAGATGGCGTTGCGGTCGCTGGCCGTTGATCGATGCGCGACGACGTATCTGCGTGAGCACCCTGACGCGACGGTTGTCGCGCTTGCCGAAGGCTTCCAAACCAGCTTCTGGCGCTTGAACAGCGCCATGCCAGATCCGCGATTCAATTGGGTGTCAGTGGATTTGGAGCCGGTGATGCGGCTTCGCGAACGGTTGCTGCCGACGTCACCGCGCATCACCAACCTGGCGCAGTCGGCGTTGGACTACAGCTGGATGGCACAGGTCGATTCCCGCGCGGGCGTCTTCATCACGGCCGAAGATCTGCTGATGTACTTGCAGCCGCGCCAGGCGATGGACCTCATCACGGCGTGCGCCGACCGTTTCCCCGGCGGTCAGATGTTCTTCGATGTCCCGCCGACCCTGGTCAAGAGGGTGGCTCCGCGCGGGATGCGTTCATCCAGACACTATCGCGTGCCCCCGATGCCGTTCAGCCTGTCGGCCCGTCAGCTCGCCAGGCTGACCCAGACGGTCCCGGGCATCAGCGCCGTGCACGATGTGCCGATCCCTAAAGGACGTGGCCTGTTCTTCGGAACAGTGTTTCCGGCCTTCTGGCAGTGCGGGCCCATGAAGAACTTTCGGGGCGCCTACACGCTCCTCGAGTTCGGCTGAGAACTCCAGGCGAGGTCAGCTACTCGCTGGGTACGGCGGTGATTTCCAAGCCCATGTGCACATTCTCGATCCGACCGCGCACGATCGAGCGAGGGACGTACCACCAGTACCGCTTGACGATGGCGTCATAGACCCGCCGGGTCTCGGACTTGGGCAGCACCCGGGCCACCGCCTCAACGGGATCGCCTTTGGGTTTGCCCAGCACGCCGCACTTTTGGATGGTGACCCGCGGAGTGTTCTTGATCCGCTTGCTCTTCCACGACCCGTCGCCGGTAATGACCAACAGCCGGTCCCCGTCGGGCACACCCCACACCGGGGTCGGTTTGGGCGTGCCGTCTTTGGTGAACGTCGTGAGCAGCAAGTACTTTGCCCGGTACACCTCGGAGAATGCCGGTGTCGTCATCAGTCGATTCTGGCAGTTTTCAGCGGATCGTTGGGGCGCACGCCGCGATAGATGCCCCGCCGGACGATCCAGGGATAGAGCACCCGGTCGATCGACCACGCTGGGAACCGGAACGCGCGTCCAGACGGCGCGAACACCTCCAGACCCTCGGGTTGGGCCCCCAGCACCGAACCCCAACGCCTGGTGGGCGGCCGGTAGTTCCGAAGCGGCCTGCCGGTGAGGGCGGCTCGCACGTTGTGGGCCAGTAGGCCGTCCGCCCGGTTGCGGGCCGAGCTGCGCAACGGGTCGGTCGCCGCGACGTCGCCGATCGCGAACACCGTCGAATGTCCAGGAACCCGCAGGTCGGGCAGCACCCGAACGAAGCCGCCACCGTCGAGCAGCCCTCTGGGCAACCAGTGGGTGTGGGGTCGCACCTCGCCGATCGCCCACAGCACGGCAGCGGCCGATGCCGGGTTCTGCCCGGTGCTCCAACGAACCGGGGCATCGGTGATGCGGTCGCAACCGAACCCCTCGGGCACCAGCGCGCGATGTTCGGCATGAAGCACCACACCGGCATCGGCCAACCTGGCCTCGACGGTGCGCCACACCCGCGGATGGTGCTCACGCAGTGGGCGCTGCCCCGGGAAGTACAGGTCGACCCGTTTGGCCGGCCAGGTGCGTGCGATGTTGGCAGCACTGCTGACTGCCGCGGCACCGCCGCCCACAACGATGACCGATCCGGCGGTGGCCAGTCGGGCGTGTGCGGTGGTCAGCTCCGCGGCGACGTCGCCGGCCGACTGTGTGGTGGGCCGACGCCAGAAACCGTTGCTGACTCCGGTCGCGATGATCAGGGCGTCATAGGGCTCATCGCGGGTGGCGCCGTCGGCACACGCGACGGTCAGGATTCGGGCGTCAAGATCGACGCCAGTCACCGCGCCGTGCACGGTGCGTACCGCATCCAGTCGCGGGAACCGGTCGAACGGCAGCCAGTAGTCGCGCGCCCACTGGTGGGGACGGGACAGTCGCAGGCCGAGCTCTTGGCCGCTGACCAGGGCGGGTTTCACCGAAATGCCGACCACGTCGGCGTATTTGGCCAGCCGGATCGCGGTGAGGACACCGCTGTCGCCCAGCCCCGCTATGACTACCCGCGGTCGCGTCACAACCCGACTCAGCCCTGGGCAGCCTTCTTGCGTTCAATGTCGGCCAGCGCTGCGGCCAGCTCGGCCCGCTCGGCGGCCGAAGTTTCCCAGGCCAGTTTGCGGTTCTTGACCACCTTGGCCGGAGCCCCGACTGCGATCGAGTAGTCGGGGATGACACCCTTGACCACCGCGTGGGCGCCCAGCACGCAACCGCGGCCGACGCTGGTATCGCGCAGGATGGTGACCTTCGCCGCGATCCAGGTGTCCGGGCCGATCCGCACCGGGCTCTTGATGATGCCCTGGTCCTTGATCGGCACGTTGATGTCGTCCATCTTGTGGTCGAAGTCGCAGACGTAGCACCAGTCAGCCATCAGCACCGAGTCCCCCAGCTCGATGTCGAGATAGGTGTTGATGACGTTGTCGCGTCCCAGCACCACTTTGTCGCCGAATCGCAGCGAGCCCTCGTGTGCCCGGATGGTGTTCTTGTCGCCGATGTGCACCCAGCGGCCGATCTCCATGTGCGACATCTCCGGGGTGGCCTGGATCTCCACGCCCTTGCCCAGGAAAACCATGCCGCGGGTGATGATGTGCGGGTTGGCCAGCTTGAACTTCAGCAGCCGCCAGTAGCGCACCAGATACCACGGTGTGTAGGCCCGATTGGCCAGCACCCAGCGCAGCGAGGCCAGCGTGAGGAACTTGGCCTGGCGCGGGTCACGCAGGCGCGAACCCCGCCAGCGTTTGTGGATCGGCGCACCCCACATCGTCGTCATGGCCGGAAAGCCTACGCGAGCGCGTTCGTGCCACGCGCTACCCTCACCTGGACTCGTTCACTGCCCGGCCGAGGATTGGGGATTGCCACTGTGTTGCGGCGACGTGGTGTCCTGGCCGGAATCGCCATGGTGGCGATGGCAGGGCTTCTTGGCGGCTGCGCCAACACCGATTCGTGGGTGGATGCCGCGCCTGCGCCGGGCTGGCCCGCCCAGTACGCCGATGCCGCCAACAGCAGCCATACCGCCACCGCGGGAGCCACCGACCTGCAACTGGACTGGATCCGCTCGGTCAAGGGTGAGCTGGGAGCCCAGCCCGCCCTGGGCGTCCACGGCTGGATGATGCTCAACTCCCAGACCGAGGCGGGTTGCTCGCTGATGCAGTGGGAGAACGCCGACCGCGGCCGGCAGCGCTGGTGCACACGGCTGCATCAGGGCGGCGGGTTCTTCGGGGCACTCATGGACGGCTTCGACAACGTCTATGTCGGGCAGCCGGGCGCCATGCTGTCTTTTCCGCCCACCCAGTGGATCCGCTGGCGTGCGCCGGTGATCGGAATGCCCTCCACGCCACGGATCCTCGGTGACGGCCTGCTGCTGGTCGTCACCCACTTGGGCCAGGTGCTGATTTTCGACACGCATCGCGGCGCGGTCGTCGGCACGCCGCTGGACCTGGTTGACGGCGTCGACCCGACCGACTTCCGGCGCGGACTGTCCGACTGCGCCGCCGCTCGGCCGGACTGCCCGGTCGCCGCCGCACCTGCCTTCTCACCGGAAAGCAACATCGCGGTGGTGAGCCTGTGGCAGCCGGGCGCCAAGGAGTCCGGCTTGGTGGGTCTCAAATACCACCCGGGCGGCGTCCCGCTGCTCACCCAGGAGTGGAGCAGCGATGCCGTCGCAGCCGGGGTACTGGCCAGCCCCGTGCTGTCCGCCGACGGTTCGACGGTCTACGTCAACGGCCGCGACCAGCGCCTGTGGGCAATCGACGCCGCCAACGGTAAAGCGAAATGGTCAGTGCCGCTGAAATTCCTGGCTCAAACACCACCGGCGGTGATGCCCGGCGGACTGATCGTCTCGGGCGGTGGCCCCGACACCGAACTGGTCGCCTACGCCGACCGCGGTGACTACGCCGAGCAGGTGTGGCGCCGCGAGGACACCGTGCCACTCTCCTCGTCGAGTCTGGCCGGCAAGGTAGGTTACACCGTGGTCGCCGGCACCAGCCTCGGCCCGGCGGGCTTGTCGCTGCTGGTGTTCGACCCGGCCGACGGCCACACCCTCAACAGCTATCCGCTGCCCGAAGCGCGCGGGTTTCCCGTCGGGGTGGCGGTCGGCAATGACCGGCGGGTGGCGGTCGCCACCAGCGCCGGTCAGGTGTTCAGCTTCGCTCCCGCCTGATCGCGCTCAAACGGCCAGCGGCGGGAGCGCTGTGCGTGGCACCTTCACCGAGGTGGCACCGGAGCTCATCGGCAGCAGCTCACCGGGCGCGAAGTAGAAGATCACCTCGTCGTTGGTGATGGCGAAGTTCTGGTAGTGCGCCGGGTCCATCCCCGAGCCCGAGGAGATCAGGATGGCCGGCACTCCGGTCTGGCGCTCGAGGTCGCGCTGCACGACCGGAAAGATCGCTTCCAGTGGCTTGCTGTTGGGCGCGAACAGGCTCTCGAAGGTGATCGGCTTGCGGGTTGCCAGATCGTAGTTGAACGACTGGTACCAGGTGGATGGCTGTGGGCCGCCGAGGTCTTGGAAGATCTTCAGTACGACGCTCTGGGTTCCTTTGGGGGCCTGACCCGAACGGTGCTGCTCGGACGTGGCGTCCATTTCGTAGGGCATGTCACGCGAGCCGGGAGATTTGGCCACGGTCAAGAATCCGTCGCGGTTCTGCACCAGGTAGTCGGTCAGCGTCTGCTGGTCGGGGTAGTCGACCGGAAACCGCATGTCCAGGGTGTAGTTGGCGTTCGAGGAGTGGACGTGGCATTGCCCGGACTCGAGCGTGCCGCCCAGTTCGGCACAGGGCGAAACCGCGCCCGCCGAGGGCATAGCCGTCGTACCCAACCAGCTGCCCACTGCACCGCCCGCCAACAGGGCGGCCACCAGAATGCGCATTGTCGGTTTGTCTCGCTTTGTCTCGCCTTGCCGCAGCAAGCAGGAATGGCCCGAAGACGACAGCCTACCGGGCGCCTCAGCGCGAGGGACGGCAGACGAACGCAATCGCCCGCGCGTCGGCCCGGTGACCAAGACGGGTGATCACCACCGACAGGGCTTGTGCCCCACGTAGCCGGAGCCGACGCCGCAGCACGTCGGGGTCGAGTTCTATGCCCCGCACCAGGATTTCCAGGCTGCCGCAGTCGAGCGCCGTCAGCGCTTGGCGCAGCCGCTTCTCGCTGTAGGCCAGCGTTTCGAGCACCTCGAATCCGCGTACCCCGTCCGGCAATTCGTCGCCGGACAGGTAGGCGATGTCGGGGTCGAGCTGCCACAGCCCGTGCCGGGCGCCGTACTGGCGGACCAGGCCGGCCCGCACCACCGCGCCGTCGGGGTCGATGAGCCAGCGCCCCGCCGGACACACGTCGCAGTCGGACGGGTCGGTGTCGGTGATCTGCTCGTCGCGGTCGAGTATCACAGCCCGCCGGCGGACCCCGGTTTCGGCCAGGCCGGGCGACCACAGGCAGGCCTCGCGCACCGAGGTGCGCCACGAAGTGACTTCGATCTCTCCTTGGAAACCGAGCAGCCCGACCTTCTCGAAATCGATTCCGGGAGCGACCTTTACCGCCATGTCACGATCGCGGTAGACATCCAGCAATCGATCCAGAGCGGGTTGATAGTCGGCCGGGTCGAAACGACGCCGCCCGCCTCCGCGCCGGCCGGGGTCGGCCAGCACCACCGTGCCGCGGCTGACCGGTGCCAGCGCATCGGCCCGAACAACGGGTGCCCCGCCCACGTTGTGGCGCGCCATCGCCAGCCGTACTGGATCGAGGTCGCTGCCCAGCATCCGATCCGCCGGCAGGCCGGCCGCCAGGAAGGCTGCCAGCTCGGTGCCGACCGAGCAGGTCACGTCGTGCACGGCGGCACCCGGTGCCGCGGCCATGATTCGGTGCGCCCGATGCCGTGCCACCGGTGCGGCACTGGCCTGCTGCAGCGCCTCGTCGGTGAACAACCACTGCGCCGTTCCGGGCAGCTCAGCCAGTTTGGCAGCGGCACGTCGGCGCAGCAGGACGGTCTCGACCAACGCCGGTGTCCGGGCGCCGAAACGGCCCCGCAGGGCGGCGACGTCAGCGACCCGGGTGGCGTCGGTCAGCGTGAAGCCGGCGACCTCGGCGAGGGCGGCCGTGCCGTCGGCCGAGCTCAGGTACCCGACATCGTCGGCACTGAACTCTAGGACGGTTTAACCCCGGTGATCATCACGTTGTAGAACCAGCCCTTGGGCACCACGCGGCTCAGCACGTTGGAGTCCACCCAGCTCAGGGCGGTCCAGCTGCGGAACGCAAACCGGGCCCAGCCCCAGCCGAGTTTGCCCGGCGGGACCGTCGACTCGAAGGTGCGGACCGGCCAGCCCAGCATGGCGGCGGTGAACTCTTCGCTGGCGGTGCGCACGTCGGCCGCGCCGGCGTTGGTCGCCATCCGCTCCAGGTCACTCGGCTCGAAGGTGTGCAGGTCCACGATCCACTCGAGAGCAGCGGCGCGGGAGTTCTCGTCGAGCTCTTCCTGCGGCCGACGCCAGGAGCCCATTCCGGGCAGCTTCATCGCGGCGACCGTGGTCTTCCAGGTCAAGTCGGCCAGCCGGCGGGCGTAGGAGTTGCCGACCGTGGTGGGCTCGCCGGCGAAGATAAACCGGCCGCCGGGCTTGAGCACCCGAACCACCTCGCGCAGCGACAGTTCGACGTCGGGGATGTGGTGCAGCACCGCGTGGCCGACCACCAGGTCGAAGGTGTTGTCCTCGTAAGGGATGCCCTCGGCGTCGGCGACCCGACCGTCGACGTCCAGACCGAGGGCCTGACCGTTGCGGGTGGCGACCTTGACCATGCCCGGCGACAGGTCGGTGACCGAACCGCGCCGCGCCACCCCGGACTGCATCAGGTTGAGCAGGAAGAACCCGGTGCCGCAGCCCAACTCCAGCGCCCGGTCATACGGCAGGGCAGCCCGATCGGCAGCCGGCACGATCGCATCGAAGCGGCCCCGGGCGTAGTCGATACACCGCTCGTCGTAGGAGATCGACCACTTCTCGTCGTACTGTTCGGCCTCCCAGTCGTGGTAGAGCACCTGGGCGAGCTTGCTGTCGTGCCGGGCGGCCTCCACCTGCTCGGCGGTGGCGTGCGGGTTCGGCGTCGGGTCCGTACTGGTCATGGTAGGTCAGCCTAATAGGTGGTATCGGCAACGCGAAGCCGGGCGCAGCGGGTTATCGCTACGCCCGGCGCTGCTAGAGGTCAGCTCGCCAACGCCCCGACCAGGTCGCCGAGCAGGGCACTCGTGTCCTGCGCATTGCCGGCGCCCATGTCGCCGAACGCGTTGACGAAGCTGTCGATCACCGCTTGCGGGAACTCCACCAGTGCGTTGAAGACCTGCCCGAAGCCCTGCGTGATCGCGCTGAAGAACTCCGTCGGGTCACCGGTCAGCAGGGCCTCCCAGATGTGCCAACTCGCCATCTGCGGCGCGACGACCAGGTCACGCCAGTCGACGAACAGCGACGTCACCAGGTCCGGCTGCGCATCAACGTCCTGACCGTTCCAGCTGACCAGCGTCCAGCCATCGGTGGGGTTGCCCTCGACCACGACCTGGCCCGTGTTGGGCAGCCCGTGATCGCTGACCAGCGTCTGCAAGAACAGCCCCCAATCGGGGTTCTTGACGTTCATCATCGTCCACGCCATGATCGCCGCACCGTGCGAAAACGCCACATCGGTCCCGGGGCTGGCATTTTCTGCCGTACTGGCGTCGTAGATGGTCTGAATGGCGCCGCCGTAGTTGTCCTGGAACGCCATCCCGTTGGGGTTGATGCTCGAACCCAACATCGGCACCCAGTACGCCCCGGTCATCCACGCGAGCGTGGGCAGTAGATAGAGGAGGCCGGGAATCGTGCCGCTCTGCCCTTCGAACCACCCGGCATTGATCTCACCGAGCCCGGACAGTATCTGGCTCGGGTCAAGCAGCGGGGTCGGGCCGCCCGGGATCTGGTCGTAGTCGGGATGTCCGGCCAGCAACTGGACCAGCGGCCACGCCGTCTGCTGGGCCCGCAGGAAGTCCGAGGCGTAGACCCGCGCGATGTCGTTGTCGCCGCCGTTGTACAGCTGCTCGCCGACGGTGATCGCCTGCTGCTCCCCGGTTTCGGTGAGTGGGGCACCCGGCGGCGTCGTCCCGATGTAGTCGGTCACGTTCTCCGTCGATTGCCCGTGCCGGACCAGATCCAGCACGATGTCCGCTGCAGTCAGCTGGATGTCGAATGCTCGGGCGGCAGGTCCATGGGTCTCGGGTAGGACCACGGTGACCGGGGAGAGGGCGACGGCACTGGCGCCGACAAGAGTCAATCCGGCGGTGATCCACGGGCGGGTCTGGTGCATGACATTCCCCTTCAGCGAGTCCGTAACTTCCGTTACGCTCCGATGCGTAGCGCAATACTTCGCTGAAAATAACCCGCTGGTTTTCCTATGTCAATGCTTAATCCGCCGGATTCATGCGGATTCATGCGGCGTGGCGCAGCTAGCCGCTCAGCGCGCCGGTGATGGTGTCGATCACGGCCTGCGGGAACGCAGCGAACGCCGCGCACACGTCGTTGAAGCCGGTCTGCAGGGCCGCCGCGATCTCGGCCTGGTCCCCGCCCTGCAACGCCTCCAGGATGTGCCACGTCGCGATCTGCGGCGCAACGTTCACATCCCGCCAGTCGACGAACAGACCGGTGAACAGATCCGGCGTCGCCGACACCTCATGCCCGCCCCAGCTGACCAGCGTCCAGCCGTCGGTGGGGTTGCCCTCGATAACAACCTGACCGGTGTTGGCCAGCGGACTGTGGGTCTCGAGCAGTTCGCTGAGCACCAGCCCGAAGTCGGGGTTCCTGACATTCATCAACGTCCAGATCGAGATCGTTCCGGCGTGCGCGAACGCCGCGTCCGCGAGCGGGTTCTCCGGGTCGGAGACGGTGTTGTTGTAGATGGTTCCGATCGCCTCGGTGACGCGATCGTTGAACGCCACCCCGTTGGGGTCGATGGCGGACCCCAGCATCGGCACCCAGTACTGACCCAGCGCCCACATGAACGTCGGCAGGGCGTAGGCGATCTCGGTCAGGATGTTGAGATCCTGCCCTTCGAACCATCCCGCGTTGATCTCGTTGAGCCCGGCCAGGACAGTGATGTCCGTTCCCAACAGCTGAGCCAGCGGCTGCGCGGTGTCCTGCGCACGCAGGAACTCCGAGGCATAGATGCCGGCGAGTCCGCCCGGAAACGCAGCATCGATCAGCGGAGCCACGTCCTGGGCTTGCTGCTGCCCGATCTCGGTGAGCGGCGCACCCGGCGGGATCGTGCCCAGGATTCCCTCGGCGTTGTCCACCGACTGGCCGTGGCGCACCAGGTCGAGCGTAATGTCCTGGGCGGCCAGCAAGATGTCGACCGCAACCGCTCGAGCCTGCGGCATCATCACCGGGCCGGCCGCCACCGCGCCCGCGCCCAGCAATGCGACGGCGGCAGCGGTCCAGGGGCGGAGGGCAGGTGACTGCATGGTGGGTTTCCTAACGCCGGGGATCGTGGCGGCCTTCACCGCCGACTGGACGTTAGCTGATAAAAACGTGAAAAGAAACCGTTACTTCGCCAAGTCGCTCCGGCTTGGCGGCTATGGCCCTTCCGCGGCCCGGCCCGTGCCGGGGGCGAACAGCTCGCCGGTGAGGCGGTCGGGGGCGTGTCGGGCGGCCGCCGGCGCGCAGGCCAGCAGCAGGGCCGACAGGCGGGCAGGAAGACTGTGCATGATCGGCCTCGGCAACTCAGGGCAAGGACAGGGCCAAGGGTACGCATTGGGCCGCGGGCGCGTCCCCGGCCG
>CAXYUC010000127.1:0-13456 GCA_964292075.1 uncultured Mycolicibacter sp.
CGGCGGCGGCGGCTATCCCCCCCAGCCCCACCACCGTCGCCGCCGGCGCGCCCGGGGCACTCGCCCCCCCCCCCCCGCCGCCGTTGGCACCGGCGCCGCCACGCCGCGGCGCCGCGATCGAGCCGGCGTTGAGCCAGGAGTGCACCCGCTGCCAGGGGTAGGTCGGAGCCGGAACCGGGCGGCTGCCTTCGGGGTAGATCTGTTCCCAGGCCACCCGGTGCCCCAGGGTGTAGAGGGCGCCCAGCGAGCCGAGCATGGTGGAGCGGCCACTGGAAACCCCGTCGTCGCGGCGCATCGAGGGCAGCAGGGTGGCGCTGCGATGAAGATGCTCGGCGTCTTCGCGGGCCCCGGTCAGCAGGATGGGGTGCGGGCTGAGTTCGACGAACGTGTTGTGCCCGGTCTCGAGCAGCCGCCGCAGCGCCGGCGAGAACCGCACCGGCGAACACAGGTTCGCCACCCAGTAGTCGGCGTCCAACAGCTTGTCGCCCACCAGTTCCCCGGTGACCGTCGAATACATCGGCACCGTCGGCACGGTCGGCTTCAGCTTCACCAGGCTGCCACGCAGGCCGGCGCCGAGGGCCTGCATCTGCGGGCTGTGCGAGGCGACGTCGACATCGATCCACCGGCAGAACCGGTCCCGCTGGATCAGCTTGTCCATCAGCTGTTCGAGCACCTTGCGCTCACCGGCGAGCACGGTCGATCGGTAGCTGTTGCTCGCAGCGACGGCCACCTCGCGCTGGTGGCCGGCGATCAGCTCGTGCGCTTCGGCCATGGTGGTCTCGGTGACCATCATCGCCCCGCGGCCACGAACGCCGCGCAGCATCCGGGCGCGGGCGCAGATCACCCGCGCGGCGTCATCGAGGCTCAGCGCGCCCGCGACATGGGCGGCCGCGGCCTCGCCGAGGCTGTGCCCGACCACCGCGGCGGGCTCGACGCCCCAGGACCGCCACAGCGCCGCCAGCGCCACCTGAATCGCGAAGATCGTCGGCTGCAGGATGCCGATGTCCTTGAGCTTGGAGCGGTCCTCGGGACCGTCCTGCGCTGCCAGTACCTTGAGGATCGAGTGCCCCAGGTGCGGGAACAGCGCGTTGTCGCAGGCGGCCAGGGCATCGGCGAACACCGGCTCGTCGGCCTGCAGTTGTCGCGCCATGCCGTGCCACTGCGAGCCCTGGCCGGAGAACACGAACGTCACGCCGGGGCCGGGCCGACTCGGGGCGCAGTGCCCCACCGACAATCCGGGTCGCGACTCGCCCTGCCGGTACGCCGACAGCGACTCGAACATCGCCGCCGGGGTGTCGCCGACCACCGCGAGCCGGTAGTCGTGGTGGCCGCGGCGGGCGCCGGCGGTGTAGCAGAGGTCGGTCAACGCAGTACCGCCGCCAAGCCCGCCCGAGAAGAGCGCCATCTCGTACTCGCCGACCAGCGCGGTCAGCGCCTCCGGCGAGCGTGCGGACAGCGCCAGCAGCTCGGCGCGCGGTGCCGCGGTGTCGTCGTGGTAGCTGCTGCGGGCCTGCGGGGCCTCGGTGAGCACCACGTGGGCGTTGGTGCCGCCGAACCCGAACGAGCTGACCCCGGCGACCGCCCGGCTGCCCGCCGGCCACGGGGTCAGCGTCTGGACCACTTCCAGCGGCAGGCGGTCGAAGCCGATGTGCGGGTTGGGCGCGGTGTAGTTCAGGCTGGCCGGGATCTCCCGGTGCTGCAACGACAGCGCCACCTTGATCAGGCCGGCGATACCGGCCGCCGCCTCCAGGTGGCCGATGTTGGTCTTGACGGAGCCGACCAGGCAGCGGCTGCCTTCCGGCCGGCCTTCGGCCAGCACGGTGCCCAAAGCGTTGGCCTCGATCGCGTCGCCGATCGATGTGCCGGTGCCGTGCGCCTCGATGTACTGGACCGCGCTGGCCGGCAGGCCCGCCCGGCGGAAGGCCTCGACGACCACGCCTTCCTGTGCCCGCCCGCTGGGGGCGATCAGGCCGTTGGTCCGGCCGTCGGAGTTGGTGGCACTGCCGCGGATCACCGCGTACACCGGGTCGTTGTCCTCCAGCGCCCGGGACAGCGGCTTGAGCACGACCACCCCGGCACCCTCGCCGCGGACATAGCCGTCGGCGTCGGCGTCGAACGTCTTGCAGCGGCCGTCGGGCGCCATCACCCGGGCCTTGCTGAAGTTGATCGCCAGCGCCGGCGACAGGATCACGTTCACCCCGGCGGCCAGCGCCATGGAGCACTCGCCGTCCCGCAGGCTGCGACACGCCAGGTCGACGGCGACCAGCGAGGACGAACACGCGGTGTCGATCGACATGCTCGGTCCGTGGAAGTCGAACGTGTAGGACAGCCGGTTAGCGGCGATGCTCAGCGCATTGCCGGTGCCGGTGTAGGCGTCGACGAGCTGCGGCTGACCCAACCGCAGGAAGCCGTAGTCGTTGGTGGAGATGCCGACGAACACGCCGGTGCGACTGCCGGCCAGTTCATCCGGTACCTGACCGGCGTCTTCCAGCGCCTCCCACGCCACCTCGAGCAGCAGCCGCTGCTGCGGGTCCATCTGCGCCGACTCGCGCGGTGAGATTCCGAAGAATTGAAAATCGAACTGGTCGACCTGGCTCAGGAAGCCACCGCGGCGGGTGACCGCGGTACCTGGAACCGACGGGTCGGGGTTGTAGAAGGCGTCGACGTCCCACCGGTCGGCCGGGACGTCGCTGGTGGCGTCCGCCCCGCCCGAGAGCAGCCGCCAGAAACCCTCGGGACCGTCAGCACCCGGGAAACGACAGCCGATACCGACGATCGCGATCGGCTCGTCGGCGGCCGGCCGTGCTGTGTTCTCGGCGGCACCGCCGCCTCCCTCCCCGGATGCCGGGGCGGCCGGAGTCTTCGCGGCCACCCGGGCCAAGTGCGCCGACAGGATGTCGATCGACGGGTATTCGTAGGCGATGGTGGGGGCCAGCTCGAAGCCCAGCCACTGCTCGAGGGCGCTGGAGAGTCGCACCGCGTGGATGGAGTCCAGTCCGTAGAACGCGAACGGTTTGGCCGGGTCGATCTCGGCGATGGGCAGCTCGAGGTCTTGGGCCAACCGCTCGATGAGCCAGGCACTGATCTCGGCCGCGCTGTGGGCGCCCGGTGCGGTCCGCGCCGCGACCGGGGCCGGCTCGGCCGGAGCCTGCGGCTGCGGCGCTGCGGGGATCGCCGGCCATTGCGCCACCACCGGCAGCTCGCCGTCGAGGTACTGCTGCTTGCACGCACTGCGCTGGATCTTGCCGCTGGAGGTGGTGGGCAGCTGCAACGGCTGGACCAGCACCACGGCGTGCGTGCGGACCGAGTGGTTCTCGGTGACCGCGGTGCGGATGATCTGCATGGCCTCGTCGGCCTGCTCCCCGGCCAGGCGGCTCGGGTCCACTTCTTGGACCACGACCAGTTGCTCGGCCGCGCCCGGTTCCGGGGCGATCGAGAACACCGCACCGCGGCCGCGCAGCAGCGCCGGGTTGGTGTTCTGAACGGTCAGCTCGATGTCGTTGGGGTAGTGGTTGGTGCCGCGGATGATGATCAGGTCTTTGCGGCGGCCGGTGACGAACAGCTCGCCGGAATGCAGGAATCCCAGGTCTCCGGTGCGCAGGAACGGGCCCTCACCGGTGTCGGCCAGTGTCGCGGCGAACGTCTCGGCGGACAGTTCCGGGGCGCCCCAGTAACCGTGCGCGACGCTGCCTCCGGCGACCCAGATCTCGCCGACCTGGTCTCCGGCGCACTCCAGACGGGTCTCGGGGTCGACGATGATCACCCGCTGGCTGCCGCGCGGTTTGCCGCAGCCGACCATGGTCGCCACGTTGGGATCGTCGGCGGAGACCTCGATCACCCGGTTGTCGCCCAGTGCGATCCGGTCCATGTGCTGCACCATCGGCGTCGGCAGGTCCGACCCGCCGGACACCAGCAGAGTGCCCTCGGCCAATCCGTACACGGGGTAGAACGACTCGGGACGGAAGCCCGCCGGTGCGAACAACTCGGCGAACCCGTCCAGGGTGGCGGTGCGCACCGGTTCGGCACCGCACAGCGCCACCGTCCAGCTGGACAGGTCCAGCGCGGCCCGCTCCTGCGGGGTGCTCAGCTCGACGCACAGATCGAAGGCGAAGTTCGGCGCGGCGGTGATCATGGCGCGATGCCGCGAGATCGCCTCCAGCCACCGCATCGGACGCTTGATGAACGCCGTCGGCGGCATCAGGATCGAACTCCCGCCGACGTACATCGTTCCCAACAACCCGCCGATCAGACCCATGTCGTGGTACGGCGGCAGCCAGAACACGCCGGTCACATCCGGCATGTCGGGGTTCGCGCCCCAGGCCTCGGCGATGGTAGTCAGGTTGTGCACCAGGTTGCCGTGGGTCAGCACGACGCCCTTGGGCGCACTGGTCGACCCGGAGGTGTACTGCAGCATCGCGATGCTGTCGCCATCGATCTGCGGCGCCACCCAGGACGCCTCGCTGCCGGTGACATCGCTGTCGGTGAGCGTCCAGCGCAGCGCCTGGCCGCCGGGCAGGCCGTCGATCGCGGGCTTGATTCTGGGCTCGATCTCACTGGTGGTGAGCGCGTAGCCGGGCTGGACGTCGGCGATGATCGACTCGACCCGCGGCAGCAAGTGTTCGCGCATGGGTGGATGCACAGGGATCGCGATGGCTCCGGCGTACAGACAGCCGAAGAAGCTGGCGATAAAGTCCAGTCCCGGGGGGCACAACACCAGCACGCGTTGCCCGGTCGCACCCTGACCCTGCAGGTCAGCAGCGATCTGGCGGGCGCGCCGGTCCAGCTCGCCGTAGGTCACCTGGCTGGTTTCGTGCTCGTCGCCGTCACGCGAGAAGGTGAATGCCAAATTTTCGCCGTACTGCGCCGCACGCTGCGTCAGCAGATCAACCAGCGTGCGCAAGGTGTGCGCCGTGTCGTCCGGCCCGCTCATCGATCGCGTCTCCCGTGTAACTGACGAAGAAGGGTTCTGGATGGGGCCCAAGGATTCCGTAGGCAACCTTGATTAAGGCTACCTTAAGAGGTCGGACGTCCAGTCCGTGATTTTCGGCGACGAAGACCCCGCCGAGCAAGTTGGGAGACCCCGCCAAGGGGCTACCGGGGAGTGCCGCGGGGTTAGCCCTCCAGCTTGTACCCGAGTCCGCGCACGGTAACCAGGTGCACCGGATTGGCAGGATCGGCCTCGATCTTGGACCGAAGTCGTTTGACGTGGACATCCAAAGTCTTGGTGTCGCCGACGTAATCCGCGCCCCACACCCGGTCGATCAACTGGCCGCGGGTCAGCACCCGGCCGGTGTTGCGCATCAGGTATTCGAGAAGGTCGAACTCCTTGAGCGGCAAGGTAATCTGCTCGCTGTTCACCATGACCACGTGCCGTTCGACGTCCATGCGCACCGGACCGGACTCCAGCACACCCTCGCCCACGCCGCCCTCGTCGTCGCCGCCGCGGCGCAATACCGCCCGGATCCGGGCGATCAGCTCACGGGCCGAATATGGCTTGGTCACGTAGTCGTCGGCGCCCAACTCCAGGCCGACGACCTTGTCGATCTCGCTGTCGCGGGCAGTGACCATAATCACCGGCACACTCGAACGCGCGCGCAATTGTTTGCAGACGTCGGTGCCCGACATCCCCGGCAGCATCAGATCCAACAGCACGATGTCGGCTCCGGCCCGGTCGAATTCGGCCAGGGCGGCGGTTCCGTCGCCCACCACGGTGGCCTCGAAACCCTCTTTACGCAGCAGAAATGCCAACGGGTCGGCCAGCGATTCCTCGTCCTCAACGATCAAGACATGTGTCATCGACGCTGCCCCTCCCCGTAGCTACCCTCTGCGTCATCGACAGCGGGTGTCATCACTGCTCCTCCTTCTCTGGGTCCACACTGCCCTGGTATGCGGGAATCGCCAAGGTAAACGTCGAACCGGTGCCCGGCTGGCTCCACAACGTGATGGTGCCGTTGTGGTTGGCCGCCACGTGTTTGACGATCGCCAATCCCAGCCCGGTGCCCCCGGTGGCCCGCGAACGGGCCTTGTCGCTGCGGAAGAACCGTTCGAACACCCGCTGCTGGTCCTTGGGTGCGATGCCGATGCCACGGTCGGTCACGGCGATCTCGATGGACCCCTCCCGGCGACGCCGGCTGATCGATACCGGCGAACCGTGCGGCGAGTAGGCAATCGCATTGGACACCAGATTGGCCAGCGCGGTGACCAGCAGCGGTTCGTCGCCCAGCACGCGCAGCCCGCTCGGGGCATCGGTGGTGATCGTGATCTCGGCGTTGTCGGCGGCCACCTTGTGCCGGGAGATCGCCTCATTGACCACCGCGTCGACGTCGACGATGCCCAGGTCCGGCAGCGGGTCGGCGCCCTGCAGTCGGGACAGCTCGATCAGCTCACCGATCATGCTGGCGAGCCGGTTGGCCTCCACCAGCACCCGCTCGGCGAACGGCCGTACCGCCTCGGGGTCATCGGCCGACGCCAGCAGTGCTTCGGCAAGCAGCCCCATCGCCCCCACCGGGGTTTTGAGTTCATGGCTGACGTTGGCCACGAAGTCGCGCCGGCTGGCCTCCATGCGGGCCTGCTCGGATTGGTCGTCGACGATCACCACCGCGAACCGGCGATCGTCTTCCGACAGCAAGCGGGCATAGCCGCGCACCGCCGACAGATCCGACCGGGTGGCCCCTGGCGCCCGCTTGGCCACCGTCAGGTCGAAGACGACTTCGTCGTCGCCGCCCAGTGCGCGTTGGGCGGCCGCCCAGGCCTCGTCGTCGAGCAATCGGCCGTGCACCAGGCCCAGCTCGGTGGCGCGCTCATTGAGGTAGACGACGTCGCGGTGGGAGTCGACGACCGCGATCCCCAGTGAGGCGTGCGAAACGATCTGCTGCAGCATCTCCGCGACGGTGATCCCGGACCGTTCGGTCGCTGCCTTGCGGCGGCGCTCGGCCAGCCGCGGCGACAGCCAAACGCCGGCCGCTATGCCTGCCGCCAGCGCAGGAATCACCGACGCTGCAGCAAGCGTCAGCGCCGAGGTCGCAGCCACGGCAAAATCGTACGCAGTCCGGCACCGTAGGCTGACCAGCGTTCGACCATGACGTGCGCCGAATGTGAATTCAACGCGAAGATTTCACCCGGGCTCCACCCAGCATTCACACTGGGCGGGCCCAAAACCGCTACTTGGCGCCCTGGCTCGCGACCGCCGCAGCCCCGGCAGCCGCCGCCTCGGGGTCCAGATAGACGCCGCCGGCAACCTGCGGGCGCAGGTCGGCGTCTAAGTCGTAGCGCAACGGGATGCCGGTCGGGATGTTCAGCCCGACCACATCCTCATCCGACATTCCGTCGAGGTACTTCACCAACGCCCGCAACGAGTTGCCGTGCGCCGCGATCAGCACCGTCTTGCCGCACCGCAGGTCCGGAATGACGACGTCGGTGAAGTACGGCAGGAAACGCGCCACCACGTCGGCCAGGCACTCGGTCAGCGGACCGCCGCCGATGTCGGCGTAACGGGGGTCGGTGTCCTGGCTGTACCGGCTGCCGGACTCGATCGGCGGCGGGGGGGTGTCGTAGCTGCGCCGCCACGTCATGAACTGGTCGTCGCCGTAGCGCGCCTTGGTGGCGGCCTTGTCCAGGCCCTGCAGGGCGCCGTAGTGGCGCTCGTTGAGCCGCCAGGTGCGGTGCACCGGGATCCAGTGCCGATCGGCGGCGTCCAGCGCCAGGTTCGCGGTGGTGATCGCCCGGCGCAGCAGCGAGGTGTAGACCACGTCGGGCCGCAAGCCGTGCTCAACCAGCAGCTCACCGGCCCGGACCGCCTCGGTGCGGCCCTTGTCGGTCAGGTTGACGTCCATCCAACCGGTGAACTGGTTGCTGGCGTTCCATTCGCTTTCCCCGTGGCGCAGCAGCACCAGGGTGGCAGTGTCAGACATGGGCGTCAGTGTCTCACGGGCCCAATACGAGCTACCGTCGAAGGAAGGTCCGGATGCCGGGATCGGGGGTGTAGCGGTGAACGTACGTTGCCTGCGGCCTATCCCCCGGCTGCTGTGCGCCGCAGCGGTGATGATTTCGCCGGTGATGCTGATTCGGCCCCCGGCCGCCAACGCCAAGCCGTGCGCCGACGTCGAGGTGGTGTTCGCCCGGGGCAGCGACGAGCCGCCCGGCGTCGGCAAGGTCGGGCAGGCATTCGTCGACGCACTGAGCTCCGACCTGACCGACCAGTCGATGGCGGTGTATCCGGTCAACTACGCCGCCGCCAGTGGTTTCAGCAGCGGGCTCGACTTCGACCGAAGCGTCATCGCCGGAATCCGCGACGAGGTCAGCCACATCGAGTGGACAGCGCTGGATTGTCCGGATACCCAGATCGTGCTGGGCGGCTACTCTCAGGGCGCGGCCGTCACCGGTTATGCGACGGCGCAGTCCGTGCCGACCGGGTTACCGGACGAGCTGGTGCCGGGTCTACCGCGGCCGATGCCCGACGCGGCGGCCGACCACGTCGCGGCGGTGGTGCTGTTCGGAACCCCGTCGGCCGCGTTCATCCGCCGCTATGACGCGCCGCCCATCACCATCGGCCCGCTGTACGCGGCCAAGACCCGCGAGTTCTGCGCCCAGAACGACACCGTCTGCAACGGCGGCGACGGTATTCCGTTCGGGCACCTGGATTATCCGACAAACGGCATGCCCGCCACCGCCGCCAAATTCGCCACCGGCCAGATCGCCGCCCACGCGAGTGGGGACGTCACCCTGCACGGTTGGCATACCAGCGACAGCGTGCGCGGTGTCAGGCAGCCAAACCCAGAAACACCATGACGGAGCGCTCGATCTCCTTCATCAACGCGATGCTAACGCGACCGATTCGCGTCCCCAGATTCGACCGCCGGACCGTCGTGATCTTGTCCACCATGGCGAAACTGGGCTGAGCGGTCCCGGATCCCACCGGCACCGCAACACGCGCGACTACGGCGTCGGCCACCGCCATAGTGGTCAGCGGAACGATGACAACCGATTCCGTTGTCGAGAACAAATCGTCCTGAATGATGAGCGCCGGCCGGGGTTTGGCGGCATAGACGCCCCCCGACACCGTCCACAGCTCACCGCGGTTCACTCGCCGTCGGCCAGATCCGAGATCGCCTCGACGAAGTCCATGTCGTCACGGCACCGGTCCGCAGCGGCCAGCGCGAGTGCTTCTCGGCGAGCCGCCGCGGCGAACTGCGGCGACCGGACGTCGGGCACCCACATTTGGACTGGCCGGAAACCCCGTTCACGCATCCTGCGACGATATTCACTCGCCCGTCGCGTCGATGTGCTCATTTCTCAACTGTGGCACGAGCCGCCCAGTGCGGCAATTCACCCGCACGCAGGCGTCGATCGGCCGCTATTCAGCCGCGCAAACCCGACATGACCCCGTCACTGACCACCCGGCCGCCGATTTCGGCAGTCCCTGGAGGGCCCGGGCGTGCGTAGACGATCGATCCGCGACCATGGTGCACCGTGATGTCGCGGCCCAGCACCGCCGCCAGACGCATGCTGGCCGACCCGCAGGCCTCGTCTTCGGCCACGCCGTAACGCGCGGCGAAGACCCGGGCACGGATCACGCCAGCTGCTTCATCACGCCACGCCCACAACTGGGTTGCGTCCTGCTCGGGTCCAAGTGGTCCGTCCAGCGCATCGACGGCGGCACCATCGGCGAGACGCTCGTGCCACCACGGGGGTGTGGCGGCCAACAGACCGCGCACCCAGACCTGGTCGCCATCGATCCACGTCGGGACCACGCCGCCCGGGGTTTCCAGGGCGGCAGGCGGATGACCGAGTTCCCGCGACAACACCCAGGCGGCGCCGACGGTGGGATGCCCGGCGAACGGCAGTTCGGTAGCCGGGGTGAAGATCCGCAGCCGCCCGCTTTCGGCGTCGTCGATGAAGATCGTTTCGCTGAACCCCAGCGTGGCCGCCAATTGCTGTCGTTGCGCCGGCTCGGGAACCGATGCCCCGTCGAGGACCACCCCGAGCGGATTGCCGTAGTCGCCGCGTTCGTCGACGAAGACGCGCAATACCTCAACCTGCATCGTCAACCTGGTCGTCGTCCTTGTCGATCAAATGCTCGAACGCCCGCAGGTTCTTCAGCGACTGCCCGGTGGACACCCGCCACTCCCATTCCTTCTGGATCGAGGTGGCAAATCCCAACTCCAGCAACGTATTGAAGTCAAAGTCGACGGTTTCGAGCACCTGCCCGAGCACCCGGTCGATCTCTTCAGCGGTCACCGAAGCCAGCGCCATGCGGCCGACCAGGTAGATGTCGCCGACGTTGTCCAAGGTGTAGGCCACCCCGTACAGCCGGCGGTTGCGCTTGAGCAGGTACCGGTAGACGCCGGCGTGGTTCTCGTCGGGCTGACGACAGACGAACGCCTCGACGCGCACCGAGTGCTCTCCGATGCTGAGGATGGTGTTGGTCTTGAGCTTGCGCTCGCCGGGCAGTTCCACGATCAGCCCCGGCAGGCCACCGTGGGAGCCCGGCGTCGGCGAATAGGTCAACTCGGCTGCCTGCAGCGTGCTCTCGATGAGCTGCTGGACGTCGCCGCGGTTCACGCGCGTGCCCCGCGCCGGGTCGGCCAGCGGCGAGGCCGGCGTGCCGATCCTAGCACCCGCATCCGCCCGCCCCGGGCCGCGGCGAAATCCTCGATCGCGTGGGTGTAGCTGGCCAACTGGGCGTCCACGGTGCGCTCCCAGGAGAACTGCGCCGCGTGGCTGACCGCGGCCCGGCGCATCGCCCATCCGCGGGGCCCGGAGCCCAGCCGCAGCAGCTCCTCGAGGGCGGTCGCCCACGCCTCGATCCCGTGCCCGTCGACCAGGCGCCCGGTGACCCCGTCGCGCACCGCCACCGGCAGCCCACCGACGGCCGCGGCGACCACCGGCGTCCCGCAGGCCTGCGCCTCCAGCGCCACCAGACCGAACGATTCGGAGTAACTCGGCACGGCCACCAGGTCGGCGGCTTGGAACAGGGTCGCCAGATCCTCGCGGGACTGCGGCGGCAGGAAGGTCACCCGGTCACTGATACCCAGTTCGCCCGCCAGCCGAACCAGGCCGCCCGGTTCCGCCAGCCCACTGCTGCCCGACGGTCCGCCGGCCACCACCACGCGTACCCCGGGCAGTTTCGCGGCCGCGCGCAGCAGGACGTCGGGCGCCTTGAGCGGCTGGATGCGGCCGACGAACGCCACGATCGGTTCGGTCGGGGACAACCCCAACGCCTCCCGGGCCGCCTGCTTGTCGCCGGGCCGAAACACCTCCAGGTCCACGCCCGGGTGCGCCACGTCGATCCGGCGCGGGTCCGCCTCGTGCAGGGCCACCAGTTGCTGCGCTTCGTCGTCGGTGTTGACGATCATACGGTCCGCGGCATCGACGACCTGCTGCTCGCCGACCGTGCGCAGCGGCGGCTCCGGGGCGTCGCCGGCCGCCAGGGCGGCGTTCTTCACCCCGGCCAGGGTGTGCGCGGTGTGCACCAGGGGCACCGCCCACCGGTCCGCGGCCAACCAGCCCACCTGACCGGAGAGCCAGTAGTGCGAATGCACGACGTCGTAATAGCCGGGCTCGTGGGCGGCCTCGGCGCGCAGCACCCCGGCGGCGAACGCGCACAGCTGAGTGGGCAGGTCGTTTTTGTCCAGGCCTTCGAACGGCCCGGCCACCACATTGCGCACCAGCACGCCGGGCGCCACGTGCTGCACCGGCGGGTCGATCGACGACGTCGCGCGGGTGAAGACTTCCACCGCCACCCCGCGACGCGCCAGATGCAGCGCGCTCTGCAGGACGTAGACGTTCATTCCGCCGGCATCGCCGGTGCCGGGCTGGGCCAGCGGCGAAGTGTGCACCGACAGCAGCGCTACCCGGTGCACATCGGACCTGACGCCTTGAACCCCTCCAACGCCGTAGCCCACCCCGCCATCTTTACAGGTTCGGTCAGGCCGACACTTCCGGGACCACGCGGGCGCCCGGACCGCGGGAACGCCGCATCGCCCCGACCGGGTCGGCGTAGAGCCCGCCCAGTGACACCGTGCCGGCGCCGGCCTCCTGCACCCGGTTGCCGAACGCGGTGACGCGGATGCTGCGCGCCGACAGCACCGAGCGCTGCGTGAAAGCCCGCTCCACTTCGGCCATACCCTCGGGGTATTCGGTGAAACCCTGTCCGCCGACCACCAGGTCATCGGGGTTCAGTACGTCGCGTAACAGCGCTACCGCTTCGCCCAGCGCGCGGGCCCGCTCGGTCAGCAATGCTGCCGCTCGCTCGTCACCCCCGCGCGCCTCGCGCACCAGAGTGGTCACCGCCGCCGACACGGCGCCGCTGCCCTCCGGCAGCAGCCGCAGCCGACGAGCCGCGGCCAGCACCGCCTCATCGCTGACGGTGGTCTCAAGATGTCCGGTGCCCCCGAGCAACTCCGAGTACACCGGCAGACCGGCAATGGTGCCGGGACCACTGGCTGGGCTGTGCACCCGACCACCGATCACCAGGGCGTAGCCGACCGTTTCGCGGGCGTAGACGTAGAGGCTGGTGGTGCTGTTCACCGTCGGCCGCCGAACCCCGAACAGCAGTTCCGCCCCGGCCATCGCATCCACGTGCGAGGCCACCGACACGGGCAGGCCCAGTTCCTCGGCCAGCACCGGTCCGACCGGCGCGGCCGTCCAGCCCAGGCGCGGGTGGTCCACGTGGCCGGTGGCCCCGTCCACTGCGCCACCGATCGCCACCCCGACCCACAGCGGCCGCCGCTTCTGCCAGCGGGTCAGGTACCGGCTGGCGCTGGCGGCCAGCGAGGCCAGGGCCGGCGCCGCCCCATTGTTCGGCGTCGGGGTCTCGACGACGTCGAGCGTGCGACCGAGCAGGTCGGTGGCCACGATGCTGGTGGTCTTGGCCCCGATGTGCAGGCCCAGGGTGAGGAACGGTTCGTGGTTCACCACCACCGGCCGACGCGGCCGACCGATCGCCCCGGAGGTGGCCAGGTCGGCGCGCTCCAGCAGCAATCCGGCTTCCAGAAGGCCACTGACCTGACGGTTGACCGTTGCAACGCTCAGCGAGGTGGCGCCGGCGATGGCCTCCCGCGCGACCGGACCGTACTGGCGGACCGCGGCGAAGACCTCGGCTCCGGCCGAGTCGGCCAGCTGCAGAGCCGGCGCGACGACACGGGGGTGGGAACGGGCCCGGCCGTTGCGGTGGCTGGCCAGGTGAGCGGTGAGAGAGGTAGTCCGCACGAGATGTCCTTGTCTGGAGAAGAGTCCGAATCAGGGCCATTTACGCCTACGACCCGGCGGACTCCCCCAAGGAGCGCTACTCGCAGCAGGTCAGGCGCAGCAACACGCGCGACAACACGCGCCGTGGGCGACCAGACAGACCGCCGTCAGAAAGCGGGCACTGCGAGACATAGCTGAGAATCTATCACGATCACTAAGTGGTCGATTCCATAATTACAGTGACGTAATTTGATCCCATACTTTCATA
>CAXYUC010000128.1:0-13227 GCA_964292075.1 uncultured Mycolicibacter sp.
CGGGCGGGCTGTGCGCCCGCACGCCCGCCCACCCCGATCCAGGCCACCATTGGGCCGCCCACGACGATGGCTCTCGCCCCTACTACCACGCCGCCGAGGCGGGCCTGCCGGTGCTGGCGCTGCTGGAGTATCTCGCCATCGAGCCGGGTCCGGCGCGCCAGTGGGCGGCCCGGACCGTCGCCGAGCAGGCCCTGGCGGCCGGGCTGGGCAGGCTTGGTGCGGGTGGCCGCCGGGCCGGAAGCCCGCTGCGAACCGGTGGCCGCCGGACCCGACGAACCGCCGGTCGGCGCGGCGGGGTTCCAGACCAGCAGGTCCCGACCCGAGCCCTGGTAGACAGCGCTGTTGGGCGCGTCGCCGGTGACGTCGAAGTAGACCTTGCCGCTGGTCTGCTGGCCCTGCGCCAGGTTGGCCGGGTTCACGCCCTGCGCGCTGGCAACCGTGAACAGCGCCGGGTAGGTCTGACCGCTCGCTGAGCGCGCGCCGAGGTTGGCGATCACCGGGGTGACGGTGCCCTGGATGGCCACGTCGGTGGCGGTGGCCTCCCACAGGGTGCCGCGCGGCTGGTAAGGGATCGCATCCGAGCTGGGGCGCAGGTCACTGACGGTCCAGCCCTGGATGACGCCACCGTTCTCCACGGTGCCCTGGGTGCCGATCGGGTGGGGCGAAGGGGCGACGTCACCGGCGTCCGCGCTGGCGGTCGCGGTGGTGACGGCTCCGGCTGCGGCCAACGCGCCCGCGGCTGCCACGGCCGTTGTGAAGAACTTCATCGTTGATTGACTCCTCGGTTCGACTGATCTGGGTGATGCAGTGACTCCAAGTCGAAAATCCTAATGGACTTGACAGCTGCTTTTGTTCGCGTCTGCAGGATCGACGGTCAGGAGTGCGAACTCCACCACGTGTAGAACTGCTCCAGCGTGGGCGTGTTTCGCTCGGTCCGTAGGGAGCCGATCATCAGGTTGGCGTCGTTGGTCCAGACCACCACGGGAGACCCCTGCCGCATGCCGCACAGCAGCGTTCCGGCCGTCTTGTCCGGGGTGGCGGTGCGATGCCAGGCGCCCGGCGACTGGATTCGGCCCGGACAGGTGACGACGGTGGTGGCCTGCACCGTGTTGTCGAAGCTCTGGCGCAGCGCCGTGGCATCGGGGAACAGTGCATAGGTCGCGGCGGGCGGGCCGTCGAGGTCGGTGTTGCGGCCACACGTCACCTCGGCGATGGCCCCGTCCGCCGGTGTGGTCGACGTACAGGTGTCCTGCGGATAGCCCGACGGCAGCAGCTTGAGCAGACGGGCCTGCGCCTCGGCCGACGACACGGTCGTGGTGGGCTGACTCTGCGAGGTGTCGGTGTCGGCGGCGAGGTCGTCAGAACCGGATCGGCTCGTCATCCAGGCGATCAACCCGACGACCACGATCAGTGCCGCCCCGATCCGCAGCAGCAGCTTGCGTGTGGCGGGATCGTTCTGCAGTCGCCGTGACGAACTGATCCAGTCGTCGGCGGCCGTCGAGACCCGGGGTTCGGGAATCGGGGCGGGCTGGACCGGTGGGGTCGGTTGCACCTCGGGGACCGGCGGGTCGCTCCCCCCCCGCGGCCGCGGGCGCGCCGCCGCCCCCGCCGGCGGCCCGCGCCGCTCCGGCCCGGGCGGCCTCGGGAACGGGCGCCCCCTCGCCCACCGGGGCCGGGGCCACCTCGGCCGCCGCAGCGGGCCGCCCCGGCGGTTCGGCCGCAGGCGCCTTGGTCGCCGGCGCGCTCGGCTGTGGCTGTTCGATCAGCGGTGGGGTGGACTGCTGGCTGGCCTCATAGATCTGCAGTGTCCGGTGCTGGTCGGGCGCGCTGAGCGCCTGATAGGCCGCGGTCGCGAGCTCCGCGGCGCTGGCATAGCGCTCCTGCGGGTCCTTGGCCATTCCTTTGGCCACGACCTCGTCCAAGGCGGCCGGGATGGTCGCCCCGGCATGGCTGGGCCGCGGAATCGGCTTGCTCTGATGCGCGTTGGCCAGCATCTTGAGGCTGTCGGCCCGGTATGGCGGCGAACCCGTCAAGCACTGATAGAGCACACATGCCAGCGCATAGACGTCGACGGCCGGCCCGAAGTCACTGCCGGAGAACAGCTCCGGCGCCGCGTACTTCCAGCGGGCTCCGGCGTTCTCGGCGTCGGCGGCCTTGGCTCCGGGTGCTCCGGCCAGCCCGAAATCCACCAGATAGACGAAGTCATCGCTGGTCAGCAGGATGTTGCGCGGTTTGACGCCGCGGTGGATCACGCCGGCGCTGTGCGCGGCATCCAGGGCCGACGCCGCCTGCCACACGACGTTCACCGCACGCGGGGGAGGCAGTACACCGTTTCGCTTCAACACCGCGGCCAGGTCCGCGCCCTGGATCAGCGGCATATCGATGAACACCTGACCATCGAGCTCGCCGTAGTCACGAACTGGGACCACATGCGGCTCCTGCACCCGCCCGACGACCAGCGCCTCACGCTGCAGCCACTCGCGGAACGCCGGATTTCCGCCCAACGCCGGCGCCAGCAGCTTCACCGCGGCGATGCGGTCCTTTTGCGTGTCGACCGCCTCGTAGACCTCACCGGTGGTGCCGGGTCCGAGCAGTCGTTTGAGGAGGTAACGCCCCACCCGTGACCCAGCCCGCGAACCCGACGCGGTCTCGCTCATCACCGACTCCTCACGGAAACCTCTGAACCCCAGTCACCGAACTGCGCGCCCGACGACATTTCCGCTAATGATTTCATCACTGAACCGCGCCGCGATGAGCCGGTAGCGGCAACATCGACCGATTTGGTTGCGGCTTGCCAGCTATGTTGCTGGTCAGCGGCCGGTGAGGTTGCTGATCGTCATGATTTCCATATTCCGGTACGCGCGACCGGTGGGTTGCACCAAATCGTGGAACCAGACCTGCGGCTCCGCGGTGTAGGGGTGCTCCCAGGAATCCCACGGCAGGTAGGTCTGCGTTCGCCCGGCGACGAAACCCCAGTTGTAGGCGCCCACATTGTGCCGCTTCATGATCGGCAGAATTCCATCGATGGTGTTGCCGCGGGTACGAGCCAGATACTCGGTGCACATCATCGGCCGACCCATGGGCGCCAGTTCGGCGATGCGCTCACTGAACGTCGCCGGCTTGTCGTAGGAGTGGAACGTGATGACGTCGGAGCTGTTGAGCTGGGTGTTGACGATCGTGCTGCCCTGCCGCGAGCCCTCCCATATGCCACTGGTCAGTGGCTGACGGGCATCGACGGACCGTGCCCAACTGAACACCTGGGGCAGCAGGTCACTGATGAGATCCAGCTTGTCCGACCGTTCGACGGCGCTGTACTCGCGGGCCATGTTGTCCGGCTCGTTCCACAGGTCCCAGGCCAGGATCCGTTCGTCGTACCGGAACTGGGTCATCACACCGGTGACGTAGTCATACAGGGTGCGGTAGTAGCCGCGGTCCCCGAGCCGATCGGCGCCGGGGCTCTGCACCCATCGTGAATTGTGGATGCCGACTCGGGGGGCCGGCTGTGGTCCGGCCTTGGGGTGCGGGTCCCAGCAGGAGTCGAACAGCACGAACGTCGGCTTGATGCGGTGGCGGGCGGCGACGGCGACGAACTGGCCCAGCCGGTATTGGAAGCCGCGCTGATCGGCGGCCCACAGCTGGTCGTGCAGGAACACCCGCACGGTGTTGAAGCCCGCCGCTTGGGCCCAGCCCAACTCGGAGTCGATCCGCCGCAGATCGAAGGTGCTCGGCTGAAACATCTCGAGCTGATTGACCGCGGTGGAGGTGATGTAGTTCGAGCCGACCGGCCAACCCTGGGCCTGGTACCAGCGATTTACCCGGTCGATCGACCACCGGCCGGGGTCCGCGCCGGCGAGTGGGAGCCGGCTCAAGGTGGGACCCGCCGCCAGCAGGAGGGGGAGCCCCAGTGCCGTTCGACGCTTCACGAAGTGACCATAGCTTCCGGACCTGTTACCCGGCGTTCGAACGCTCGGCCTGTCGCCGAGCAAATCGGGCGGCCGCAACACCCGCAACAACGGCCACCTAAACTGCACCGAAACTCCTCAGTCCCATCCGTGTTGTCGAGAGGCCGACTATGTCGCAGCACCTGCAGGACAAGGTCGTCGTCATCACCGGTGCCGGCGGTGGATTCGGCAAACTGATCGCCGAGAAGTGCGCCGCCGCTGGAGCCCGTGTTGTCGGCGTCGACATCGGTGCCGAGAACCTTGCGGCGGTCTTCGACGGGATCCGGGAAGCCGGACAGTCCGGCACCTATCAGGTCGCTGACGTCACCGACATCGAGCAGATGAAGGACGCCGTGCAGCACGCGGTGCAGACCTTCGGCGCGGTTGACGTCATCGTCAATAACGCCGGCGTGATGCCGCTGGCCTATTTCGCCGATCACGAGAAGGCCTGGCAGCACTGGCACCGGGCGATCGACATCAACATCAAGGGCGTGGTGAACGGCATTTCGGCCGTCTACGACCAGATGATCGAGCAGGGCCGCGGCCACGTCGTCAACATCTCGTCGATCTACGCCAATGCCGGTGTAGCCGGCTCGGGGGTCTACAGCGCGACCAAGGCCGCGGTCGCCGTCCTATCGGACTCGCTGCGCAGCGAGGCGAAGGGACAGATCAAGGTGACCACGGTCAAGCCGACCGGTGTGCTGGGCACCAACCTCGGCAGAGGCGTGGTCAACGGCGCCGCGATCATGGGCATCGTCGGATCCCGCGGTGAGAGCTACATCCGGTCGGTCACTGCGTTCGCCGAGGGCACCCTGGAACCCGAGCAGACCGACGTCGACTCGGTGAAGTACTGGCTGATCACCCCCGAAGACCTCGCCGAGGCGGTGGTGCACGTCATCGACCAGCCCTGGGGCATCAGTATCAGTGACATCACCGTGCGAGCGAGCGGCGAAGACTACACCTACTGATCGGATGTCTCCCGAAACCGCCTGGAATTCACCGGCTTACACCGCTGCCGAGGCCGCGCACTATCACGCCGTCGGCTGGTGGTCGCAGACCACGTTGTCGGACGCGGTGCGCCGCAATGCCCGGAGTTTTCCCGACCGGGCCGCCTATGTCGACTACCAGGGTGCGGCACTGACCTGGCAGGAATTCGACATCGCCGTCGACGCGCTGACAGCTTGCCTGGCGGGGTCCGGCGTGAGGTCCGGTGACCGGATTGCGGTGTGGCATAGCGATTCCGCGGCCATCCATGTGCTGTTCGTGGCGATTGAGCGATGCGGGGCGATAGTGGTCGGCATCGGCGCACGGGCCGGAACCCGTGAAGTGGCCGCGATCCTGGCCGCTTCGCAGGCCCAGCTGCTGATCACCGACGAGCAGCGGCGCGCGGCGGCGGCCGGACTCGAGATCACTGCGCTGAGCATCGATGAGCTGCGAGTGGACGCCGAAATCGGGGTACCGGGGCCGCAACTCGGTCCTGACGACGTCTTCCTGATCAACTCCACCTCCGGTACCACCGGGCTGCCCAAGTGTGTGGTGCACACCCAGAATCGTTGGCATTATTTTCACCAGCTGGCCGTCGCCAACGGGGAACTGAGCTCCGACGACATCTTCCTGCCGATCATTCCCACGCCGTTCGGTTTCGGGCTCTGGACCAGCCACACCACCCCGATCCACCTCGGCGCCACCGCGATCCTGTTGGACCGCTTCACCGCAGCCGCGACCTGTGCCGCGATCGCGCAGCATCGGGTCACCGTATTGTGTTGTGTCAGCACCCAACTGACCATGATGATGGCGGATCCGGCCAGCCGCGAATTCGACTTGAGCTCGTTGCGGGTGGTGTTCACCGGCGGGGAGGCGTTGCCCTACCGGCCGGCCGCGGAGTTCGAGGAGCTCACCGGGGCGAAAATCCTGCAGTTCTACGGCTCCAACGAGACCGGGGTGCCCAGCGCCACCCCTGTCGACGACTCGTTGGAGCGGCGGCTGCGGACGGGTGGGCGGATCGTCGGCGAGATGGCGGTCCGGCTTTTCGGCGGCGAGGACGGCAACACCGACGTGACCGACACCGGCCGAGGGCAGCCAGCCTGCCGCGGCCCGGCCACCAGCCTCGGCTACCTCAACGGGGTCGATCACGACAAGCTGTTCACCGCCGACGGCTGGATGCGGATGGGGGACATCTGCGAGATCGACGCCGACGGCTATCTGAGCGTCACCGGCCGAACATCGGATTTCATTCTGCGCGGCGGCAAGAACATCAGCGCCGCCCAGGTCGAAGACGCGGTGATGACCCACCCGGCGGTCGCGGTGGCGGCGGCGGTGCCGATGCGCGACGAGGTCTTCGGTGAGAAGGTCTGCGTCTACGTCGAACTCGCTGAGGTGGCGCGCGCCGGCACCCTTGAGTTGGCCGACCTCGTCGAACATCTGCTGGCGCTCGGGGTGTCCAAAGAGCTGTTGCCGGAACGTCTTGTCGTCATCGACGAGTTGCCGCGCTCATCCGGCGGCAAGATCGCCAAGGGACAGTTGCGTCAGATCAGTGGCTATTCGTAGCTCTCATAAACCTGCGACGGGCCCTCGGCAGTGATGCGATAGCCGACCGTCGCGACGTGCACCTCACCGACCGGGTCGAGTTCTCGATAGCCGCCGAACAGCTCGATGTCGTTGTCGCGCAGGCTGACCCGAAATCCTCCCCACAGGTAGGGCACCGGGAACCACAGCTGCCTTCCGGGCAGTTCGTGCAGCACCTCGACCGGGGGATAGCGGAACAGTTGGCGCAGGGCGCCACCTCGGAACAGGTGTTGGATCAAGTCGTCGATGACGGCGGTGAGCTGGGTGTTCAGCGCAGCGATCTGGTCGCCGTCAAGGGGGGCCGGGGGAGGCTTGAGCACCTCCAGCAGCTCATCGGAACGCCGGTGTTCGACGGCGAGGTCGTAGGCGGTGCGACCGGTGGCGTCCGGTTGTGAGCGCAGCGCGCCCTGCTCGATCAGCCAGGTCGCGACGTCGGCAGACGCGCCGTGCCAGCCGGCCTGATGCAGCACCGTCAGCCAGGTCTTGCCGCCGGGCCGCCACGCCTTGATATCGACCACGTGATCGCCTCGGTCGAGTTCGCGGATCACCTTGCTCCACTTGCCCCGCTTGGCCATATCGGCCAGATACAACGCCGCCTGAGCCTGCCGGTTGCCGAGCAGCGAGCGGTCCATCACCCCTGGCCACAGTGGCGCGTTGTTGCGGATCTCGGCGTAGGTCGTCACGGTGCCATCTTCTCGCGGTTCGGGCGGTGATACCTGAGGTTGCGGCTATGGATCCGCGCCGGGATCCAGGAGCTCCTCCGGGTGGTGCAGATGGTTGATTCGCGGTGGGCTGCTGCCGTCGGTCCAGGCCAGGCGCCCTTGCTCGGTGACGTGCGTCTCGAGGTCGCCGCGGGTGGCGGCGCCGTGATCGCTGCCGCAGGCGAAGTAGAGCTCGTCGGCGTTGGTGCATCCGCCCTGAGCCCAGTCGGTCGAATGGTGGACCTCGCAGTGGTAGCCGCGCTCGGTGCAGTTGGGCCGGGTGCAGCCGTGGTCGCGGGCGTGGCAGATGATCCGTTGATCCAGGGTGGCGATCCGTTTACTGCGACCCAGATACAACGGCCGATCGGAGTGGTTGTCGAAGACGGCGAGGTAGTGAATCGAGTTGGCCGCCATGCGGATCAGATCACGCATCGGCAGGCGGCTGCCGCCGCCGGTGCGTGCCGCAGCCGGCATCGGGATATCCGGATTGGACATGGCGTGGACCGCCTGGTCGAGGTCGGCGAGTTTGGTGGTGACGATGACCGTCACCGGTACACCGCGGTGAGTGCCCATGGCACCGGATTCGATGCCGTGGCGTAGCGCGAGCTTGAGCGCGTCGTGGTCGCGCTGCCCCGATGACCTGGAATCGCGTTCTTCGGTGCTTTCGGGCTGGCGGTGGCCGGGCCGGACCGCGGCCAGGGCGGCCTCGAGATAGGCGCGGGTTTCGGGGTCGATGCAGCCGGACAGTTGGCTCATCCCGTCGGAGCCTTGGCGGCCCAGGACAAGGTTGCGCCGTCGTGCCCGGTCGTCGTCGGTGAAGTTGCCGTCGGGGTTGAGACGGTCGGCGATGGCGTGTCCGATGGCGGTGACGAACTCGGCGTCCTGTTCGGTGGCATGGCGCACCAGGGTGCGTTCGGCGGCCTTGCGATCGGCCGGCGCGACGTTCGCGGGCAGTTGGTCGAGGGCTTTGGTAACGGATTTGATGTGGTCATCGCCGATCTGACCGTCCTCGACCGCGGCTGCGACTTCGGGAAGTTCCGGCGGGGCCGGGGGTCCGGTCAGATTTCGCCGCGGCCGGATGCGGGCGGCGATGCGGAACCGGCGCCGGACCTCGGCTCGGGTAATGCGCAGGCGTGACCACAGCAGGTCCGTGATCTTGGTGTCGGCGGGCAGTCGGGGATCCTCGGGACCGTCGGCGGGGTCGGCGATCTCGCCGAAGATGCGGTAGGACAGCCCGCGGTTGACTCGGTGTTGGGTTTCGAGGTGTTCGGCCATCTCGACGCGAAACGCATTGCCCACGATGTCGGTGTCGGCTGCCCGCAGCCGTGTTTGGGCGTCGTCGATCAGGGTCAGGTCCGCGCGGATGGCTGCGCGGGCCGCCGCTGCGGGGGGAAGGACCTGATCGGGTTCGGACACACCCCCAACGTATCGAACAATTGTGCGAATACTGGGGGTCGAACGGCGATCTGTGGATGAATCGGGCAACTGTGGATGAATCACCCGAAATTGCCTGACGGCAACGCCGTTCAAGCTGCCGCGAGCCCGGCACGCCGTGCCGCACCACGGAACTGTCAGCGGCGTTCGGTAGGGTCCGTCGGCGTGACCGCGAACGTGACCCTCAAACCGGTGAATGCCCGCCTTGCCGACGAACTCGAAGTAGCCGAACGGCAGGTCACGGCCGCCGTCGCGCTGCTCGACGAGGGGGCGACGGTTCCGTTCATCGCCCGCTACCGCAAGGAGGTCACCGGCAGCCTCGACGACGGGCAGCTGCGCACCCTGGAAGAGCGGCTGCGCTACCTGCGCGAGCTCGACGACCGTCGGGCTGCAGTGCTGTCTTCGATCGAGGAGCAGGGCAAACTCACCGACGATCTGCGCAACGCGCTGCTGTCGGCCGACACCAAGGCCCGCGTAGAGGACATCTACCTGCCCTACAAGCCCAAGCGCCGCACCAAGGCGCAGATCGCGCGTGAGGCGGGCCTGGAGCCGCTGGCCGACAGGCTGCTCGCCGACCCCGCGCTGGACCCCCAGCAGCTTGCTTCGGAGTACACCGGCGAGGAGGTCGCCGACGCCGCGGCGGCACTGGAGGGTGCGCGCGCGATTCTGGTCGAACGTTGTGCCGAGGACGCCGAGCTGGTGGGTGCAGTCCGGGAGAAGTTCTGGTCGGCAGGCTCGCTACGGACCATGCCGCGCTCCGAAGATGCCGCGAAAAGTGCTGCGGCACAAAAATTCCGGGACTACTTCGAGTTCAACGAATCGCTGGAGACCATGCCGTCGCACCGGGTGCTGGCGGTGTTGCGCGGCGAGAAGGAAGACGCCCTGGCCCTGGCCTTCGACGGCGGCGACAACGAGCCCTACCAGGCGATGGTCGCCAAGTCGCTGGGCGTGAACATGACCGCCCCCGGCGCGGCCACACCCTGGCTGGCCGACACCGTGCGGTGGGCCTGGGACACTCGCCTGGCGTTCTCGGCGGCGGTCGATGCCCGGATGCGGTTGCGCCAACGTGCCGAGCAGGACGCGGTGGCGGTGTTCGCCAAGAACCTCAAGGACCTGTTGCTGGCGGCGCCGGCGGGCAACCGCACCACACTCGGGCTCGACCCGGGCTTTCGCACCGGAGTGAAGGTCGCCGTCGTCGACGGCACCGGAAAGGTCGTCGACACCTGCGCGATCTTCCCGCACCAACCGCAGAAGCAGTGGGATCAGGCCAAGGCGGTGTTGGCCGCGCTGGTGGCCCGCCACGGCGTCGACCTGATCGCGGTCGGCAACGGCACCGCGTCGCGCGAGACCGACGCCCTGGCCGCCGAGTTGATCGCCGACCTCGCGAGCGCCGGCGCCCCAGCACCGACCAAGGCGATGGTCAGCGAGGCCGGCGCGTCGGTGTACTCGGCGTCGGCCTATGCCGCCCATGAGCTTCCCGACCTGGACGTCACGCTGCGCGGGGCGGTGTCGATCGCGCGGCGGCTGCAGGACCCGCTGGCCGAACTGGTCAAGATCGAGCCGAAGTCGATCGGCGTCGGCCAATACCAGCACGACGTGACACCGGGAACCCTGGCGCGCAGCCTCGACGCGGTGGTCGAAGACGCGGTGAACGCCGTGGGCGTCGACCTCAACACCGCCTCGGCCCCGCTGCTGGCCAAGGTATCGGGGGTGTCGGAGTCGCTGGCCGAGGCCATCGTGGCGCACCGCGACCAGACCGGACCCTTCCGTAGTCGGGCTGCCCTGCTCGACGTGCCACGCTTGGGGCCCAAGGCATTTGAGCAGTGCGCCGGGTTCCTGCGCATCCGCGACGGCGACGACCCGCTGGATTCCTCGGGGGTGCATCCCGAGTCCTACCCGGTGGTCCGGCGCATCCTGGACCGCTCGGGTGTTTCGCTGGCCGAGATCATCGGCGACGAGCGAGTGTTGCGGTCACTGAAACCCGGCGACTTGGCCGACGACCGGTTCGGGGTCCCGACCGTGACCGACATCCTCGCCGAGCTGGAGAAGCCGGGACGCGACCCGCGGCCGGCGTTCTCCACGGCCACGTTCGCCGCGGGCGTGGAGAAGGTGGCCCACCTCAAGGTGGGCATGGTCCTGGAAGGGGTGGTCACCAACGTCGCGGCCTTTGGCGCTTTCGTTGATGTCGGGGTGCACCAGGACGGGCTGGTGCACGTCTCGGCGATGGCGGACCGCTTCGTCTCCGACCCGCACGAGGTGGTGCGTTCCGGCCAGGTGGTGAAGGTGAAGGTCGTCGACGTCGACGTCGACCGCCAGCGGATCGGGCTGACCCTGCGGCTGGGGGACAAGCCGGCGGACAAGCCCGGCAATTCCTCCCGGGCCCCGGCGGCCAAACCGGCTGCGCGCGGTGATGCGGCCAAGCAGAATCGTGGGCGGCGTCCCGGCAACAGTGCCGGACGCCGGGATGCGTTGCCGGCAGGCGGGTCGATGGCTCAGGCGTTGCGTGACGCCGGATTTGGAAAGTAGGAACGGATGGCCACGGTAGACAGCTCATCCCTGGAGGCCGCGCGCAAGTTCGCCGACATCGTCGGAGCCGGCGGACTGCTCACCGGCGAGCAGATCGGCCCCGACTACGCCCATGACGAGGCGCTGGTCGGAGCGCCGGTGACGCCGAGCTACGTCGCCCGCCCGCAGACCGCCGAGCAGGTTGCGGCGCTGCTGTCCGCGGCGACCGAGGCGAAAGTTCCGGTGACCGCCCGCGGTTCGGGCACCGGTATGTCGGCCGGCGCGCGGCCGTGCCCCGACGGTCTGCTGATCTCCTTCGAGCGGATGAACGCGATCCTGGAGATCGACACCGACAATCAGGTTGCGGTGGTGCAACCCGGCGTCACCTTGGCCGACCTCGACGCCGCGACGGCCGACGCGGGGCTGATGTACACCGTCTTCCCCGGGGAACTGTCCGCCAGCGTCGGAGGCAACGTCGGCACCAACGCCGGCGGGATGCGCGCGGTCAAATACGGAGTGACCCGGCACAACGTGCTCGGGTTGCAGGCCGCGTTGCCGACCGGCGAGCTGATCCGCACCGGCGGGCGAATCACCAAGCTGTCCACCGGTTATGACCTGACCCAGCTGATCATCGGCTCGGAAGGCACCTGCGCGCTGGCCACCGAAGTCACCGTGCGGCTCTACCCCCGGCTCGGGCACTCGGCCACCCTGTTGGCGCCGTTCCCGGACCTGCCCGCGGTGATGCGTGCGGTGCCAGCGGTGGTGCGCAGCGGGGTGGACCCGGTGATCCTCGAATACGTCGACAAGCTCACCCTGGCCGCGATCAGCTACTCGCAGAACCTGAACCTGGGCATCCCCGACACGGTGCGTGAGACCGCGGAGGCCTACCTGGTGGTCGGTGTGGAGAACCGTGACCGTGAGCGCCTCGACGACGACGTGGCCATGGTGGGCGAGCTGCTTGCCTCACTCGGTGCCGACGATGTCTATGTGCTGGAAGGTAATTCAGCACATGCCCTGATCGAGGCCCGTGAGAAGGCGTTTTGGACGGCCAAGGCCGCCGGTGCCCACGACGTCATCGACGTGGTGGTCCCGCGGGCCGAGATGCACCAATTCCTCACCAAGGCACAAGGATTAGCCCAAACGGCAGGTGCCGGTGTGGTCGGCTGCGGACACGCCGGTGACGGCAACGTCCATTTGGCGGTGTTCTGCGCCGACGACGAGGTCCGTCACCGGCTGCTGCACGACATCTTCGCGGCCGCGATGGCCCTCGGCGGCGCCATCTCCGGTGAACACGGTTTGGGCCGGGTCAAGACGCAGCATTTCCTGGAGCTGGAGGACCCGGTCAAGATCGCCCTGATGCGCCGGATCAAAGATGCCTTCGACCCCGCCGGGATCCTCAACCCCGGCGTGCTTCTATAGGCAGCAGAGCGCGCGTCCTGCATACTTCGGTGCCCGGCAAGAAAGGCAGCCACATGACTAACGGAGCACAGGCCCTGATCACCACCCTGGTGGACAGCGGGGTGCAGGTCTGCTTCGCCAACCCCGGTACTTCCGAGATGCACTTCGTGGCCGCCTTGGACTCGGTGCCGCAGATGCGCGGGGTGCTGTGCCTGTTCGAAGGCGTGGTCACCGGCGCCGCCGACGGGTACGCCCGAGTGGCCGCAAAGCCGGCTGCCACCCTGCTGCACCTGGGGCCTGGGCTGGGAAATGGCCTGGCCAACCTGCACAACGCCCGCCGCGCACACGTGCCGGTGGTCAACGTCATCGGGGACCACGCCACCTACCACAAGAAGTACGACGCACCGCTGGAATCGGACATCGAACCCCTGACCGACTGGACCCATGGCTGGGTGCGCCGCACCAACTCCGGTGATGATGTCGGGCGCGATGCCGCCGAAGCGGTCGCGGAGTCAATGGCCAGTCCGGCGCAGGTGGCCAACCTGATTCTGCCCGCCGACATCTCCTGGGAAGACGGCGCGCAGGCGGCCGGACCGGTCGACCCGGTCCCCGCGGCCGCCCCCGGTGCACAGGCCGTCGCCGACGGCGCCCCCCTGCTGGGGAGCGGGGGGACGGGGGGAATC
>CAXYUC010000129.1:0-12969 GCA_964292075.1 uncultured Mycolicibacter sp.
GGCAAGCACTTCCCCACGCCGGCGCTGCGCGGCAACTACCTGAAGCTCCTCGAGCACCTCGACCTCGTCCACGCCGTGCCGGAGGACCTGTGGGGCGACAGCTGGGCGGCGGGGGGGCCCGGCTGCTCCAGATACCCCAACAACCCCTGTGCCTCTGCCGCCTGCCCCGCTTCTTCCACCGCCCGCCCGCCGTTGGCGTCGACCCGCACGGTGGGGACCAGCGCGCGGACGGCTTCGACGCGGGCGACGTCGTCGGCCAGGCTCTGGCCCGGTTCGGCGACTTTGACTTTCGCGGTGCGGGCGCCGGGGAACCGCGCCAGCACCTCGGGAACCCGCTCGGCGTCGACGGCGGGCACGGTGGCATTGATCGGGATTCGGGTGCGACGGGCGGGCGGCAGTTCGTGGTAGGCGCTCTCCAGCGCCGCAGCCAGCCAATGCGCCGCCTCGGGCGGTTCGTATTCACCGAACGCGCCGAACTCTCCCCAGCCGGCCGGCCCGTCGATCAGGGCCACCTCACGAACGGTGATGCCGCGGAATTTGACCCGCATCGGCAGGGCCACCACGTGCAGGCGGTCCAGGATGTCGTCTAGCGGAGGCGGCATCGGTCTATGGTGCCGGTCCAGCGGTGACGTGCGCCAGGTAGGTATGGAAATTAGGCTTCCGTGATGCACTCTGCGAAGAGCGGTCAAACCCTTCGGGTGAGGGACGCGGCGCTGCAAGCCGAGGCGAGCTGGTGTGGTTCGTTGGCCGGCAAGTTGGCGGGCAACACGGCACCCGCCGGTGTGGTTTGCTCCGCGCTGGCCAGCGCTGCAGCGGTCGCTGCCCTCAATGCCCTGGTGTCCGTGGCCGGCGCAAACTGCGCGGCGCGAATGCAGGCGACCGCCGCCAAGTTGGCCGCAGCTGCAAACGGATACGCAGTTAACGAAGCTGGCGCAGCCGCACGAATGAGCTCGATCGTTCCGCCGACGGTGTGTTAGATGGCGGCCATTCTCGCGCTGTTGACATTGTCGCAGGTGCAGGCACTCGACACCTCTTACCTGCGTGACGCAGCCGACCATTGGGAACGCACCGCCAACCTGTGGGAGGAGTCGTTCACCGATCTACACCGGCGCGTCTCCGCCCCGGGCGGTACGCCTTGGACAGGCTTCGGAAACGAAGGGGCACAACAACAGACCTACGCCGATATGGTGAAAGTACGCACGCCAACGGACCAATTGCGGCACGCCAGCGGGGTTGCCCGCCGCGGCGATGAGGCGCTGCAGTTCTGCAAGCAGGGAGTGCTCAACGCGGTCCGCGAAGCTGAGGACGACGGTTTTGACGTCGGCGAGGATTATTCGGTCACCGACCGTACGCAAAGCGGTTCCTCGGCATACCGCGCGGCGCGGCAGACCGCGGCCCAAGGACACGCAACGTTCATTCGCCACAAGGTATCCGCGCTCATCGCCAAAGACCACGAAGTGGCCGCCCAAATTGCCGGAGCCTCCGAAAGTCTCGACAAGGTCGTATTCGACGAAAACCTGGTCGAGTCCCCGCCGGCGAAAGACGGAATCCAACTGGTGGGCAACCGAAGATTCAAGGATGCACCGGTTCCGAAGCCGGATCCGAGTACTGGAACCGACAAAACACCAGACCCAGTCGGCAAACTCGGGCTCCCGAACTACGAGCCTGGCTCATTGTCGGCCGACGAAGCTCGTACGGTGTACACGCAAGGCGAGTTGCGCATGCGCGAACTCAACGACCAACTCGCCAAACAGGGTTTGAGTTCCGAGGAACGCGCAAAGATAATGTTCGAACAACGCAACGCGTTGCGTTCCTGGACACGGGATCTGATGAGCAACCGAGCACTCGCCGACCAACTGAACGCCACGGAGCCCAACCTGACCTTTGGTGACCTCGTCGCCAAGAATCAGGCCAAAGGAGTCGATGGAGATGACCTTTACCGGGCGATCATCGAAAGTTCGATCAGGAGTCGCGGCAGCGTCAACGCGGGACTCGGTATCGATCCCGCGCACCCGCCGCCCCTACCCCCGGTGCGTCCGTCCGACCCGATCGGGGGAGCACCAACCGCTCCAATCATCAGTCCACTGCCAAATCAACCAACCGTGTTGGCGCACCCACCAACCGAGATCCTGCCGCCAGAGTTCACCCACCCGCCCGTTGCTGCAGCTCCGCCAGCCGTGCTCGACCACCCGCCATTGCCACCGTGGTTGCAAGACCCATCGCCGCCGGGCTTCCAGATCAGCCCGAACCAGTCGGCACCCATCTTCGGCTGGGACACACCGAATCCATCGGACGTTCCGCTTCCAGCACCAGGTCCATCCAGTCCACCGATCACCCTCCCGTCGCCCCCGTCGCCGCCACTGTTAACGCCCGAGGAGGCGAAGACAGGAGGATTGCTCGCTGGGGCTGGCGGAGTCGGCCTCTGGATCATGACCCAGCTAGGCAAACTGGCCCACCCATTCAGCCCATGAGCGCCCGAAACCAAGAACCGCCGAACGAGTGGGGTCGCCTCTCGGCTGTCAAGTCACTCGCCAATGTGATCGCCCTCTACGTTGACCACCTGGAACAGTTACCTGTTGACCGTCTACCCGCGTGGTTGATGCGAATTACTCCCCCTATCGGTTGGCATATCGGCCGTTTTGAGGACGGCCGCAGCGCACCATCACGGATTGCAGTGCACGGTAATGAGGACCCCGGCGGAGGGTACGGTTGTGAGACCATAAACATTTTCCGATTGTCCGACATGCCGCCGATTCAAGCTGTAACAGACAATGCCGATTGCACTTTGCAGGATCACCGCGCCACGGGTATTGCCACCAAGATACTTCCCCTACCGCACGAGTCCGGCGTGATGGGCGTACGAAGCAGTGGGTACGTCGACATCCACGGAAATTCGGTGTGGGCACAGTACAGCAACTATATCGCCGGCCCTGAGGGGAGTGAGAAGGGAATTCTCATCGAACATGGTATTTTTGTTGAAACAACTGCGTTGCGCCGACTGCACGACGACATCACGAACTTGACCAACGCGGTCTATCACGAATTTTTTTCTGCCCTTCCCAACCGCTGGCATCAACTGAAGGACTCGAAGGAAAGCTGATGAGCAACAAAAACGATAATCGCGAGGTAACGGTCTTTAACGACCCGAAGAGAATCGCATAGATTATGTCTTCTGAAGATGCAGCACGAAGCGGGCCGCCGACGATCGACACCAGTGCACGCCCTGAGTGGTTGCGTACGGGGTATAAATTCTTCCCCTACGCCGCAATGCGGTCCGGCAAATGGTGGGTACTGAGATTCAACTACGGCTTTCCCGAGCATGATTTGTACACATTGTTCATCGATGGCGATTGCGCTGGCGATATCACCGGCGACATGACCAGCAAGATTCCGCTAGTCGCCAGTATCGGCGCCCTGAAGCCTGAGCTTTCAACGACAGATGAACCGACCCTTGACCCAGATACGGCGGCATCAGTAATCACAGCCGTAGCGTCATATGTTAATTACGGTAGCGAACGAAACGACCCTTGCATATTCTGCTCCGAGAACCACGACGGAATGACTCTTGCTTAGCGAAGATGCTTTGGCGTATCCAACGGAAACCATTGGTCGTCGATGATCCCCAGCACTGCCAGACCGCCGACCGCTTGGCCGCCTGGTAAACCGAGTAATCTGCGCAGGCGGCGGTAGCAGCTTCCCGCGACGGCCAACTACCTTATCGGCGCCGATGGCCCACCACCCAGCTTGAACACCCGCTCGGCATTCCCATGCAAATAGTCCGCCCGCGTCTGATCGTCGAGGCCGAGCTCATCCAGACCGTCGAGTGCATGGCCGGGCATGATCATCGGATAGTTGGTGCCGAACAACACCTTTCGCTGCCCCGTCCGGGTTTTCATGAACCGGATCAGCTCATCCGGAAGCCGCTTGGTGGTGTAGGCCGAGGTATCGATGTAGACATTCTCGTGCTTGCGGGCGACCGCGACCATCTCCTCGGTCCACGGATAGCCGACGTGTCCGCACACGATGGTGAGTTCGGGAAAGTCCAGTGCCACTTGGTCGATATAGGGAATCGGGCGTCCGGTTTCCGACGGTCGCAGCGGGCCGGTATGCCCGACTTGGGTGCAGAACGGCACGCCCAGTTCCACGCATGCGACGAACAGCGGGTAGTAGCGCCGGTCGGTGGGCGGCGCATTCCACAGCCAGGGCACCACACGTAGGCCGACGAATCCATCGTCGCGGACCCGGCGCCGCAGTTCGCGGACGGCCTCCATCGGGCGATCCAAGTCGACGGTGGCCAGTCCTGCGAACCGACTCGGGTGCGCTCGAACCCATCCGGCGACTTCGTCGTTGGAGACCAGGTCCATGCCGTTGGGGCCGCGCCACGCACTGAGCAACCCAAACTCCACGCCCGCGGCGTCCATCGCCGACACGGTGGCCTCGATGGGGATCTCCTCGTCGGGCATTGCCCCGCCGGTCCAGCGTCGCAGCGACGCCAACATGTCATGGGCGAGGAACCGCCGGGTCGGGTGCTGCATCCACACGTCGATGGTCATCGTCTCCACCGTAGACACCTGATTCAGTGTTGGGCGTCGAGCTCGAGTTTGATCGCGCCGCTCAGGAGTTCCCGGGCGCGATCGAGCGTCAGCGAGCCGCTGTGCCAGCGCTCACTGATCCCTTCAACGAGAGCAGTGAGTCGGACGGCAGCGGCTGCGGCGTCGACGCCGAGGGCAACGCGACCGGCCTGTTGCCCGGCCCGGATCAACGCTTCGACGTCTGTGTTCCATGCCTGGGTGGTCGCGCACAGCGGCTCACGCAGGTCGGGGTGGAAGACGGCGCTGGCACGGAGTTCGCCCCAAGCAACACTGGTCTCTCGAACCTCATCGGTGTCCTGGAGTTCGCGCAGCAGCATCTGTTCAACGCGGACGCGGGGGTCGCTGTCTGACAGCGCGGGTTCGGTGTAGTCCTGAGCGCGACGGTTGATGTGCTCGAGTGCAGCGCGCAGCACGCCGGCGCGGTCCTTGAAGTGGTAGTAGATCAGTGCAGTCGATACGCTCGCCGCGGCCGCGAGCTTCTCGATGCGCAGCCCGCGCACGCCGTCCTGGGCGATGACGCGGACCGCGGCCTCCAGAATCTGGGTATGACGGTCTGACACGATTCCTCCTGGTACGCGGCCACCCACTCGACCTGCCGACTGTCGAGTACTAACCGGCGGGTTCCTGCTGAGTGGTGCAGTGAATACCGCCACCCCCGGCGGCAACGCCGTCGATGTTGATCTGCACCACCTCACGGCCCGGAAACAGGCGCTCGAGAGTGGACTTCGCAGCACGGTCCGCGTCAGCGTCGCCGAACTCGGGACCGATAACCGCGCCGTTGCACACGTAGAAGTTGATGTAGCCGGCGGCGAAGTCATCGTCTTCGAACACTTCCCGCACCGCGGATGGGCCTTCGATGACCTCGACCTGAAGCGGTCGCCCCCGCACATCGGTGGCCGTGTGGAGGATGTCGAGGTGGCGGCGGGTGACGTCGTAGTCGAAGGAATCCGGGTCGGGATCAAGTCCCGCGACCACCACGCCTGGGCCGGCGAAGCGGGCGTAGAAGTCAGTATGTCCGTCGGTGATCTCCTCCCCGGCGATGCCGGGCAGCCAGATCACCTTTTTGATGCCAAGCAGATGGTCCAATTCTGCTTCGACGTCCCGCTTTTCCCACCCCGGATTGCGATTGTTGTTGAGCACGCAGCTCTCGGTGATGATCGCCGTGCCCTCACCGTCGACCTCCAGGGCACCACCCTCGATCACCAGATCCGTGCGCAGTGTTTCAACTCCGGCGTGGCGGCTGACCAATTGCGCGACCTTCGCGTCCGCGCGGTGCTGCTGCTTGTCGCCCCAGCCATTGAAGTTGAAATCCACACCGGCCGTGATGTTTCCACTCTTGACGAAAACCGGTCCAGTATCACGCATCCACAGATCATCGAGGTCGGCGGAGATCAGCTCCACGTTTGCGGAGCCGATCAGGGACGTGGCTCGGCCTATCTCTTCGGGGCTTACCAACATCGACACCGGCTCGAACTTGGCGATGGCAGTGGCGATAGCAGCCAGGTTGCGCTGCACCTCGGGCACCAGTTCGACATCCCAGATTCGATCACTGGCGGCGAAGGCCATCCAGGTCCGCTTGTGGAACTGCCCCTCGTCGGGCATCACCCATCGCCCCGCGTCCCGGCCGGCGCCCGACGGCGGGGACGCATCGTCGCACCCGGCCGTCAGCAATCCGCCGACCGCGCCCGTTGCCGCCCCGATGAAGGTGCGCCGTCGCATTCGAAGTGCCCCTTTCGTCAGCTGTGCGGCTCCAGCCGACGGAAGTAAGCGTACATCCTGACTAAAAAATCAGTCAAACAGTGGTACCGAGACGTGGCCGCAACAGCCTCGCGTGCGACCAGGTGATGAATCGATCCCCCTCGCCCTATGCTCCGATGATCACGATGGCATGACCCGTCTCCGGCCACTACCCGACAAGAGAGCGTAAATACCGTGAGCAGCAACCCTTTTGACCAGAGCATCTGGCGCACCGTCGACGGCTTCGCCGACCTGACCGACATCACCTATCACCGCCACGTCACCGACGCGACGGTGCGGGTGGCGTTCAACCGTCCCGAGGTGCGCAACGCGTTTCGGCCGCACACCGTCGACGAGCTGTACCAGGCGCTGGACCATGCCCGGATGTCTCCCGACGTCGGCGTGGTGCTGCTGACCGGTAACGGACCGGCACCCAAGGACGGCGGCTGGGCGTTCTGCTCCGGCGGAGATCAGCGGATCCGCGGCCGCAGCGGCTACCAGTACGCAAGCGGAGACACCGCCGACACTGTTGATATCGCCCGCGCCGGGCGGCTGCACATCCTGGAGGTGCAGCGGTTGATCCGGTTCATGCCCAAACCGGTGCTCTGCCTGGTCAACGGCTGGGCGGCCGGCGGCGGGCACAGCCTGCACGTGGTGTGCGACCTGACCCTGGCCAGCCGCGAGCACGCCAGGTTCAAGCAGACCGACGCCGACGTGGGCAGCTTCGACGGCGGGTACGGCAGCGCCTATCTGGCCCGGCAGGTGGGCCAGAAATTCGCCCGCGAGATCTTCTTCCTGGGCCGGACCTACACCGCCGAGCAGATGCATCAGATGGGCGCGGTCAACGAGGTCGTCGACCACGCCGAGCTGGAAGCCACCGGTGTGCAGTGGGCCAAGGAGATCAACGGCAAATCGCCTCAGGCCCAACGCATGTTGAAGTTCGCCTTCAATCTGCTCGACGACGGGCTGGTGGGCCAGCAGCTGTTCGCCGGAGAAGCCACCCGACTGGCCTACATGACCGACGAGGCCGTCGAGGGCCGGGATTCCTTCCTGGAGAAGCGCGATCCGGACTGGAGCCCCTTCCCCCGCTACTACTGAGGTTCGGCACGTCCGGCGTCCCGAATAGACTGGCTAACCATGAGCCGCAGTCCGCTACGCCGGTTGTCCGATCAGATCACGCTGGCCACCATGCGCCCGCCCGTCACCGCGCAGCTGATGCACCGGCCCGGCGCCAAGACCATCGACCTGACCGGCAAGCGGGTGCTGGTGACCGGGGCGTCCTCGGGCATCGGGGAAGCCGGCGCCGAACAGTTCGGGGCAGCGGGCGCCACCGTGATCGCGGTGGCCCGCCGCCAGGAAAACCTCGACGCACTGGTCCAACGGATCACCGCCGCCGGCGGCACCGCCCACGCCATCGCGTGCGACCTGTCCGACCTGGATGCGATCGACGCCCTGGTCAAGGACGTCGACGAGCGGTTCGGCGGGGTGGACATCCTGGTCAACAATGCCGGGCGCTCCATCCGCCGCCCGCTGGCCGAATCCCTGGACCGCTGGCACGACGTCGAGCGGACCATGCAGCTGAACTACTACTCGCCACTGCGGCTGATCCGCGGGTTCGCCCCGGCGATGCGCGAGCGCGGCGACGGCCACATCATCAACGTCGCCACCTGGGGTGTGTTCACCGACTCCTCGCCGCTGTTCGGCGTATACAACGGCTCCAAGTCCGCACTGAGCGCGGTCAGCCGGGTCATCGACAGCGAGTGGGCCCGCTACGGCGTGCAGTCCACCACGCTGTACTACCCGCTGGTGAAGACCCCGATGATCGCGCCCACCGCGGCGTTCCAGGGCAAACCGGGGCTCACCGCGCAGGAGGCCGGCGCGTGGATGATCGACGCGGCCAGATACCGCCCGATCCGCATCGCGCCGCGCCTGGCGCTGGCGTTTCGTGCACTGGACAACCTCAACGCCGGCTGGGCCACCGCCATCGTCAAGCGGAACCGGATCGAACCGGTCGAGGACTGATGGAGATTCTGGCCAGTCGGGTGCTGCTCCGTCCGGCGGACTATCAACGCTCGCTGCGGTTCTATCGCGACGAGATCGGGCTGGCGATCGCCCGCGACTACGGCGCCGGAATGGTCTTCTACGCCGGACAGTCGCTGATCGAGCTCGCCGGACACGGCAACCCCGAACACGCGGGCGCGACCTTCCCGGGGGCGCTGTGGCTGCAGGTGCGCGATGTCGCCGCCACCCAGGCCGAACTGCAGAGCCGCGGTGTTCCCATCGCCCGGCCGGCGCGCCGCGAACCGTGGGGGTTGCGTGAGATGCATGTCACCGACCCCGACGGCCTGACCTTGATCTTCGTGGAGGTTCCCGACGACCATCCGCTGCGCCGCGACACCCGCCAGGACAGCCCCCGGAAGCCCTGAGGTTAACGACGGGGAAACAGTTCGATACGTCTCGAAGTACACCGGCGTTTCGCCTGCACGATCGTTAGACAACGGTGCCGCGCAAGCCTCAGAATCAATGCCGTGATGCTCCCGTGAGCCTTGAACTGCTCCTGCTAATCATTGTGGTGATCACGGCGTTGGCCTTCGATTTCACCAACGGATTCCATGACACCGGCAACGCGATGGCGACCTCGATCGCCAGCGGTGCCCTCAAGCCCAAGGCAGCAGTCGGCATGTCAGCCTGCCTCAACCTGATCGGCGCCTTTCTGTCCACCGCGGTCGCCGCCACGATCGCCAAAGGTCTGGTCGACGCCAACCTGGTCACCCTGGAGATTGTCTTCGCCGGCCTGGTCGGCGGCATCGTGTGGAACCTGCTCACCTGGCTGCTCGGTATCCCGTCGAGCTCCTCGCACGCCCTGATCGGCGGCATCGTGGGCGCGATGATCGCCGCGGTTGGCGGACACGGGGTGAACTGGAGCGGGGTGGTCTCCAAGGTCCTGGTCCCGGCGGTGGTGGCGACGGTGGTCGCAACCTTGATCGCCTCGGTCGGTACCTGGCTGGTCTACCGCATCACCCGCGGCGTCGACGAGAAGAAGTCCGAGAAGGTGTTCCGGCACGGCCAGATCGGCTCGGCAGCACTGGTCTCGCTCGCGCACGGAACCAACGACGCGCAGAAGACCATGGGCGTGATCTTCCTCGCACTGATGTCCTACGGCGCGGTGAGCACCTCGGCGACGCTGCCGCCGCTGTGGGTGATCGTCAGCTGCGCGCTGGCCATGTCGGCCGGCACTTACACCGGCGGCTGGCGCGTCATCCGCACCCTGGGCAAGGGCCTCGTGGAGATCAAGTCTCCGCAGGGCATGGCCGCCGAATCCTCGGCCGCCGCGGTCATCCTGCTCTCCAGCCACTTCGGTTACTCGCTGTCGACCACCCAGGTCGCCACCGGGTCCGTGCTGGGCAGCGGCGTGGGCAAGCCGGGCGCGCAGGTGCGCTGGGGTGTCGCCGGACGGATGGCGGCCGCCTGGCTGGTGACGCTACCGATGGCCGGCGGGGTCGGCTCGGGCGCATACGGCCTGGTGCACGGTATCGGTGGCTACCCCGGGATCATCATCGGCGTGGTGTTGCTGATCACCGCGGTCCTGGCGATCTGGCTGCGGTCGCGCCGGGCGCGCATCGACCACAACAACGTCAACGCCGAATGGGACGGCACCCTCACCGGCGGTCTCGATGCCCCCGGCGTGCAGCCCGAAGAAGCGGGCCGCGAAGTCGAGAACGCCCTGCGGTCGGCATTCGACGCCAACCCTGAGGGAGCCAAGTTGACTGTCGTCTCCACCGGCGACCCCAATTCACGTGAGGTCATCCGGTCATGAGTCAGTGGTTCAACCTCGCAGCCACCCTGAAAATCCTGGTTTTCGGACTGCTGGTCGGCGGGTTGCTGCCGGCGCTGTTCGCGGTCGGGGTGCGGGTCAACGTGGCAGGTAACAGCGTCCCCTCGGTCGCCGGCGGCACCGCAGGTACGACCGGCGCACGCCGGCCACTGCTGCTCGCACTGAGCTGGGCGATCTTCCTGCTAGTGCTGGCCGTGGCGGTCGTCGGTGTGCTCTTCATCGCCCGTGACTTCTTGGGCCACCACCTGGGCTGGTACCTGCTCGGGGCCAAGCCCGCCTGACCCGGTTCGACAATGCAGGCGTGCGGCTGCAAAAATCCGCACGGTGACCTTGGAGCTGTTCCTGTTGATCACGGTCGTGATCACCGCCCTGGCTTTCGACTTCACCAACGGCTTCCATGACACCGGCAACGCTGTCGCCACCGGGATCGCCAGCGGTGCGCTCAAGCCGAAGACCGCGGTAACGCTCTGCGCCACGCTCAACCTTGTCGGCGCGTTCATGTCGACCCAGGTGGCGGCCACGGTGGCGAAGGATCTAGTGGTCACCAACCTGGTGACGCTGGAAGTCATGTTCGCCGGTTTGGTCGGTGGCATCGTCTGGAACCTGGCGACCTGGTTGTTCGGCATCCCGTCGAGTTCCTCGCACGCCCTGATCGGCGGCGTGGTGGGGGCCATGCTGGCCGCGGCCGGCACGGCCGGGGTGCGTTGGCCCGGGGTGGTCTCGAAGGTGCTGGTGCCGACGGTGATCGCCGTGCTCGCCGCCACCCTGGTGGCCACCGTCGGAACCTGGCTGGTCTACCGGCTGACACGGGGAGTCCCCCATGGGCGCACCCTGCGAGACTTCCGCCGGGGTCAAGTGTTCTCGGCCGCCCTGATGTCTCTGGCGCACGGCACCAACGATGCCCAGAAGACCATGGGCGTGATCTTCCTCGCACTGATCTCCTACGGCGCGGCGTACAAGACCGACGTCACACCGCCGCTGTGGGTGATCGTGTCGTGTGCAGTGGCGATGGCTGCCGGCACCTATTTCGGAGGATGGCGAGTCATCCGCACCCTGGGTAAGGGGCTCGTCGAGATCGAATCCCCTCAGGGCATGGCCGCCGAATCATCCTCGGCGGCCATCATTTTGCTCTCCAGCCACTTCGGCTACTCGCTGTCGACCACCCAGGTGGTGACGGGATCGGTGTTGGGTTCGGGCCTGGGGAAACCCGGAGCCAACGTGCGCTGGGGAGTCGCCCGGCGGATGGCGACCGCCTGGGTGATCACCCTGCCGCTGGCCGGGGCCATCGGCGCGGGCACCTACCAACTGATCCACCGCATCGGCGGCTACCCCGGCACCATCACCGGACTGGTGCTGCTGGTGGGTGTCGCTGTGCTCATCTGGCTGCAGTCCCGCAAGGTCCCGGTCGACCACACCAACGTCACCGCCGACTGGGGTGCACATATGACCGATGGCCTCGAAGTGATTGCACCGCAACCCCCCACCCCTACTCCGTCTCGCGAAATCGGCACGGAGAGGGACAGTGCGTGAACAACTTAAGCACCTGGTTCGACTACGTGGCCACCGCCAAGATCCTGATCTTCGGCCTGCTGGTCGGCACCGCGCTGCCGGCCTTGTTCGCCATCGGGGTACGCCTGGGCGACGCAGCCGATGGACCGACTGAGCACCGCCGGGAATTGACCCTGCTGCGGTGGATGATTTTCGCGCTGTTGCTGGCCGTGGTACTGGCCGGCGTGCTGTTCATCGCCCGCGACTTCATCGAACATCGCATCGGCTGGCAGTGGGATGATTGGGGCAATTGGGACGACGTGTTTGGCCGTGAATAGACGTAATATTGCTGCCGACATGTTCCTTCCGGTGTCGGCGCGGGGAAGTTGACGCAGTATGAACAAATTTCTCACCTCGATCGTCGCCTGGCTGCGTGCCGGGTACCCCGATGGTGTGCCACAGAACGATTACGTTCCGCTGTTGGCGCTACTGTCGCGACGCCTGACCAACGACGAGGTCAAAGACGTCGCCCGTGAACTGATCGGCCGCGGCGAGTTCGACCGCGTCGATATCGGGGTGCTCATCGCCCGGTTGACCAACGAGCTGCCCGCTCCAGAGGACGTCGAACGGGTGCGAGAGCGGTTGGCGGCAAAGGGCTGGCTACTGGACGACGCTCCCACCAACGACGCCCCCACCAACGGAGGAAACCCATAGCAGGCCTGCGTGCACTGGCCGTCCCCCCCAGTGATGCCGTCGCCACGCTCCTGCCCGCCCTGCAGGGCGTTCTGGATGGCCACGACGCCGCGTTCACGCCCGTCGGCCCCGACACCGACCCGTCGGCCCTGACCGCGCTGCGGGTGGGCGATCCGATCGGCGATGACATCGCACTGGTGGTGGCCACGTCGGGCACCACCGGGGTGCCCAAAGGCGCGCTGCTGACCGGGACGTCACTGGCGGCCAGCGCCACCGCCACCCACGACCGGTTGGGCGGATCAGGCAGTTGGCTGCTGGCGCTACCCCCGCACCACATCGCCGGAATCCAGGTGCTGGTACGCAGCCTGGTGTCCGGCACCACGCCCGTGCAGCTCGATGTCGCAACGGGTTTCGATGTCACGCGGCTGCCCGCGGCGGTAGCGACACTCGGTTCGGGCCGGCGCTACACCTCGCTGGTCGCCACCCAACTGGCCAAGGCGCTGACCGTTCCCGCGGCCGCGGCCGCACTGGCCGAGCTGGACGCGGTGTTGTTGGGCGGCGGCCCGGCGCCGCAACCGATCCTGGCCGCTGCGGCGGGCGCCGGGGGGGGGGGGGGGGGGGCCC
>CAXYUC010000130.1:0-12725 GCA_964292075.1 uncultured Mycolicibacter sp.
TGTAGCTGGAGAGATGTTGTCATTGGTCTGAATCCTCCGCATCGACGCTCGCTGTCTCGCACCGATCGAGCAGTCGCGCGAGGTAGCTGTACGCCGCGAGGCGTTCCATTGCTTCTTGCTCGGGCAGCTCGGTGCGCCGCATGATGTCGCCCCTGGTGTAGAACCGCACCCCGCTGTCGGCGATGGCGGGCGGGATCGCCGAGCGCGACCCGGCCGCGATCACCACCTGCTCGGCGCTGAACTGTTCACCGCCGGCGGTGCACAGCAGGTACCGGCCGTCGGAGCCGACCGGACCGAACCGGGTGTGCTCGCCGTAGACGTCGACGTTGGGCAGGCTGCGGCGATACTGCTCGCCGCCTGCGGCGATCGGGTCGATCCGCCCGAACACCCGCGAGACGATGTCGTTCCAGCGCACCCCGTCGATGTGAGCATCAATCCCGTAGCGCGACGCCTCGGTCACCGTCTTGGCCACCTCGGCGGCGTAGACGAACATCTTGGTCGGGATGCAGCCCACATTGAGGCAGGTACCGCCGAAAGTGCCCTGTTCGCAGATCGCCACCCGCTTGTCGGCGTAGCGCTCGTCGAGAATGCTGTTGCCCGAACCGGTTCCGATAATCGCCAGGTCGTAGCTCTCCATTGCGTCAGCCTAAACGGTGGGGGAGCTAATCTGAGGGGCGTGTCCCCATCGGCTGCGACCGAGATGACCGACGTAGCACTGATCGGCGCGGGCATCATGAGCGCCACTTTGGGGGCGATGCTGCGCCGGCTGGAACCGGATGCCGCGATCACCGTCGTCGAACGGTTGGATTGCGCCGCCGGCGAGAGCAGCGATCCGTGGAACAACGCCGGCACCGGCCACGCCGGGCTGTGCGAGCTGTTCTACACACCGCAGCGGCCCGACGGCTCGATCGATACGGCCAAAGCGGTCCGCGTCAACGAGCAGTTCCAGGTGACCCGGCAGTTCTGGGCGTATGCCGTGGAGAACGGCCTGCTGGAGGATCCGCGCGACTTTGTGCATCCGATCCCGCACGTCAGCTTCGTGCACGGCGCCGACGGCGTGGACTATCTGCGGCGGCGTCATCGTGCGCTGGCCGGCAACCCGTTGTTCGCCGGCACCGACTTCATCACCGACTTCGGCGAGTTCGCCGCGCGCCTGCCCGCGATGGCCGCCGGGCGAGACCCCGACGTGCCGGTGGCCCTGGACTGGGCTCCGCACGGCACCGATGTCGACTTCGGTGCGCTGACCGGCCAGCTGATCGGCTACGGCGTGCGCCACGGAACCGCGGTGCTGTTCGGCCACGAGGTGCGCGCGCTGCGCCGGGAGTCCGACGGCAGCTGGACGTTGGCTCTGGGCAACCGCCGCACCGGCGAAACCCGAAGGCTCAATGCCAAATTCGTCTTTATCGGCGCCGGCGGAGCGACCCTGGGCCTGCTGCAGCGTGCGGGGATCCCCGAGGTGCGGGGCTTCGGCGGCTTCCCGATCGGCGGGGTGTTCCTGCGCTGCGGGGCCGCCGAGCTCACCGCCGCACACCGCGCCAAGGTGTACGGCGCCCCGGTCCCGGGCGCGCCGTCGACGACCGCTCCGCACCTGGACGCCCGGATGGTCAACGGTGCGTCGTGGCTGCTGTTCGGGCCGTTTGCCGGTTGGTCGCCGAAGTTCCTCAAACACGGTCGGGCCACGGACCTGCCGCGGTCGGTCCGCTTCGACAACGTGCGGTCGCTGCTGAGCGCCGGGATCCGGGAGCGCGAACTGGTCGGGTACCTGCTCGGCCAACTGCGGCGAACCCACGGCACGCGTGTGGAGGCGCTGCGGGGGTTCCTGCCGGATGCGGATCAGGCGCACTGGCAGGAGATCCGGGCCGGCCAGCGGGTGCAGGTGATCCGCGGTGGACAGCTCGATTTCGACACCACGATCGTCAGCGCCGGCGACGGCAGCATCGCGGGACTGCTCGGCGCCTCGCCCGGGGCCTCGACCGCGGTGCCGGCCATGCTGGAGGTACTGGCGCGCTGTTTCGCCGGGAAGTTCGCCGGCTGGCTGCCGATGCTCCAAGAGATGGTGCCCTCGCTGGGCACGCGACTGTCCGACGAGCCCGCCTTGTTCGAGCAGGTGTGGGAGTGGGGAAGCCAAGCGTTGGAGCTGGGCCACTAGAGTTATCGGGTGACCGAGAACCCCTACCTGGCCGGCTTACGGCTTTCCGGCCGCAAGGTTGTTGTTGTGGGCGCGGGAAGTGTCGCGCAGCGACGAGTTCCGCTGTTGGTGGACAGCGGCGCGCAGGTGCTGGTGATCGCACCCAGCGCCACCCCGGCCGTCGAAGCGCTGGGGGAGCGCAAGCCCGGCATCACGCTGGTCTCGCGCACCTACCGCGACGGGGATCTGGCCGATGCCTGGTACGCCATCGCGGCCACCAACGACCCGGAGGTCAACGCCGCGATTGTGGCGGAAGCCGACCGTCGCCAGATCTTCTGTGTGCGCGCCGATCTGGCCGTCGAGGGATCCGCGGTCACCCCGGCCACCTTCGGTTACTCCGGGCTGTCGGTGGGCGTCCTGGCCGGCGGCGAGCACAACCGGTCGGCGGCCATCCGCTCGGCGATCCGGGAGGCCCTGCAGAACGGCACCATCACGGTGGACGCCGCGGCGACCCCCGACGTGGTGCGCGGTGGTGTGGCGTTGGTCGGTGGCGGACCCGGCGATCCGGAACTGATCACGGTGCGCGGCCGTCGCATGCTCTCGCACGCCGACGTCGTGGTGGCCGACCGACTCGCCCCACCCGAACTGCTCGCCGAACTGCCCCCGAATGTCGAAGTGATCGACGCCGCCAAGATCCCCTACGGGCGGGCAATGGCGCAGGACGCCATCAACGCGCTGATGATCGACCGCGCCAAGGCCGGCAAGTTCGTGGTGCGCCTCAAGGGTGGTGACCCGTTCGTGTTCGCCCGCGGCTACGAGGAGGTACTGGCCTGCGCCGACGCCGGGATCCCGGTGACGGTTGTGCCGGGTGTGACCAGTGCCATAGCGGTGCCGGCGCTGGCCGGGGTGCCGGTCACCCACCGGGCCGTGAACCACGAGTTCGTGGTGGTCAGCGGGCATGTCGCGCCCGACGATCCCGAATCGTTAGTGAATTGGGACGCCTTGGCCGCAATGCGCGGAACCATCGTGCTGCTGATGGCCATCGAACGCATCGAACAATTCAGCGCGGTTCTACAAAAGGGCGGGCGACCTGCGGATACACCGGTTCTGGTGGTGCAGCATGGCACCACGCCGGCCCAGCACACGCTGCGAGCAACCCTGGCCGACGCGCCCGAGAAGATCCGCGCGGAGGGCATCCGACCTCCCGCGATCGTGATTATCGGGGCTGTCGCAGGCTTCGGGGTTTAAACAGCTCTTAATATTACTGTAGGGTAGCCGCTTATGACTGCACTCGATGATGCAGGGCGGGCGACCGCGCAGTTGTCCGAAGGTGCGGGCGGGGCGGCTCCCCGAGGGCGCACCGGCTCCGAACTCGTGAGCCGGACCAGCAAGTATGTGTCGTCCTGGCTGCCTTCTCGTCGCTTTATCTACGCCGTGATCGCTATCGGTGGCATGCAGTTGCTGGCCACCATGGACAGCACTGTCGCGATCGTCGCGCTCCCTAAGATCCAAGACGATCTGGGCCTGTCCGACGCGGGTCGTGGCTGGGTGATCAGTGCCTACGTGCTGACCTTCGGTGGCCTGATGCTGCTCGGCGGCCGACTCGGCGACACCATCGGCCGCAAGCGCACCTTCATCAGCGGGGTCGCGCTGTTCACCATCGCGTCGGTCCTGTGCGCCGTGGCCTGGGATGCCCCCACGCTGGTCATCGCCCGACTGTTGCAGGGTGTCGGCTCGGCCATCGCCTCGCCGACCGCGCTGGCTCTGATCGCCACTACCTTCCCGAAGGGGCCGGCCCGCAATGCCGCCACCGCGGTATTCGGTGCGATGACCGCCGTCGGATCGGTGATGGGCCTGGTGGTCGGCGGTGCGCTGACCGAGTTGTCGTGGCGACTGGCCTTTGGTGTCAACGTCCCGATCGGCCTGCTGATGATTTACCTGGCTCGCACCGCGCTGACCGAGACCCACCGCGAGCGGATGAAGCTCGACGCTGCCGGGGCGCTGCTGGCGACCCTGGGCTGCACCGCGGCGGTGTTCGCGTTCACGATCGGCCCGGAGAAGGGCTGGATCTCCGTCATCACCATCGGTTCGGGCGTGGTTGCCATCGTGGCGCTGCTGGCGTTCGCCGTGGTCGAGCGCACCGCCGAGAACCCGGTGGTGCCGTTCAGCCTGTTCAAGGACCGCAACCGGCTGGCGACCTTCGCCGCGATCTTCCTGGCCGGCGGGGTGCTGTTCACCTTGACCGTGACCATCGGTCTGTACGTGCAGGATCTGATGGGCTACTCGGCCTTGCACGCCGGCGTGGGATTCATCCCGTTCGTGATCGGGCTGGGTGTCGGCCTGGCGGCGTCCTCCCAGCTGGTGCGCCGGTTCCCGCCCCGGGTGCTGGTGATCGCCGGCGGCGTCGTGGTGCTGGGCGCGATGATCTACGGCTCCACGATCGACCGGAACCTCGCCTACTTCCCGAACTTCGTCACACTGATCGTGCTCGGTGGCCTCGGGATCGGCATGATCGTGGTGCCGTTGACCCTGTCGGCGATCACCGGAGTGGGCTTCGACCAGATCGGCCCCACCTCGGCGATCGCACTGATGCTGCAGAGCCTCGGTGGCCCGATCGTGCTGGCGATCATCCAGGCCGTCATCACCTCGCGCACGCTCTACCTCGGTGGCACCAACATGCCGGTCAAAACCATGAACCCCAGCCAGATCGCCGCGCTGGATGCGGGTTACACCTACGGCCTGCTGTGGGTGGCCGGGGTGGCGGTGCTGGTCGGGGCGATCTCCCTGTTGATCGGCTACACCGCCAAGCAGGTCGCGCACGCTCAGGATGTGCAAGACGCCTTCGGCACCGGCAACCTGTAACTTCGCCCGGAGGCTAAGCTGACCTGCTATGGCCGCGCGGGGGGAATCCCAGTCGGCCGGCCGGTCGTTGTCGTCCCACGTGCTCGGCATCGCCATCGTGGCGATCACCGGGATGCAACTGATGTCGACGCTGGACGGCACCATCGTCGTCGTGGCGTTGCCGCGAATGCAGGCCGATCTTGATCTGTCCGATGCGGCCAAGAGCTGGGTCATCACCGCCTACGTACTGACCTTCGGCGGCTTATTGCTGCTCGGCGGCCGGGTGGGCGACGCCATCGGACAGAAGCGGGCGTTCATCTCCGGGGTCGGGTTGTTCACGCTCGCCTCGCTGGTCTGCGGGGTGGCCACCGACGCCGTCACCTTGATCTCCGCCCGGGCAGTCCAGGGCGTTGGGGCCGCGATTGCCGCACCGACCGGCCTGGCGCTCATCGCGACGACGTACACGCCCGGCCGGGCCCGCAATCAGGCCATGGCGGTGTCGGCGGCCATGCAGGGCATCGGCTCGGTGCTGGGCTTGGTGCTCGGCGGTGCGTTGACCGTGGTGTCGTGGCGACTGGCGTTCCTGATCAACATTCCGATCGGGATCGCGATCATCGCAATCGCGGCGGCACGGGTGACCGAGACCTATCGCGAGCGGATGCGACTCGACCTGCCCGGTGCGCTGCTGGCCACCGCCGGTTGCAGTGCCGCGGTGTTGGTCTTCACCCAGGGGCCGCCGCATGGCTGGCAGGGGCCACTGGTTTTCGGTGCCGGGCTGGCCACGGTGGTCTTCTTCGGTGCGTTTTTCTTCGTCGAGCGCGCCGCGACCGATCCGCTGGTTCCGGGGGAGGTGTTCGACAACCGCAATCGGGTGATGACGTTCGTCTCGCTGTTCCTGGCCGGCGGGGTGATGCTGACGCTGACGGTGATGATCGCGCTGCTGGTGCAGGACGTGCTCGGCTACTCGGCGCTGCGGGCCGGTATCTGCTTCATCCCGTTTGCCGTGGCCTTCGGCCTGGGCACGGTGCTGGCCGCCCGGCTGGCATCGCTGATTGCGCCGCGCTGGCTGGTCATCGGCGGCGGGGCGCTGGTGCTGGGCGCGATGCTGTACGGCTCCACACTGACACGCGGCATTCCTTATTTCCCTGACCTTTTCGGGCCGATAGTCGTGGGCGGTCTGGGCATCGGCGTCATCGCGGTGGTGTTGCCGCTGTGCGCGCTCACCGAGGTCGGGCCACGCGAGATCGGTCCGGTTTCGGCTATCACGCTGATGGTCTACAACCTCGGCGGTCCGATGGTGTTGGTCGTCATCCAGGCCGTGCAGACCTCCCGAACGCTGTATCTGGGCGGCACCACCGGTCCGGTCAAGACCATGACTCCGGCGCAGCTTGACGCGCTCGGTGCCGGCTACACGTATTCGCTGCTGTGGGTGGCCGCGATCGCCCTGTTGGTGGGGGGCACCGCACTGCTCATCGGGTTCTCGGCCGACCAGATCGCCCGCGCCCAGCACACCCGCGAGGCCGTGGAGGCTGGGGAGCTGTAGGGGCCCCTATCGCCGAGCAGTCGCAGAATCGCACCGCGCAGGCTCCAAGAGTGCGAGTCCGCGTCTGCTCGCGGCTGAAGATAGGCTCTCCCGCTGTGATCACCCGGATGTCCGAACTGTTCCTGCGCACCCTGCGCGACGACCCCGCCGATGCCGAAGTCCCCAGCCACAAGCTGCTGATCCGGGCCGGCTACGTCCGGCCGATCGCACCCGGTCTGTACAGCTGGCTGCCGCTGGGCCTGCGGGTGCTGCGCAACATCGAGCGAGTGGTCCGCGAGGAGATGAACGCCATCGGCGGCCAGGAGATCCTGTTCCCGGCGCTGCTGCCGCGTGCACCGTACGAGACCACCAACCGCTGGACCGAATACGGCGACGGCCTGTTCCGGCTCAAGGACCGTCGCGACAACGACTACCTGCTGGGCCCCACCCACGAGGAACTGTTCACCCTGACCGTCAAGGGGGAGTACAACTCCTACAAGGACTTCCCGGTGGTGCTGTACCAGATCCAGACCAAGTACCGCGATGAGGCGCGGCCGCGGGCCGGCATCCTGCGCGGCCGGGAATTCGTGATGAAGGACTCCTATTCCTTCGACGTCGACGACGCCGGTCTGGCCACTGCCTACGACGCGCACCGGGCGGCCTATCAGAAGATCTTCGACCGGCTCGGGGTGCGGTATGTGATCGTGTCCGCGGTCTCGGGTGCCATGGGCGGATCGGCCTCCGAGGAATTCCTCGCCGAGAGCGCGGTCGGTGAAGACACCTTCGTGCGCTGCCACGAGTCCGGCTACGCCGCCAACGTCGAAGCGGTGACCACCGCCCGCCCCGAGCCGCGACCGGTCGATGGTTTGGCCGAGCCGCAGATTCACGACACCGGCGATACCCCGACGATCGCCACCCTGGTGGAGTGGGCCAACGGCGCGTTGGGCCGTCCTGTTACCGCCGCCGACACCCTCAAGAACGTCCTGCTCAAGGTCCGCCAGCCCGATGGCGACTGGGAGCTGCTGGGCATCGGGGTCCCGGGCGACCGCGAGATCGATGAGAAGCGGCTCGGTGCGGCGCTCGAACCCGCCGAGTACGCACTGCTCGGCGACGGTGATTTTGCCAAAAACCCATTCCTGGTGAAGGGCTACATCGGTCCGAAAGCGCTGCAGGACAACGGGGTACGTTACCTCGTCGACCCCCGGGTGGTGGACGGCACCAGCTGGATCACCGGCGCCGACGCACCCGGCAAGCATGTCGTCGGGCTGGTCGCCGGGCGCGATTTCCACGCCGACGGCACCATTGAGGCGGCCGAGGTCCGCGACGGGGACCCGTCACCGGACGGGGCCGGCCCGCTGGTCAGCGCCCGGGGCATCGAGATCGCTCACATCTTCCAGCTCGGCCGCAAATACACCGACGCGTTCGCGGTCGACGTGCTCGGCGAGGATGGTCGGCCGGTGCGGCTCACCATGGGTTCCTACGGCGTCGGCGTCTCCCGGCTGGTGGCTGTCATCGCCGAACAGCAGCATGACGAGCTGGGCCTGCGTTGGCCGTCGCAGGTCGCTCCGTTCGACGTGCACGTGGTGATCGCCAACAAGGACGAGGCCGCGCGCGCGGGCGCGACCGAACTGGCCGCCGAACTGGACCGGCTTGGTCTGGAGGTGCTCTTCGACGACCGGCGGGCCTCGCCGGGGGTGAAGTTCAAGGACGCCGAACTGCTCGGGGTGCCATGGATCGTCGTGCTCGGGCGTGGCTGGGCCGACGGCGTTGTCGAACTGCGGGACCGCTTCTCCGGGCAGACTCGCGAGCTGGCCGTCGGTGCGGAGTTGGCCGGGCAGATCCTGGCGGCGCTGGGACGCTAGCAGGTCCCCGCCATCGGCCTAGTCGGTGCCGCCCGGGAACGCCTGGGTGATCGGCCAATTCCCCAGCGCGAGGTTCCAGTGCGCGGCGAGCACGGCGCTCTGGCCGAGTGCGGTCGCCGCGAACTCGCGGTCGGTGGCCTCGCTGGCCTGCTCGACGACCGCACGCCAGGCTGCCGCGGTGTCGTTTTCCATTCGGACCGCCAGCCGCAGGGCATCGTTAGACGTGGTCACCGGGATGGGCAACTGATATCCGGCGGCGGCCGGCGGGACGGCAACAGCGCGGCTGGTCAGGATGGCGATGGTGCGGTCCCGGCGTTCGCGGTGCTGACGGATGGTGGTGACCACCAGATCGTTGAATTCCGGCAGCGAGTACGCCGACACCAGCCCGTAGCCGTAGACGACTCCGTATTCGGTGGCCAGGGCATCGGTCAGGGCCGCGTCGGGGCCCGACGCCGGGCGGGGTTCGGGAGATGTCATGCCCGTGCCACCAAGGCGACTGCGTAGGAAGCCGTGCACGCCGCCGCGATGGAGGCCAGCAGCCCGGCCCGGTAACCCGACGAGGCGACCGCGAGCTTCCCGGCGCTGTCGGCGGCGGCCCGCAATGCGTTGATCACCTGCGACACCGTCGGGGCGGACGCATCCGGCGCGGCACTGGGAGTGGTGGTTTCGGTCTCGTCCGCCGGCGACTTGCCCGCGGCACGAGCGATCTCGGCGGCCAGCGCCCGGGCATGCTCAGTTCGCTCCTGCGACACCTGATCGAGTGCGGCGGCCAGCGCCTTGGAATCCGGGTCGGTCAGTGCCGTGGCGGCCGCTGCGGCCAGCTCACTGTCGCGCAGTGCGAGCTGTCGCTGTGCCTCCAGGTCGTCCACAACGGGAGCCTTGGGAGCCGAGCTGCAGGCCGGCGCCGCAACGGCCAGCAGGGCGAGCATCCCGGCGCCGGTGAGCACGCGCCGTCGGTCGATGGCGGACAGGGGGCCGGGCACCCTGACATCCTGCCATTGCGACGGCGCGGCGGGGACGCGACGTGGCCGCAATGGCCCGCGGTACGCTGACGGGCGCTTTTGCCGGTTTGCCGTGGGTGTGTTTCCCACGGCGTATCGTTGATAACTGGTTCCCGGCCGCGCCTGGCGCGTGGGAACGCGCCGAGAAGGACAACTCAAGATGAGGAGCTCGCCGTGGCCACCGGGCTACCTTCCCAGACACAGGTGATCGAGCTGCTCGATGCTGAGTTCACCCGCGCCGGATTCGAGATCGAAGACGTCGTCGTCCACGATCAGGACCCGCTACCGCGAATCACTGTGGTCGCCGATGGTGACACCCCACTGGATCTGGACACCGCCGCGGCGTTGGCGCGCTCGGCGTCGGAATTGCTCGACACCCTGGAATTCGACGGCCAGTACGTGCTGGAGGTCAGCTCGCCCGGCGTGGGCCGACCGCTGACCAGCGCGAAGCATTTCCGGCGCGCGCACGGTCGCAAAGTTGAGCTGACGCTGTCCGACGGGTCGGGACTGATCGGTCGAGTCGGCGTCGTCGATGACGACGTCCTGACGCTGGTGGTGCGTGCCGGGCGGGACTGGAACCGTCGGCGTCTGCCACTGAGCGACATCAGCCGAGCGGTGGTGCAAGTCGAATTCTCGCGGCCGAGCGAACGTGAGTTGGAATTGGCGGGCCTAACGGCCCCCGAGGCGGGAAGGGAGGCCGGAGCATGAATATCGACATGGCCGCGCTGCACGCGATTGAGGCAGACAAGGGCATCTCGGTTGACGTGGTCGTGGACACGATCAAATCGGCGTTGCTCACCGCGTACCGCCACACCGAAGGTCATCAGGCCGACGCGGTGATCGACGTCGACCGCAAGACCGGCGTGGTGCGGGTGCTGGCACGCGAGACCGACGACGTCGGCAACGTGATCAGCGAATACGACGACACGCCCGAGGGCTTCGGTCGTATCGCGGCGACGACGGCCCGCCAAGTGATCCTGCAGCGGCTGCGGGACGCCGAAAACGAGAAGGCCTACGGCGAATTCTCCGCCCGGGAGGGCGACATCGTCGCCGGAGTAGTCCAGCGCGACGCCCGGGAGAATGCCCGCGGTGTGATCGTGGTGCGACTGGGTACCGAGGCCAAGGGCTTCGATGGCGTCATCCGCCCCGCAGAGCAGGCACCCGGCGAGGCCTACGATCACGGCGACCGGCTGCGCTGCTACGTGATCGGCGTGACTCGGGGCCCGCGCGAACCGCGTATCGAGCTGTCCCGTACCCACCCGAATCTGGTGCGCAAGCTGTTCGCCTTGGAGGTCCCCGAGATCGCCGACGGGTCGGTGGAGATCGTCGCGGTCGCCCGTGAGGCCGGTCACCGATCCAAGATCGCGGTGGCTTCGCAGGTTCCCGGACTGAACGCCAAGGGCGCCTGCATCGGTCCGATGGGCCAGCGGGTGCGCAACGTGATGAGCGAACTGGCCGGCGAGAAGATCGACATCATCGACTACGACGAGGACCCGGCGCGGTTCGTCGGCAATGCGCTCTCGCCCGCCAAGGTGATGTCGGTGACCGTGATCGACCAGGCTGCCCGGGCCGCGCGAGTGGTGGTTCCGGACTTCCAGCTGTCATTGGCCATCGGCAAGGAAGGCCAGAACGCCCGGCTGGCGGCCCGGCTGACCGGCTGGCGAATCGATATCCGCAGTGACATCCCGGAGCCCGGTGCCAATGGCGCTGAGCGTGAGGCCGGTCAGGGCGTCGCGCACGAAGCCTGAGCGGAACGCGACTAGGAGCACTGAGCGGGACGCGACCAGCGCACCCAGTGGCGCACTGTCGGGTTCGGATTCGGGTGGTTCGGGCGATCGCCGTTGTATGGGTAGACTGAGCCGTGATCCAGCGCGAGACTTCGACAGCCGCCTCGCGGACGCACCGTTCCCCAGATGGACCGGTGCGCACGTGTGTCGGATGCCGGAAACGTGCGTTGACCGTCGAATTGCTTCGGGTGGTCGCGGTGTCAAGCGAGAACGGCAACGGTGCCGTGATCATTGACCGCGCGGGCAACCAACCGGGGCGGGGTGCGTGGTTGCATCCCGTATCGGAGTGCCTGCACGCGGCGATTCGGAGACGGGCATTCGTGCGCGCGCTGCGGATCAGCGGTTCCCCGGATGTATCCGGGGTGGAGGAGTGCTTCGAAGGATTCGAAGATCGGCTCACCGCCCCGGTCAACAGAACAGGTAGCGAAGAACATGAGCACACCGTGAAGTCCCGATGACCATGCGTCATAGCTAAACCCGAGGCGCGGCCCACCACCGCTGTCGCCTCATAGACAGGAGATGTAGTGGCAAAGGCCCGCGTACACGAGTTGGCCAAGGAACTCGGTGTCACCAGCAAGGAAGTCCTCGCCCGCCTGAGCGAGCAAGGCGAATTCGTCAAGTCGGCATCCTCAACTGTGGAAGCCCCCGTCGCGCGGCGGCTGCGCGAGGCTTTCGGCGGCGGCAAGCCCGCGCCGAAGGCTGACGCGCCCGCGGCCCCGGCGCCCGCCAAGGCCGCTCCGGCCCCGGCGGCAACTCCAGGACCGGCGCGGCCGGCACCCGCCCCTGCCGGTGACGGCGAGGCCGCAAAGCCCGCCGCTCCCGCCGCCGCCAAGCCGGCGGCTCCGGCAGCTCCCGCGGCTCCGGCCGCTCCGGCCGCGCCCGCGGCCGGGGCCGGGGCCCCCCCCCCGCCCGGCGCAGCTGCGGGGCCCGCCCCCCCGGCCGCCCCAGCGCCCCGGCCGGCCCCGCCCGCGCCCCGGCCCGTGGCCGAGACCCCGCCGCCGGCAGCTGCAGCTGCGGCACCCGCCCCGGCGGCTCCGCCCGCTCCCGGCCCCCGGCCGGCAGCACCTGGCCCCAAGCCCGGCGCCCGCACCCCGCGCGTCGGCAACAACCCGTTCTCCTCGGCGCAGCCGGTGGAGCGCGCAATTCCGCGTCCGCACCCGCAGGCGCCCCGGCCGGGAGGAGCGCCCCGGCCAGGGATGCCGCGTCCCGGCGGTGGCGCGACACCGGGCAACATGCCCGGACGCACCAGCAACTTCGGAGCACAGGGTCGCCCGGCGCGTCCCGGCGGTCCGCCGCGTCCCGGTGGCGGTGGTCGACCCGGTGCCCCCGGTGGCCGTCCGGGCGGTCCCGGCGGCGGTCCGGGCGGTAACTACCGCGGTGGTGGCGCCGGCGGTCCCGGCGGCGGCGGTGCCCCCGCGGGTGCCGGCGCAGGAGGTTTCCGCGGTCGCCCCGGCGGCGGAGGCGGTGGCGGCGGTGGTCGTCCCGGCCAGCACGGTGGCGCGGCCGGTGCCTTTGGCCGGGCCGGCAGAGCACCCAAGCGGGGTCGGAAGGCGAAGCGGGCGAAACACGCCGAGTATGAGAACA
>CAXYUC010000131.1:0-12552 GCA_964292075.1 uncultured Mycolicibacter sp.
AAGCCCCGAACCTAACGCAGGTTCAGAGCTATTCCGATGTCCTGAGACATCACATTGTGCCCCCGGCAGGATTCGAACCTGCGACACCGGCTTTAGGAGAGCCGTGCTCTATCCCCTGAGCTACGGGGGCGGGGGACCTAGCGATGTAGGTGCTGGAACCCATAGGGACAGCTCATGGTAGTCGGCGAGCGGGTGTTGTACCTACTGGGCTCGCGACTTTCGTGCCTGCGACGTCACTCGCTGGTCGTGGTCTTGCTCCGCTGGTAGTGCCGACGCGCTTTCATGCGGTTGCCGCAGATGGCCATCGAGCACCACCGTGCGGTGTTGGGCTTGCTGCGATCAATCAGGAACAGCTGGCAGTCGGAATTGGCGCATGGGCGAAGCCGCCCGGGACTGGAGATCCGTAGCGCGTCCCACGCGAGTATTACCCGCGCGACAGCTGGTGGCGTCTCGTGAGCGCTCAGTGTCCATGCGAGGCCGTCGTCAGTGAGGCTGGGGGACAGACGGACTCCGCCGAGGAATGGCTGCAACGCCTGCGGGGTTCGGTCCCCGCGCACGATGGCTTGTAGTGCCGCCCGTACGTCGATGAGTTGCTGTAGCAGCCCGGTTGTGGGGGCAATGCCGTGCGCATTCAGCCAGGCCTGCGCCGTGGCCGGATCTTCGAGTACGTCGTGTGCCACGCCGTCGATGACGGGCGTGGTGTTGAGCAGGTCTAGGAGCAGGGCTTCATCCTCAGGTCCCGCCGCAACGATCTCCATATAACCTCCAAAATTCTATTGACAGGTTACATCACGAGTGCTTGACTCCTAACTATCAAAATCTAGTTAAGGGGTTAGTCATGGGTTCTTCGATCAGGCACCAGTACGCCACCGTCGACGGGCGACGGCTGTTCTACCGCGAGGCGGGACGCACCGATGCGCCCGCGATCGTGCTGCTGCACGGCTTCCCGACCAGCTCCCATATGTTCCGGGATCTCATCACCCGCCTGGCCGACGAGTATCACGTCATCGCCCCCGATCACCTCGGCTTCGGGTACTCGGACATGCCGCTGGTAACCGAATTCGACTACACCTTCGACAATCTCGCGCAGCTCACGCAGGGGCTGCTGGATCAGCTCGGGCTGGCCCGCTACGCGATCTACGTCCAGGATTATGGCGCGCCGATCGGCTGGCGACTGGCGCTGAGCCGACCCGGGTCCATCAGCGCGATTGTCACGCAGAACGGCAACGGCTACGACGAGGGCTTCATTGAGGACTTCTGGACAACGGTCTGGGACTACCAGCGTGAGCAGACCGTCCAGACGGAGGCGGCCATCCGCGCCGCGCTCGATGTCGAGTCGGTGAAATGGCAGTACCTGACCGGTGCACCCGATCAGTCCCTGGTCAGCCCGGACGGGTGGACTTTGGACAGCGCTCTGCTGTCGCGGCCGGGCAATGACGAGATACAGCTCAAGCTGTTCCGGGACTACGCCACCAATCCGCCGATGTATCCCGCGCTGCAGGACTACCTGCGCAGCAGTGGTGTGCCGGTGCTGGCCGTGTGGGGAAAATCGGACCCCATCTTCGCCCCGGACGGTGCCCGGGCCTTCGGCCGGGACGCACGTGAGGCCGAAATCCATCTGCTCGATGGCGGCCACTTCTTACTGGAGACCGCGGTCGATGAAGTCGCGGAGTTGGTCAGGGACTTCCTGCGCCGGGTCGGCGGGCAGTGACTGCCATAGCACGAAAAGTCAAACACACCACAAATATTCAGAGGAGATACACCATGGCTACGACACCCACACCTGCCCTCCCGGCTCGCCCCGCGGTAGTGCGAGAAGACGCCGGCGGCCCGACCATGCGCGCAATTGTTCTCGACGGCTTCGGGGGACTGGACACCTTGACCTACACCGATATTCCCAAGCCACTGCCAAAGCAGGGCGAGGTGGTGATCAGGGTCAAGGGATTCGGACTCAACCACGCCGAAATGCACATGCGTCGGGGTGAATGGGCCGAGGCCGCCGAAGTCAGCGGCATCGAATGCGTCGGCATCGTCGACGCCTGTCCAGGCGGAGAATTCCCGGTGGGCGCCAAGGTCGCAGCACTGATGGGCGGGCTCGGCCGTAGCGTCAATGGCAGCTACGCGCAATTCACCCGGGTGCGCGCCGAGAATGTCGCATTGATCGAATCGGACCTGCCGTGGAGCCAGCTGGCCGCACTTCCGGAAACCTATGCCACCGCATGGACCTGCCTGTTCCGCAACCTCGACCTAACCGCGGGGCAGACCATCGTGATCCGCGGAGCGACCTCGTCTTTCGGTCAGGCGGCAGTGAAGCTGGCCGTGGAGGCTGGAGCGCGGGTGATCGCTACCACGCGTAACCGGAAACGGTTTGGACTGCTGACGTCGCTCGGGGCTGAACGTGCCGAGCTGGAGGTTCCCGATTTGGGTGCTCACATCGCCGAAGCCAAACAGGTGGATGCCGTTCTCGATCTGGTGGGCAACAGCACGATTCTCGACTCCCTGGACATGCTGCGCCGGGGCGGTACGGCGTGCTTGGCCGGCTGGCTCGGAGGACTGGATCCCATCGCCGACTTCAACCCGCTGTTGCAGATGGCCAGTGGTGTCAATCTCAGCTTTTTCGGCAGCTTCGTGTTCGGCGCCCCGGGCTTTCCGTTGTCGGACGTGCCGCTACAGGACATCGCCGGCAAGGTTCGCGACGGCCGCCTGGAGGCCACGCCGTCACACGTCTTCTCCTTTGACCAGATCCGCGAAGCGCATCGGGTTATGGAATCAGGGGAGGCCGGCGGAAAGATCGTGGTGGTACTCGACTGAGATCGTTGCTGGTCGGCTTCCCTCGCCATCAGCGCAGGTCAGCCGGCGGGGTGTGCACCAGCAGGGGGTCGGGATCGGCTGCCATCGCCAGCAGGCCGCGCACCCCGCGGATCACCAGCGGCCAGCTGCGCGGGTCGCGCAGGTTGAGCCCGCCGATGAGTTGCTTGAGCATTGACAGGGTGTCGAAGTAGATCCGCTCGGCGACCAAGTTCTCGTCCTCGTCGAAGACGAAGTAGGCCGTCATCCGGGTGCGGTGCCGCGATCCGGTGGCCGGAACACCGCCCAATGGACCCAAATGCGTTCCGCGGAGCCAGAACTCGATCACCACGGCGTCGGCGCTGTGCCGCAGTGCGATCATCTCGTGGTCCTGGTCGGGGAACGCGACGCGGGTGTCACGGTAGTAGCCGCGGACGGCGGCGTCACCGTCGTGCACGGTCAGGGTGGGAATGATCTCGTAGTGCGGGTGGGGAAACGTGGCCAGCACCTCGTCCCACTCCTGCCGCACTTCGTCGTGGAAGTGGTCGAGGACGAGTCTCTCGCGCGCCCGCAACACGTCGGCGGGTGGGATGGCGAAGCGGTCGGTCATGGCATCCTCCAGACAAAGGCCCACGGCGTGGCGATAATGGCAGGCTAATGACATATGACTACGACGTAGTGGTGATCGGCTCGGGTTTCGGCGGCAGCGTGGCGGCGCTGCGGCTGACCGAGAAGGGCTACCGGGTCGCCGTGTTGGATATGGGCCGGCGCTGGGCCCCCACCGATTTCCCGCCCAACAACTGGCATGTCCGCAAGGCCATGTGGGCGCCGAAACTGGGCTGCTTCGGGCCGCAACGGCTGACCGTGCTGGGCAAGACGTTCATCGCCAGTGCGGTCGGGGTCGGCGGCGGGTCGTTGATCTACGGCAACACCCTCTACGAGCCGTTGGACCGGTTCTACACCGATCCGCAGTGGGCACACATCACCGATTGGAAAGCCGAGCTCGCGCCGTATTACGAGCAGGCCCGCCGGATGCTCGGGGTGACGCCCACCCCGCACACCACGCCGGCCGACGAGGTGTTGCTGGCGGTGGCCCGCGACCTGGGGGTCGAGGACACCTACCACCCGACCAATGTCGGGGTCTTCTTCGGCGACGAGCCCGGCAGGACCGTCGCGGACCCGTACTTCGGCGGGGCAGGCCCCGACCGCGCCGGCTGCATCGGCTGCGCACAGTGCTTCACCGGCTGCCCACACAACGCGAAGAACACCACCGAAACCAACTACCTGTATCTGGCCGAGCACGCCGGTGCTCAGATCCATCCGATGACGATGGTCACCGATGTGCGGCCGCACGGCGACGGCTATCTGGTCAGCACGGTGCGCACCGGCCGCTGGGTGCGCAAGCACAAGCGGGACTTCACCGCGAGCCAGGTGGTGTTCGCCGCGGCCTCGCTGGGCACCCAGCGGCTGCTGCACAAGCTGCGCGACACCGGATCGCTGCCGCATCTCTCACCGCGGCTGGGCGAGCTGACCCGCACCAATTCCGAAGAGGTGCCGGTGGTGTTCGCACCCGATCGTGACGACTTCGCGCAGGGCGTGGCGATCACCTCCTCGATCCACCCGGAGGCCAACACCCATGTCGAGGTGTGCCGCTACGGCAAGGGATCCAACCTGCTGTCGATGATGGGCACCCATCTGATCGACGGCGGACCCTGGCGGTTCGCCCGGCTGATGCTGACCATCGCACGCCATCCGGCGATGCTGCTGCACAGCATGTTCCCCCGCAACGCCTCGTCGCACTCGATCATCGTGCTGGTGATGCAGTCGCTGGACAACTCGCTGACCACCTACCGCAAGCGTGGCCTGTTCGGCACCCGGATGACCACGAAACAGGGGGCGGGCGAACCCAATCCGGACTGGATCCCGACCGCCCACGAGGTGGCACGACGGATGGCCGACAAGGTCGGCGGGATGGCCGGCGGTACCTACCTCGACGCGCTCAATATCCCGTTGACGGCGCACTTCATCGGCGGTTGTCCGATCGGTGAATCCGCGGATACCGGGGTCATCGACCCCTATCAGCGCGCCTTCGGACATCCCGGCGTCCACGTGGTCGACGGGTCGGCGATCACCGCCAACCTGGGCGTGAACCCCTCGTTCACCATCACGGCGCAAGCCGAACGGGCGATGTCGTTGTGGCCCAACAACGGTGAGCCAGATTCTCGCCCGCCGTTGGGCCAGCCGTACCGGCGTATCGCACCGGTACGGCCGCACCGCCCGGTCGTGCCCGACGATGCCCCCGGGGCACTGCGACTCCCGCTGTCGCCGGCCTGACGGCCTCGCTCGGTTGCGGCCCGTTGCCCGGGAATGAGACCCACGCAGAGCTATCGTTATCAACCGTCATGAAACCGGATCAGGATGCCGTTGGCCGAGCCGCGCTGGAGTCGCTGATATCAGCCGATCTGCGGGAGCTGGCCGCCGAATCCGAGCAGATCGGCCACCGGTTCGCCGGTTCCAACAACGTGCGCCAGACCGATTTCCGCGCTCTGCTGCACATCATGGTCGCGGAGACTGCCGGAACCCCAATCAGTCCCAGTGAGCTGCGCGAACGCATGGGACTGTCGGGTGCGGCGATCACCTACCTTGTCGACCGTCTCATCGAATCCGGCCATGTGCGGCGCGAAGCGCATGCCTCCGATCGCCGCAAGGTCACGTTGCGCTACTCCGAGCTGGGCTTGGACACCGCCAGAGGATTTTTCGCTCCGCTGCAGAATCACACCCGGCGAGCGCTGGAGGAGTTCTCCGACGCCGACCTAGACACGGCACATGGGGTCTTCGCTGCCGTCATCTCGGCGATGCGGCACTTCCATTCCGAGCTGGAGAATCCGTGAGCCGGTCCGCCGTCGAGCGACACCGCGGCGACCGGCAAGCCCACGTCGGGGGTCTGGGGGCAAGATAGCCCGATGCCGGTCCTGCTGTGGTACCGCCGTGATCTGCGGGTCGGCGACCTGCCGTCTCTGTCGGCTGCGCTCGCAGAGGACCCGGAAGTGTTGTGCTGTTTCGTCCTGGACCCGCAACTTGAGGCCTCGGCCGGGCGGCGCCGACTGCAGTTCCTGGGGCAGTGTCTGCGGCACCTTCGCGATGACCTGGGCGGCCGGCTGCTGGTCACTCGCGGGCTTCCGCAGGAGCGGATCCCACGGATCGCCGCCGAGATAGGGGCGTCGGCGGTGCATGTATCGGAGGATTTCGCGCCGTTCGGGCGCCGGCGTGACGCGGCCGTTCGCGCCGCACTTGGTGACGTACCGCTGGTGGCTACCGGCTCACCGTATCTGGTCTCTCCGGGACGAGTCGTCAAAGACGACGGGGCCCCCTACCGGGTCTTCACCCCCTTCTTTCGGCGGTGGCGTGAGCACGGCTGGCGGCGTCCGGTGAACTCACGGCCGGAGTCGGCGCACTGGATCGACCCCTTCGCCTTGTCCAGCGAGATTGCTCAACCGGTGGAAATCCCTGACTTCGGTGGACGACTCGAGCTCTTGGCAGGGGAAGCTGCGGCGCTTGAGCACTGGAAGGCGTTTGTCGGTAGCGGGCTGGAGCGCTACGAGCAGGACCGCGATCGACCCGACCGCAGTGGCGGCAGCCGGATGTCGGTGTACCTGAAATTCGGCACCATACATCCGCGCACCATGGCCGCCGATCTCGACATGCGCGATCCGGGGTCAGCTGCCTATTTGCGGCAGTTGGCTTTCCGGGATTTCTACGCCGCGGTGCTGCATTTTTGGCCGCGCAGTGCTTGGGCCAACTGGAATCACGCGTTCGACTCCATCCAGACCGATACCGACGCTCAGGCGCGGCGCCTGTTCGAGCGCTGGAAGACCGGTGAGACCGGCTTTCCCATCGTCGATGCGGGCATGCGTGAGTTGCGCGCGACCGGATTCATGCACAATCGGGTGCGCATGATCGTCGCATCGTTCCTGGTCAAGGATCTGCATCTGCCCTGGCAGTGGGGTGCCCGCTGGTTTTTGGATCAGCTGGTCGACGGTGACGTGGCCAACAACCAACATGGCTGGCAGTGGTGTGCGGGGTGCGGCACCGATGCGGCGCCCTACTTTCGGGTCTTCAACCCGACTCTGCAGGGCCGCACATTCGACCCGGACGGCGCCTACGTGCGTCGCTGGGTCCCGGAGCTGGCGGACGTCGCCGACCCGCATCGGGTTTGGGCTTCCCCGCCGCCGGGGTACCCGGCGCCGATGGTCGATCACCGCGAAGAGCGCAACGAAGCGCTGCGCCGTTACCAGCGGATCAGCCGCTAGCCGAACGGAGTTGAGCCGATCGACCCGACCAACTAGCTAAATAGTTCATTAAATGAATGATTCAATTATTGAATAGCTATCCGGTGTGGGGTAACGGTTGATGCTGTTCGGACAGCACGGAGGTGGCCACGTGAGCAACCGGATGAGCCGGGGCCGAGCATGAGGGCAATCCGCGCTGCCGCGACTGCCGCCCTTCAGGCGCTCGGATCACTCGTTGGTTGCCGCAACGGTACCGAGGAACCTGCCTACATGGTGGAGCAGCGGACTCGCGATGTCGAGGTTCGCCGCTACGCGGAGCGCGTGGTGGCTGAAACAGTCGTTACCGGTGATGTGGAAGCGGCACGCAGCACCGGCTTTCGGCGGCTGGCCGGATATATCTTTGGCGGCAATCACTCCCGGGCGAAGTTCGCGATGACTGCACCCGTCGCCCAACAGTCCACCACCCCGGGGCAATGGGTGATTCGCTTCTTCATGCCGGCCGGCATCGGCCTGGAGTCACTGCCGGAGCCCGACAACTCCGCAGTGCAGTTGGTGCGCTTGCCCGCTGAAACGGTCGCGGTGCACACCTTTTCCGGTGATCGTGGTCGTGGTGCCGTTGAATCGCACACCGCGACGCTGCTTAATGCCTTGAAAAACATGGAGTTTGAGCCCGTCGGCGTACCTCAGGCGTGGTTCTACGATCCGCCGTGGACTCTTCCGATGTTTCGTCGCAACGAGATCGCGGTACCTGTCACCAAGAACGATTGACCCGAGGGAGCTACGTGCGCATCTCCACCCTGCTTGGCACCGGCGCGGCGGTCGCGGCCACCGTCGTCACTGGCAGCATTGCTGCCACCCCAGCGATCCAATCGGGTTGGTATGAAAAGCTTTCCAAGCCCTCGTATTTGCCCTCTCCCCAGGTCGTACCGATAGTCTGGTCGGCGATCTATGCCGACATCGCTGCGGTCTCAGCATCCACCATCGATCAGCTGAACGCCCGAGGTGAGGTCGCGAAGCGGCGTTCCTACGTGGCCGCGCTGCTCGTGAACCTCGTCCTCAACGCGGGGTGGTCGTGGCTCTTTTTCAACCGGCGCCTATTAGGACCGTCGACTCTGGTCAGCGTGGCACTGGCGACGAGCAGCGCCGATCTGGCGCGCCGGGCCGTCGCGGTTCGAGGTGCGCGCGCAGTGTCCCTGGTGCTGTACCCGCTGTGGTGCACCTTCGCCACCGTGTTGTGCGGACACGTCGCGGTACTCAATCGCCGCCGGTGAGGCTCACTGTGGGCCCGAACGCCCCAACAGATGCCGCAATAACGGTTCGAGCTGGGGCGCGCGGAAACGGTGTTGAGCATCGTTGAGACGGTTGGGCAGCGCCCGCTGGCTCGCGCAGGCGAGTTCACGAGCCCCTTGGGTGCCGAGCAACAATCGCGGGCCCAGGCCGGGCACGGGAAGTGCGGTCGGTCGGTGTAGTACCCGGCCGAGCGCCTTGGTGTATTCGGTGTTGCGTGCCGGATTCGGAGCGACCGCGTTCACCGGCCCGGAAAGGCCGGCGTCCCACAGCGCCCGGTGATAGATGTCGATCAGGTCATCGATCCCGATCCACGGTAGCCACTGCCGGCCGCTGCCGAGCCGGCCGCCGGGCCCAGCAGCGAACAGTGGCCGCATCAGGCGCAGCGTCCCGCCCCGCGGGGACTGCACGATGCCCGTGCGAACGCGCACCACGCGCGTCCCGGACTGCTCTGCCGGCGTGACGGCATCCTCCCAGTCGGCGACGACGTCGGCCAGAAACCCCTCGCCGCGTTCGCTGTCTTCGGTGAGAACGTCGTCGCCGCGGTCGTAGCCGTAATAGCCAACTGCCGAAGCGCAGATCAGAACGCCCGGTCCCGCGGTAGTGCCGGCGATCAACTCAGCGAGCTTGCGGGTGGGTCCGATTCTGCTGTCGCGGATCTCGCGGCGATGCTCGGCGGTGAACCGACCGGCGATCGACGCGCCGGCCAAATGAATCACCGCATCGATTCCGGTCAACAGCTCGCGATCTGGATGGTCAGGATTCCACTGTCGCTCATCGGGATTGCCCGCGGCATGTCGAACCAGTCGAATCACCCGGTGGCCGCCGGTGCTCAAGAACGCCGCCAAGGCCGAACCTACGAGCCCCGACGATCCGCTGATCGCGACCGTCAGGGGCGTAAGGCCGTGTTGTTCGGCACGCTGATGCGCGGCCAGGTCGTCGGCGAGCTGGCGGTGCCGGTAGACCAACATCGGCCGCAGGAGGGACTCAGGGATGGGGGTGTCGACCCGGTCGATCACCCGTGTCCGGCCGTCGCCGAGATCCTCGAACTCGTGGATGTGTCGCCAGCTGAGCGTAAGTCGGGTGGGCAGCGATGCCAGGTCGTGCCCGCCGAGCGCATCGACAAACCGCTCGGGCGGAGCGTAGCCGTCGGGCTGGTGTTCGGCGACCCAACGGAGCCCACCGGGAAGGGCGAGTACGGCTGTCCCGCTGCGCAGCGAGTCGGCCTCGCTGACAAGGTGCATCGGCTGCCACGGCGGACTCAGACGAGTGAACGCTCCCGGCCGCTCATACCAGGCGAAGACCTTCTCGCGCGGCGCGGCAACAGTGCTGGAGAAGACCAAACCCATGACTCGACGCTACTGCGACCTGCCGTAACCCGCCGGCTTGACGACGGCGCAGCTTCGAATAACTCCTATGTATGCGGCGGCCGGGATTGGCGTCCCACTGGTGCTTGGCCGGGGCAAGGAAGCCTGTTCGGGCCGAACGCACCGGCGGCCTACCGATTGCACACACGAGCATTCTCCTACTGGTCGTGTTGGCGGCGAGCTGGCTTGAGGCTGCGTCGATGGGGGCGCTGGCCAATGCACGCGGCTTGATGGAACTGATTCTGCTCAACATCGGATTCGAAGCCGGACTGATCTCCGGGAAGCTGTACACGATCCTGGTGCTCATGACTATCGTCACGACATTGGTTGCAACACCTCTGCAGCGACGGTTCGAGCGCCGGCTGTGGAAGTCGGGATCGAAGTTCGGCGCCGCCGGGGAGGAGCCTGGCGGCGAGGATCGACAAAGCCGTCGCCGTCGGCAGGTCGAATTGTGACAGCTTCAGAAAAGAATCCAGTGCGTGTGGATGGGAAATCAAATGTGTGCTTTCTGGCTCAGTCGTATTGCCACCGTTATGGCGGCCACTGGCCTGGCTGCTGCCCCGTCGCTGCAAATGCCGGCTGCATCGCCGAAACGTGCGCCGCTGATCGAGGTTCTGCTTACCAGCGGTACCGCAGCCGCGTCGCCACTCGGCGACGGGACCGCGTTGATCATGGGTGGTACCAGCATTCCGCAACCCAGCCAGCTCTACCTGGACGCGACGAACAGGCTGTATCTCGAGCCGCTGGGATTCGGTGGCAGCTTGCAGTCATTGTTCACTCCGGAGAACATCAGTTCGACATCGCAGGCGCGCGGCGAGCAAATTCTGGATTCGACGATTCTGCAAAAACTTGCTAGCGGGGACTTCAACGCTGAAAACCCGCTCGTGGTGTTTGGCTATTCGCAGAGTGCGGCGATCTCCTCGGCGGTCATGCGTGAACTTGCCGGTCAGGGTGTGCCCAGCGATTATGTGCATTTCGTACTGATCGGCAATCCTGACAACCCGGTTGGCGGCATGACGGTGGAGACCAGCGGCCTCTACCCGCAGTACCTCGCGGATAACGTGGCCACCCCGAATGATCTGTATCCGACGGACGTCTACACCCACGAATACGACGGTGTCGCCGATTTTCCGACGTATCCGCTTAACGTGCTGTCGGTCCTCAACGCCGCCCTGGGATTCATCTATGAACATGGCACGTACTTCAGCCTGACACCCGAGCAGATCAGTAACGCCGTCCAACTGCCCACGTCAGCAGCCGACACGATGGTCAACTACTACATGATTCCGTCCGAGAGTTTGCCGCTGCTCGATCCACTGCGATTGATCCCGATTGCCGGCCAACCCCTTTACGATCTGCTCGAGCCGGTTACCCGGATCCTGGTCAACCTTGGCTACGGCAACATCGACCACGGGTGGGCACCCGGTGACGCCGACGTGGTCAGCGCTTCGGGCTTGTTTCCGACCGACCTTAATCTCGGCGATGTGCTGACTGCACTGGGCAACGGCCTGCAACAGGGAATCGGCGACTTCTTCGACGATCTGCGAGACCCGGCGACGTACCAGATCACGCCGCTGCTGGACAACCCGTCGCTGACTGATCTCGAGGAGGCGGGCTACATCTTCGGCTTCCTGCCCTCGCCGCAGCCGACGCTGTCCGAGGCAGTGCAGGGAATCAGCGAGTTGTTCCAGGCCTTCAGCGCCATGACCTGACCTGTTTGTCCAGGGTCCGATCATGCCAAGACGTTTCGCGGCGGGCGCGGGAAAAGGCGCGGTACCCGGTCGATCACATGCTGATACTCGGGTCGGCGTTGCAGGCTGCGGCTCTCCATCATCGGAATGCTGGCGCCCAAGAACATGGCCAGCATCGCCAGCACCCCGACGAACAGCCACCAGGCCTGAGCCGGTGCGGCGGCCACCCCGAACAGCGCGCAAGCAAACCAGAAGCTGAGCTCCCCGAAATAGTTGGGATGCCGTGACCAACCCCAGACCCCGCGATCCATTGCCGTGCCCGGCGGCTGATCCCGCACGAATCGATGCAACTGCATGTCGGCGACCAGTTCGAGTACGACCGCGGCGATGCCGATGGCAAATGCGATGGCAGTCAGCCAAACCAGGCCGCGGTCGGGCCGGGTCACGGCGACGTACACCGGCGCCAGGCCGGCAAACACCTGCAATGTGGGTACCAGGTGAATGCCGAACAGGTCGGCGGCGAATTCCCAGCGCCCCGCGCGTTGCCGCAGCACGGGGTATCGCCAGTCCTCATGGTGCAAGCCGGTAAATCCCCAGGCCCAATTGCCGGTGAGGCGCACCGCCCACAACGCCACGACCACAGCGATCAACGCACACCGCGTCGTGTCGACATGGGGAAGGGACTGAACCCACCAATACGCCACCAGTAGCGGCGGGATGACACTCCAGTAGGCGTCGTAGAAGCTGGAGTTACCGAAGCGCCTGCTGAAGATGAAGATCACCAGGGTGGCCAACAGATCGGCGATCAATGTGTCGAGCCACAGCCGTCCGGTGCCGGGGCCCCAGGCCAGCCAGGCGCCGGCCATCCCGACCGCGACGACGTACGCCGAGCTGATCAGACACAGGGACGCTGCCTTACTCATCGCGGTCCTCAGCTACGGCGCCCACGGCGTCGACGCTACCGGGAAAAGAAGGCAGCGCAACCTGTTTCGATGGGCTTGATGACGAGCCCGACCCCCCGGGTGATCCTGATGTCCTCCGGCGGCCTGCACACCCAGACGCTGGTCTAGCCGTACTGGGGACTTGACCCCGTGTGTTGGACACGCTCAATCCCAGGAATGTCCTGGGGGA
>CAXYUC010000132.1:0-12283 GCA_964292075.1 uncultured Mycolicibacter sp.
GCCGAACACAACATAAAACCTGTGCCCCCCAAGAAATTGGGGGGCACAGGCATTTCCCCCATGTTCGATATTTTGCGTGAACAGATCCCGCAAATGCGACCGTGTCAAGAGGCCGGCGGTCCCCGCCGTATCCTTTTCGGTAGCACTGTTACGACCGGAGGGCGCGAGGTGGCCGAACACGGCAATGGCGGCGACGGGCCGCGGGGCGGCAGGGGCGCCGGCGATGCCGGGCGCCGTGGCCGGCCCGGGCAATCCGGCGGCCGCCCCGGGCAGTCCGGTAGTGGCTCGTTCCGGGGATCCGGCGATCAGCGTCGGACGCCTCGAGGCGCGGGACCGGACCGCGACCGGCGATCGCAGCCGCCGCGCGACCGCGATGGCAGCCCGCGGCCGCCTCGGGATCGTGACGGCAGTCCGCGGCCGCCGCGCGACCGTGACAGTGGCTCCCGGCCCCAGCGTGACTACGACCGTTCCTCGCGACCGCGGCGGGACTTCGACAGCACGTCGCGACCCCCGCGACCCGCCGGCGAGGAAACGCCGCGCTACGACGATCCGCCGCTGCCCGAAGGTATCGAGCCCAACCAGCTGGCTCCGGAAGTGCGCCGGGAACTGAGCACGCTCAGCCGGGCCACCGCCGACGCGGTGGCCTGCCACCTGGTCGCCGCCGGGATGCTCCTGGACGACGACCCCGAGGCCGCGCTGAGCCACGCCAAGGCGGCCCGGTCCCGGTCAACGCGAATCACCGCCGTCCGTGAGGCCGTCGGGATCGCCGCCTATCAGTGCGGAGACTGGTCGCAGGCGCTGGGCGAGCTGCGGGCGGCACGGCGGATGGGCAGCAAGTCTGCGCTGCTTCCACTGATCGCCGACTGCGAACGCGGCCTGGGTCGTCCGCAGCGGGCGATCGAGTTGGCCACCGGCCCGGACGCCGAACTGCTCGAGGGTGACGAGGCCGACGAGATGCGGATCGTCGCCGCCGGCGCTCGCGCCGACCTGGGGCAGTTGGAACAAGCACTGACGGTGCTCTCGTCGGCGCCGACCGATCCCGACCGGACCGGCTCGACCGTGGCCCGCCTGCACTACGCGCACGGCGAGACGCTGGTGGCACTCGGGCGCGAAGGTGAGGCGCTGGAGTGGTTCCTGCGCGCCGCGGCCGCCGACACCGAAGGTGTCACCGATGTCGAGGACCGCATCGCCGAACTCGGTGGCGGCGCGACGCTGGCCGAGGAATACGACTGCCTGCTGCTGGATCTGGACGGCACGGTGTTCCGCGGTGGCGAACCCACTGCCGGCGCTGTCGAGACCCTGGCCAAGCTGCACAGCCGAACGCTGTTCATCACCAACAATTCGTCGCGCGGTGCGGACGAGGTCGCGGCACATCTGAGCCAGCTGGGCTTCACCGCCGCCGCCGAGGACGTCGCCACCAGCGGCCAGATCGCCGCGGGTCTGCTGGCCGGCCAACTGCCCGCCGGAGCGCGGGTCCTGGTGCTGGGTGCTGAGTCGCTGGCCGCCGAAATCGGCGCCGTCGGCTTGGAAGCGGTGCGCCTGGCCACTGGCGATCCCGCCGCCGTGATTCAGGGCCTGTCCACCGAGTTGGGCTGGGCCGACCTGGCCGAGGCGGCCCTGGCGATCCGCGCCGGGGCACTGTGGATGACCACCAACGTCGACAAGACGCTGCCGTCGGAGCGTGGTCTGCTGCCCGGCAACGGTTCGATGGTGGCCGCCCTGCGGGCCGCGACCGACGCCGAACCGCAGGTGGCCGGCAAGCCGGGCCCGGCGCTGCTGACCGCTGCGCTGACCCGCGGCGAGTTCTACGCCCCGCTGGTAGTCGGCGACCGGCTCGACACCGACATCGCCGCGGCCAATGCCGCCGCGCTGCCCAGCCTGATGGTGCTCACCGGAGTGAACTCCGCCCGCGACGCCGTCGGCGCGGTCGCCGAGCACCGGCCGACCTACCTCGGCCACGATCTGCGGGCGCTGAACGTCGGCGCCGGGCGGCTGGCGATCGGCTCGCAGCCGCACTGGGACGTCCAGGTGGATGGCACCACCGTCACCGTCGCCGCCGGACAACCCGAGGACGACGACGGTGATGGCCTGTCGGCCGCCCGGGCGCGCGCATCCCGGGGTGGGGACGCCGGGCAGGCGGGGCGCTCCTACACGGTCGCGGCCGCCGATGACACCGCGGATGCGGCGCTGCAACAGTGGGCCCTGCTCGGCACGTGGCCCTGAGTGGCCCCAACCGTTATCGACTAGCGTGAGTGGCACCCATGAACAGTGAGATGCAGGACGTCCGAGTACGCATCGCGGCGGTGCTGGCCGAGTTGCCCGGGGAAGCCGAGCTGGCCGATCTGCCGGCGCACAGCGATCTGGGTGATCTCCAGGCCTTGGCGCAGCGGCTCGAAGAGGCCCACCAGGTGTTGGTGCGGGCGCTGGAGTCGGTAGAGAAGGGCTGAGTCAGGCATGTCGCGGCGTGCTCGCGTCGACGCCGAACTGGTCCGGCGCGGTTTGGCGCGGTCTCGTCAGCAGGCCGCCGAATTGATCGATGCCGGCAAGGTCACCATCGACGGCATCCCGGCGGTCAAGGCCGCCACCGCCGTGGCGCTGACCGCGGCGCTGGCCGTGGTGGATGACGGTGAGCGCAGCTGGGTGTCTCGCGGGGCGCACAAGCTGATCGGTGCGCTGGACACCTTCGGTATTGCGGTGGCCGACCGGCAGTGCCTGGACGCCGGCGCCTCGACGGGCGGATTCACCGAAGTACTGTTGGACCGGGGTGCGGCCCGGGTGGTCGCCGTCGACGTCGGCTACGGGCAGTTGGCCTGGTCGCTGCGCACCGATGAGCGGGTGGTGGTCATCGAACGCACCAACGTCCGCGGTCTGACGGTCGACACCATCGGCGAGCCCGCGGAGCTGATCGTCGCGGACCTGTCGTTCATCTCGCTGGCCACGGTGTTGCCCGCGCTGGCTGGCTGTGCGTCACCGGACGCCGATATCGTTCCGATGGTGAAGCCGCAGTTCGAGGTCGGTCGACAACAGGTGGGTTCGGGCGGTGTGGTGTCCGACCCGGTCCTGCGGGCCGACGCGGTCGTGTCGGTGGCGCACCGCGCCGAAGAACTGGGGTGGGGCACCGTCGCCGTCACCGCCAGTCCATTGCCGGGACCGTCCGGCAACGTCGAATACTTTCTGCACCTGCGCGCGGCCGCCGCGCCGCTGACCGGCGACGCGTTGCGCGCCGCCGTGCAGGAAGCCGTCGCGAAGGGTCCGCAATGACCAGTGGAGATCGTCAACGCACCGTGCTGCTGGTGGTGCACAGCGGTCGTGAAGAGGCCACCGACACCGCCCGCCGCGTCGAGAAGGTACTCGACGAACACGGCATCGCGCTGCGGGTGCTGACCGCCGAAGCCGTCGACAAGGGCACGCTGCACGCGGGTTCTGACGACGGCCGCGAAATCGGGGTCGCGATCGACCTGGTGGACCCCGACAACGGGGCTGCCGAGGGTTGCGAACTGGTCCTGGTACTCGGCGGTGACGGAACCTTTCTGCGTGCCGCGGAACTGGCGCGCAGCGCCGACATCCCGGTACTGGGCGTCAACCTGGGTCGGATCGGCTTTCTGGCCGAGGCCGAAGCCGACACCATCGACCAGGTCCTGGACAAGATCATCGCCCGCGACTACCGGGTGGAAGACCGGATGACTCTCGACGTCGTGGTGCGCGCCGACGGCGAGGTCATCGACAGCGGGTGGGCGCCCAACGAGGCCAGCATGGAGAAGGGCCCGCGGCTGGGCGTGCTGGGCGTCGTCGTCGAGGTGGACGGCCGGCCGGTGTCGACGTTCGGCTGCGACGGGGTGCTGGTGTCGACCCCGACCGGCTCCACCGCCTACGCGTTCTCCGCCGGCGGACCGGTGCTCTGGCCCGATCTGGACGCCATCCTGGTGGTGCCCAACAACGCGCACGCACTGTTCGCCCGGCCCATGGTCACCAGCCCCGAATCGATCATCGCGATCGAAGTCGAAAGCGACGGCCACGATGCGCTGGTGTTCTGCGACGGTCGCCGCAAAATGCTGGTGCCGGCCGGCGGTCGCCTGGAAGTGCAGCGCGGTGTCACCCCGGTGAAGTGGGCGCGGCTGGGCCGCTCGCCGTTCACCGACCGACTGGTGCGTAAATTCCGGCTGCCGGTCACCGGCTGGCGCGGGCAGTAGGGGTGCGCCTCCGGTGCTGACTGAGATCCGTATCGAGTCCCTGGGCGCCATCAGCGCAGCCACCGCTGAGTTCGACCGCGGACTGACCGTATTGACCGGCGAGACCGGCACCGGCAAGACGATGGTGGTCACCGGGCTGCATCTGCTCGGTGGTGCTCGCGCCGACGCCAACCGGGTGCGTTCCGGCGCCGCCCGTGCGGTGGTGGAGGGCAGGTTCTGCACCGCGGATCTGGCGCAGGCTACGGCCGGGCAGGTCGACGAACTGCTCGAGGCGGCCGGCGCCGAGCGTGACGAGGACGGCACGGTGATCGCGGCCCGCTCGGTCAGCCGTGACGGCCCCTCGCGGGCCTACCTGGGCGGGCGCGGGGTCCCGGCCAAATCGTTGACCGGTTTCACCGGCAGCCTGTTGACGTTGCATGGCCAGAACGATCAGCTGCGGTTGATGCGCCCGGACGAACAACGTGCGGCGCTGGACCGCTATGCCGCGGTGGGCGCCCGGTTGGAGCGCTATCGCGCCGCGCGCGAGGCCTGGCAATCGGCACGACGCGAGCTGGTCCAACGCCGCGACCGCGCCCGCGAACTGGCTCAGGAAGCCGACCGGCTCACGTTCGCGCTGCGTGAGATCGATGCCGTCGAGCCTCGGGCCGGCGAAGACGACGCGCTGACCACCGAGATCCGTCGACTCTCCGAGCTCGACGCGCTGCGCGCCGCGGCCGCCGGTGCGCGGGCGGCCCTGGCCGGCGCCGACGAAGCACTCGACGCAGCGGACGGGCCGAGCTCGGCCACCGATCGGCTGGGACAGGCGAAGACGGCATTGAGCGCCACCGATGACACCGTGCTGCAGGCGCTGGGCGATCAGCTCGGCGAGGCGCTCACCGTGGTGGGCGATGTGGCCCGTGAACTCGGCAGTTATCTCGATGATCTGCCCACCGGCGCCGACGCGCTCGATGCCAAACTGGCCCGGCAGGCGGAACTGCGCAGCCTGACCCGCAAGTACGCCGCCGACATCGACGGGGTGCTGGCCTGGGCCGCGCAATCCCGGGAACGCCTGACCCAACTCGACGTCTCCGAAGAAGCCCTCGCCGAGTTGGCCCGCCGTGTCGACGCGCTGGGCGAGCAAGTGGCCAAGGCCGCCACCGACCTCAGTGCCGCGCGCACCAAGGCGGCGGGAGGACTGGCCAAGGCGGTCAGCGCCGAATTGTCCGGGCTGGCAATGGCCGATGCTGAATTCAGCATCGGGGTCAGCACCAGCCCGGCCGCCGCCGAGGACCCAGCCGCGTTGCGGCTGCCGTCGGGCCAGACCGTGCACGCCGGCGCCGACGGTATCGACGACGTCGAGTTCGGACTGGCCCCGCACCGCGGCATGACGGTGCTGCCGCTGGCCAAGAGCGCCTCCGGCGGGGAACTGTCCCGGGTGATGCTGGCGCTGGAGGTGGTGCTGGCCACCACTTCACGGCAGTCGGCCGGCACAACGATGGTGTTCGACGAGGTCGATGCCGGCGTGGGTGGCCGGGCCGCGGTACAGATCGGGCGACGGCTGGCCCGCTTGGCCCGCACCCACCAGGTCATCGTGGTGACGCACCTGCCGCAGGTCGCGGCCTATGCCGACGTACACCTGATGGTCGAGCCCACCGGGCGACAGGGTGCCAGCGGGGTGCGGCGGTTGGCAGACGACGACCGGGTCGGCGAGCTGGCCCGGATGCTGGCCGGGCTGGGGGAGACCGACACCGCCCGGGCGCACGCGCGAGAGCTGCTGGCTGCCGCGCAAGAGGATCGCGGCACCTGACACTGCCTGTGACTGATGTGACGTGATGGAACTTCTGGGGCTGGTGTTACGGCGCGCCTCCCCGATTTCGGCGAGTTCCCGGACAGAATCGCGCCCATGAAGATGTCCGCGCTGCTGTCTCGTAACACCGCCCGGCCTGGCCTTGTCGGTACGGCTCGGGTTGACCACGACATCGACCGACTCCTGCGCAGGGTGGGTCCCGGCGACATTGTGGTCCTCGACATTCTCGATTTGGACCGGATCACCGCCGACGCACTGGTCGAAGCTCAGATCGCCGGCGTCGTCAACGCCTCGGCATCAATCTCCGGGCGCTACCCCAACCTGGGACCGGAGGTGCTCGTCGCCAATGGTGTGACGCTGATCGACGAAGCCGGACTCACGGTGTTCAAGAAGATCCGGGACGGCGCCAAGATCCGCCTCTACAACGGCGCGGTCTATTCCGGCGATCGCCGGCTGGCCCGCGGTGTCGAACGCAGCGATGTCGAGATCGCCGACATGATGATCGAGGCCAAGAGCGGTCTGGTGGCCCACTTGGAGTCTTTCGCCGGCAACACCATCGAGTTCATCCGCAGCGAGAGTCCGCTGCTGATCGACGGGATCGGGATCCCCGAGATCGACGTCGACCTGCGTCGCCGCCACGTGGTGCTGGTCGGTGACGAGGCCAGCGCCGCCGACGACCTGAAGTGCCTCAAGCCATTCATCAAGGAGTACCAGCCGGTGCTGATCGGCATCGGCGCCGGAGCCGATGTGCTGCGCAAGGGCGGCTACCGCCCGCAGCTGATCGTCGGCGACCCCGACCAGATGAGCGCCGAGGTGCTGCGATGCGGCTCGCAGGTCGTGTTGCCCGCGGACGCCGACGGCCACGCGCCCGGTCTGGAGCGCATCCAGGACTTGGGCGTCGGTGCCATGACCTTCCCCGCCGCCGGCTCCGCGATGGACCTGGCGCTGTTGCTGGCCGATCACCACGGTGCGGCGCTGCTGGTGACGGCCGGGCACACCTCCAACATCGAGACGTTCTTCGACCGGACTCGTCAGCTGACCAACCCCTCAATGTTCATGACCCGGCTCAAGGTCGGCGAGAAGCTGGTGGACGCCCGTGCGGTGGCCACGCTCTACCGCAACCGGATTTCGGCCGGCGCGATCGCGCTGCTGGTGCTGACCATGCTGATGGCGGTCATCGTCGCGCTGTGGGTGTCGCGGACCGACGCTGTGGTGCTCGAGTGGCTCGGCAACTACTGGCACCACCTGTCGCAGTGGCTGCGGCACTGGGTGACCTAAGCGGGATCGACGTAACAGAATCGGGGTCAGCACCGCCATGATCACCCCTCGCTACCACGCGATGTCACTGACGGCAGTGCTGCTGGCACTGGTGTTCGGCGTCGTGCTGGGCTCTGGACTGTTGTCGGGCCGGTTGATGGCCGGCATGCAGTCCGACAAGCAGGATCTGCGAGAGCAGATCGACGCGCTGCACGAACAGCACAACGCGCTGAGCGAACGGCTGCGCAACGCAAACGATTTCGACGCCCAGATGGCGCCCCGGATGGTGCACGACGCGCTGAACGGGAAATCCACGGTGATCTTCCGGACCCCCGACGCCGCCGACGGCGACGTCGAGGCGGTCTCGCGGATCATCGGGCAGGCCGGCGGAACCGTCACCGGAACAGTGACACTGACGGCCCAGTTCGTCGACGGCAACGCCGAGGAGAAGCTGCGTGCCGTGCTGGAGTCCGGGATCGTGCCGGCCGGCGCTCAACTGAGCACCAGCCTGGTCGACCAGGACGCCCAGGCCGGTGATCTGCTCGGGATCGCGCTGCTGGTCAACTCGCGCCATCCCGAACCCCCGACTCCGCCCGGCCCCCCTGTTGATGACGCCGCGCGGGACACCGTGCTGGCCGCGCTGCGCGACACCGGCTTCGTCAGCTACCAGCAAGAGCTCCTCCCGGCCGCCAACGCCGCCGTCGTGATCACCGGCGGGGCGCTGCCCGAAGACGCCGGCACCAGCGGGCTGAGCGTGGCGCGGTTCGCCGCGGCACTGGCCCCGCACGGCTCGGCGACGGTGCTGGCCGGCCGGGACGGGTCGGCGTCGGGCACCGCGGCGGTGGCAATGGCACGCACCGATTCCGCGGTGGCCGGCACGATCAGCACCGTCGACGATGTAGACATCGAGTCGGGCCGGATCACCACCGTCATGGCGGTGAGCAGCCTGATCGGTGGCGGCCAGCCGGGCCAGTACGGCATCGGCCACGGCGCCGGCTCGGTCACCCTGGCGCAATAGCGAGACCTATCACAGGCGGTGTCCGGGCGTGGGTGGGCGTGTCTGGAGCCGAGACGCCGCGTCGATGTTAGGGTGAGATTCCGTGGGTCGGCAGGCCCTCAGTTCCTGCGCCGTCGTCACGGAGGTTGGTGTTGCCACCACTGCGAAAGCATCCGCAAACCGAGCCGAAGCATCTCTTCGTCACGGGTGGAGTTGCGTCCTCGCTAGGTAAGGGTTTGACCGCAAGTAGCCTGGGCCAGTTGCTGATAGCCCGGGGACTGCAGGTCACCATGCAGAAGCTGGACCCTTATCTGAACGTCGACCCTGGAACGATGAATCCGTTCCAGCACGGCGAGGTGTTCGTCACCGAGGACGGTGCCGAGACCGACCTCGACGTCGGCCACTACGAGCGATTCCTGGACCGCGACCTGTCCGGTTCGGCGAATGTGACTACCGGTCAGGTGTATTCGACGGTCATCGCCAAGGAGCGGCGCGGCGAGTATCTCGGCGACACCGTGCAGGTGATCCCGCACATCACCGACGAGATCAAGCGGCGCATCCTGGCCATGTCGGAACCGGACGCCGACGGGGTGCGCCCCGACGTGGTGATCACCGAGATCGGCGGCACCGTCGGCGACATCGAGTCGCAGCCGTTCCTGGAAGCCGCCCGGCAGGTCCGCCACGATGTGGGCCGCGACAACGTGTTCTTCCTGCACGTGTCGCTGGTGCCGTACCTGGCCCCGTCCGGAGAGCTCAAGACCAAGCCCACCCAGCACTCGGTGGCCGCGCTGCGCAGCATCGGCATCACCCCCGACGCGCTGATCCTGCGGTGCGACCGCGACGTGCCCGACGCGCTGAAGAACAAGATCGCGCTGATGTGCGACGTCGACGTCGACGGGGTGATCTCCACCCCGGATGCGCCCTCGATCTACGACATCCCCAAAGTGCTGCACCGCGAGGAGCTGGACGCCTACGTGGTGCGCCGCCTCAGCCTGCCGTTCAAGGACGTCGACTGGACCGAGTGGGACGAGCTGCTGCGCCGCGTCCACGAACCCCACGAGACCGTGCGAATTGCCTTGGTGGGCAAGTACATCGACCTGTCGGATGCGTATCTGTCGGTGACCGAGGCGCTGCGGGCCGGTGGCTTCACCCACTTCGCCAAGGTCGAGATCCACTGGGTGGCCTCCGATGCCTGCGAGACACCGGCCGGCGCCGCAGCCGCGCTGGGGGAGATGCACGGGTTGCTGATCCCCGGCGGGTTCGGGATCCGGGGCATTGAGGGCAAGATCGGCGCCATCGCCTACGCCCGCACCCACGCACTGCCGGTGCTGGGACTGTGCCTGGGTCTGCAGTGCATCGTGATCGACGCGGCCCGCCTCGCCGGGATCACGCAGGCCAGCTCGGCGGAGTTCGACCCGGACACCCCCGACCCCGTGATCGCGACCATGGCCGACCAGCAAGATGCGGTCGCCGGCACGGCCGACCTCGGCGGCACCATGCGGCTGGGCGCCTATCCCGCCGTGCTGGAAGCGGATTCGATCGTGGCCGAGGCCTATCAGGCCACCGAGGTCTCCGAGCGGCACCGGCACCGCTTCGAGGTCAACAACGCCTACCGCGACCGGATCGCCGAGAGCGGGCTGCGGTTCTCCGGCACCTCCCCGGACGGGAAGCTGGTGGAGTTCGTCGAGTACCCCCGCGACGTGCACCCGTTCCTGGTGGGCACCCAGGCGCACCCGGAGCTCAAGAGCAGGCCCACCCGGGCGCATCCGCTGTTCGCCGCGTTCATCGGTGCGGCGATGGACTACAAGGCCGCCGAGCGGCTGCCGGTGGAGATCCCCGAGCACGCCCACGAACCCCACGCTGCCGAGCACAATGACGCTCAGAACGGAGCCGAGGGGCACGGCGGCAGTGCCCAGCCGTGGACCGGCCCACAGCAAGAAGCGCTGCCGGAACATGTCACCCGTGACTGACCACGTCTTCGAGACCACGTCGTCGCAGCTGCTGCACAGCGGCAAGATCTTTGCGCTGCGCCGTGACGAGGTCGTGATGCCGGGTGGCGCGACGGCCACCCGGGACGTGGTGGAGCACTTCGGGGCAGTGGCGGTGGTCGCCGTCGATGCCGAGGGCCGGATCCCGCTGATCTACCAGTACCGCCACGCGCTGGGCCGGCGATTGTGGGAGCTGCCCGCCGGCCTGCTCGACGTCGGTGGCGAACCGGCGCAGCTGACCGCCGGCCGCGAACTGGTCGAGGAGGCCGGTCTGACCGCGACCACCTGGCAGGTGCTGGTGGATCTGGACTCCACGCCGGGTTTTTCCGACGAGTCGGTGCGGGTGTATCTGGCCACCGGCCTCACCCAGGTGGACCGCCCGGTGGCCCACGACGAAGAAGCCGATCTCAAGCTCGAGTGGTATTCACTCGCCGAGGCGGCCCGGATGGTGTTTTCCGGCGAGATCGTCAATGCCATTGCGGTGGCGGGGATCCTGGCCGCTCACGCGCACAGTCAGGGCTTCGGGACGCTGCGTGACCCCGGCGCCGAGTGGGTCGATCGACGGAAGGCGTTCGCCGCAAGGCAGAACCGGCCATGACCGCCGCGGCCCAGCCGGTGTGCCCGCTCAACGGGCAGTTGCAGGGGTATCTGGACCACCTGACCATCGAGCGCGGGGTCGCGGCGAACACACTCAGTTCGTATCGGCGCGACCTGCGCCGCTACCGCGAGCACCTGCTGGCCCGCGGGATCGAGGACCTGGTAGGCGTCGCCGAAGGCGACGTCACCGAGTTTCTGGTGACGCTGCGTCGCGGCGACCCCGACAACGGCGTGCCCGCACTGTCGGCGGTCTCGGCGGGGCGCGCACTGATCGCAGTGCGCGGCCTGCACCGGTTCGCCGCCGCGGAGGGACTGGTGGCGGCCGACGTGGCGCGCTCGGTCAAACCGCCGACGCCGGGGCGGCGCCTGCCCAAGAGCCTGACCGTCGACGAGGTGGCGGCGCTGCTGGCCGGTGCCGGCGGCGCTCCCCCGCAAGCGGGTGGTACCCCCAGCGCCTCGGACGGGCCGTTGACGCTGCGCAACCGCGCCCTGCTGGAAATGTTGTACTCCACCGGATCGCGGATCTCCGAGGCCGTCGGCTTGGACCTCGACGACATCGACGTGGCAGACCGGTCGGTGCTGTTGCACGGCAAGGGCGGCAAGCAGCGCTTGGTGCCGATCGGTCGGCCGGCGGTCGCGGCGCTGGACGCCTACCTGGTCCGGGGCCGCCCGGATCTGGCCGGCCGTGGCCGCGGCACCGCCGCGGTGTTCCTCAACGCCCGGGGCGGACGGCTGTCGCGCCAGAGCGCCTGGCAAGTACTGCAGGATGCCGCCGAGCGGGCTGGGATCACCGCCAAAGTGTCACCGCACACGCTGCGGCACTCGTTCGCGACCCATCTGCTCGACGGCGGCGCCGACGTGCGAGTGGTGCAAGAGCTACTCGGCCACGCCTCGGTGACCACCACCCAGATCTACACCTTGGTGACCGTCAACGCCCTGCGCGAGGTGTGGGCCGGCGCTCACCCCCGCGCGCGATGATTTTTTGCCGCGAGTGCGTGTTTGGACGCCGACACGCGGCAAAAGCTGTCGTTCTGTGCACGCTCGCGCCAGGTGCTAACCGCCCAGGTAAGTCGACTCCAGCACCAGGTCGTGCAGCAGGCTCTGATACTCCACGTGAGTGCGGTGCTCGGTGGTGTCCCACCGCGAACCCTGCTGGGCCTGCATGTACTCGCGGTACCGCGGCGCACCCGGAATCTTGACGTTGTCGGCCACCACCACCGCCCCCGGATGCAGCCAGCCCCGGTCGAGGATGGCCTGCAAGTCCGGCAGGTAGGCGTCCTTGTCGTGGTCGATGAACAGAAAGTCCAGCCCGCCGGCGGCGAAGCCGTGCTTGGCGGTCAAAGTGTCCAGCGTGCGCCCGCCGTCGCCGATGGTTCCCACCACACGGTCGCGTCCGTAACGCGGTGTAAAAAGCACGGCCCGATCCGTCGCTTCGACGTCAGCATAGGGCCGGCGCGAACCCGGGAGA
>CAXYUC010000133.1:0-12252 GCA_964292075.1 uncultured Mycolicibacter sp.
TCCGGCAGTGCCGGCCACGGCGGCGATGCCGGAAACGGCGTCTACGACGCCCCGCGCGACCTGCCCGCACTCGGCGGGGCCGGCGGTGGCGGCGGCCTGCTCGGCCTGCACGGCGACCACGGCCACTTCGGAACGCTCGACGGCGCCCCGGCGGGTGGCTTCTCCGACATCAGTACCGCCGGTAGCTGGCTGGTCGACGGTGACGGACGGGTCGTCGTCCTGCACGGATTCGGCGAGGTGGTGAAAGACCCGCCGTTCTACCCTGCCTCCGAGGGATTCAGCGACGCCGATGCGGCCCTGCTGGCCGCCAACGGCTTCAATGTGGTGCGGCTCGGCATCATCTGGGCCGGGGTCGAGCCCGAACCTGGTGTTTACGACTACCACTATCTGGACATGATCAACCAGACCGCGCAGATACTATCCAACCACGGCATCCATGTCGTCCTCGACATGCACCAGGACAACTACGGCACCACCTTCTGGGGCGATGGCGCGCCGGCGTGGGCGGCGCAGACCGGCGACCTGCCCAACCCCCACACCCCGTTCCCGTTCCGCTACGTCATGAGCCCCGCGGAGAACTACGCCTGGGATGCGTTCTGGACCAACGCCGATGGACCCGACGGGGTCGGGCTGCAGGACCACTACGCGCTGATGTGGCAGGTCGTGGCGAACTACTTCAAAAACGACTCCAACGTGATCGGCTATGAGCTGATGAATGAGCCGTGGCCGGGCTCATCGTGGCTGTCGACGATCTTCGGCGGCTCGTTCTTCGAGGGCCAACAGCTGACCCCCTTCTATAACCAGCTGGCTTCGGCGGTCCGCTCCGTCGACCCGGCCACACCGCTGTACATCGAACCGAGTGTCCTGTCGGGCAACCTGCCCATCCCGACCTACCTGGGCGAGGTGGACGATCCACACGTCGTCTTCGCATTCCACGACTACTGCACCACAACGGCTTTCATGGACAGCAGCTTCGGCTGCTCACTGTGGGAGACGATCGTACAAGGCAACGCCGATGCGTACGCGTCGAAGTACGACATCCCGGCAGCGATCACCGAGTTCGGCGGAACCACCAACGCGGGCACGATAGCCGACACCCTCAACGCGGCCAACAGCTACGGCTACAACTGGATGTTCTGGGACTACACCATGCTCCGGTACTGGAACCTGAACCAGCCGATGACCCCAGAGAACATCAACACGGACCTGCTGACGCAACTGTCCGAGCCCTACCCGCTGGCGGTGGGCGGCACCCCGGACTCCTGGTCCTTCAACGACGGCACCTTCCAGCTCAGCTACTCCACCGAGATGGCCAGCGGGGCCGGGCACTTCGCGGCCGGCACCCAGACCGAGATCTCGGTGCCGAACATCATCTATCCGGACGGCTATCAGGTCAGTGTCACCGGCGGTCACGTCGTCTCGGCCCCTGGCGCGCCGGTACTGATCATCGCCTCGGACAGCGGCGCCACCAGCGTCACCGTCACCGTGACGGCCGCGGGCGGGTAGACCGGCTACCGAATGAAGTAAGCCTGCGCCTCGGATCGGTGCAGCAGGACAGTCCCCGCGGCGATCAGCACCGATCCGACAATGCCGGTGACCGCCACGGCCAGCGCGACCGCCGGCCGCGCATCGGCGTGCCACAGCGCGCTGACCGCATTGACCACCGCGGCGATCCCGCCTCCGGTCAATAGGGTGCGCGCCCAGCGGTACCCGGAGCGCATCAACATCAGAAACGTCGCCACCACCACGACCACCACGATCGCCGTCAGCGCGGTGATCGGGTAGGTGACCGCCGTCGCGGGGATCTCCGGGGCGGTCAGCAGATTCACCACGTAGCCGCACGTCATCAACGGCAGGGCGGCCAGCCACAACCAGAACCCGGTGTCGACGTCCGAGGGACGGGCGGGTGGAGTCTGGACCGGGGGCCGCGGCCCGTCGGGTGGAGCGATCACGCCAGCCAGCCGGCCGCTTCGGCCGCCCAGTAGCTCAGCACGATGTCGGCGCCGGCACGCCGGATACCGATCAGGGACTCCAGCGCCGCGGACCGCCCGTCGATCCAGCCGTTCGCGGCGGCGGCCGCGATCATCGCGTACTCGCCGGAGACCTGGTAGGCGGCGACCGGAACCTGGGAGAGCCCGGCCACCGCCGCCACGACGTCCAGATAGCCCATAGCGGGTTTGACCATCACGATGTCGGCGCCCTCGGCGAGGTCGAGGGCTACCTCGCGCAGCGCCTCGCGGGCGTTGCCGGGTTCCTGCTGGTAGGTGCGACGGTCCCCGGCCAGCGTCGAGGCGACCGCGTCACGGAACGGACCGTAGAACGCCGATGCGAACTTCGCCGCGTACGCCAGGATCACCACGTCGCTGTGTCCGGCGGCATCCAGCCCGTCGCGGATCGCGGCCACCTGGCCGTCCATCATGCCGCTCGGACTCACCACATGAGCGCCCGAATCTGCTTGGGCGACCGCCAGTTCCACGTAGCGTGGCAGCGTAGCGTCATTATCAACACGGCCGACCCGGTCCAAAACCCCGCAGTGACCGTGATCGGTGAACTCGTCCAGACAGGTGTCGGCCATCAGCACGGTGGAATCACCGAGGTCGGCGGCGAGATCACGCAAGGCGGTGTTGAGCACGCCGTCGGGAGCCGCGCCGGCCGATCCGGTGCTGTCTTTGTCCGCCTCTGCCGGAACCCCGAACAGCATCAGCCCGCCCACGCCGGCCGCCACCGCCTCGGCAGCTGCTGCGCGCAGCGAATCGCGGGTGTGCTGAAACACCCCGGGCATCGAAGAGATGGGCCGCGGTTCCGATATGCCGTCGGCGACGAACATCGGCAGCACCAGATGCCTGGGCTCCAAGGACGTTTGAGCCACCAGCCGGCGCAGTGCCGGAGTGGAACGCAGCCGACGGGGACGTTGGCGAGGGAATGCCATCAACGGTGCGCCCTGCTCGCAATGACTCTGCATTGAGGGCGGAGGTTACTCGAACTTTGACGCCGTGAGCGCAGAGTCAACGTGCGAGCCGTCACCGCTACCGCCTGCGGCTCTTCTTACGCGGCGGCGGCAACGCACCCTCGGCCCGCAGTCGCGCAGCGTGCTCGGCCAGCGCATCGACCAGCGGACCCACCGCTGCGGTCTCCGGCTGCACGTCCACCCGCAGCCCGAATTCGGCTGCCGTCTCGGCGGTCTTGGGGCCGATGCAGGCCACCAGGGTCCGGGCGTGCGGCTTGCCGGCGATGCCGACGAGGTTGCGCACCGTCGAGCTCGAGGTGAAGCACACCGCGTCGAACCCGCCGGTCTTGATCATCTCGCGGATGGTCGCCGGCGGCGGAGCAGCCCGCACGGTGCGGTAAGCGGTGACGTCCTCGATCTCCCAGCCCCGCTCGCGCAGCCCTTCGGCCAGCGTCTCGGTGGCGATGTCCGCACGCGGCAGCAGCACTCGGTTCACCGGGTCGAAAACATCGTCGTAGGGCGGGAATTCGTCCAGCAGACCCAGCGAGGACTGCTCGCCGGAGGGCACCAGCTCGGGGCTGATCCCGAACGCCCGGACGCGTTCTGCGGTGGCCTCACCCACGCAGGCAATCTTCACTCCGGAGAACGCACGAGCGTCCAGACCGAACTCGGCGAACTTCTCCCACACGGCGCGCACCGCATTGGTCGAGGTGAACACCACCCACTGGTAGCGGCCGTCCACCAAACCCTTGACGGCCCTTTCCATCTGGGCCGGGCTCCGCGGCGGCTCGACCGCGATGGTCGGAACCTCGATCGGTGAGGCGCCGTGCCCGATCAGCCGGTCGCTCATCTCCCCGGCCTGGTCCTTGGTGCGCGGCACCAGCACCGTCCAGCCGTACAGTGCGCGGCTCTCCCACCAGTTCAGCTTGGCCCGGTTGCTCACCGTCTTGCCGATGGTCACCACCAGCGGCCCAGCCGAGGTCTCCTGGCCGTTGGGCAGGATGACCGGGTCGATGCTCGCCAGCGCCGAAGCCTCGGTCAGACCGCCCAGGCTGGACTCGATCGAGCGCTGCGCGCAGGTGGTGCCCGAAGTCGTTACCACACACGGCGTGCTGTCAGACAGGCCGTACTCGATCAGGGTGCGGGCCGCCTCCGGCAAGCGCGAGGTGGTGGCCTGCAAGATCAGCGGCCCCGGAGCGGCAGCCAGAGCGCCCCAATCCACGTTCGGGTCGCGGACATCGGCCACCGTGTGCGACGAGCCGAGCGGCAGTCCGGCGTAGGTGGGCACCGCGCTCGTGGCGGGCAGGCCCGGCACGATCTCGAACGCGACGTTGGTGCGAGCCACCGCATTTACCTCGGTGATGACCGCGTCGATCGACAGCGGATCACCGGCAACCAGTCGCACCACGTCGGTGCCCGAGCGCGCCTCAGCCGCCAGGATCTTGGCCACCTCGGCCGGCTCGCCGAGCGCCGGGCGGATATCGGGCCCGCCCGGAACAGTGGCGGCATCGGCGTTGCCGGCGGCAGCGTCGTCGTTGCCATCGTCGGCGTCGGTGCCGTCGGCCGCATCGTCACTGGCCTTGTCCGCCTTGGGGGCCGGAAGCACCGGACCGGCGATCGGAGGCAGGTCCATGCCGACCAGCGCCAGCACCGCCTCGGGCACGTCGGGGTCGATAAACACCAGCGCGGCGTTCGTCAAAGCCGTCCGCGCCCGCGTCGTCAGCAGGCCCGGGTCACCGGGACCCGAGCCGACGAAAACAATGCGGCCCGGCTTGGGCTTCTGCCCTCGCACGCTCACTTGGCGAGCCATTCCGTACTCCCGGTCACTTCTCACTCACTTCCGACGCACGTTTTCACCGTGCGTCCGATATCAGCTCGCGCGCACCCAACTCGAACAGTTCCGTTGCGACCGACACGCCCAGTTCCCGGGCTCGGTCCGGACTGCCGATGCCGGACGCGCGGATCACGTCGGACCCGTCCAGCGCCGCTACGCAAGCGCGCAGCGACAGCTCCTCGAAGACCCGGCCGTCCTCATCGATGGACTCGACCACTTCGGCGATCGCGCCCACCGGTGCGGAACAACCCGCCTCCAGTTCGGCGAGCAGGGTCCGCTCGGCGGTAACCGCCAGGCGGGTGTCGGCGTCGTCCAACTCCGCCAGCAGCGCCGCCAACGCCGTATCACCGGCTCGGCACTCCACCGCCAGTGCCCCTTGGGCCGGAGCCGGCAACATCTGTACCGGTTCCAACGTCTCGGTGACCGCGTCGAGGCGTCCCAGCCGGGCCAGACCCGCCCGGGCTACCACGATGGCGTCGAGTTCGCCGCTGCTTACCCTGTTCAACCTGCTATCTAGGTTGCCTCGTAGGGGGCGAATTTCCAAACCGAGACCCAGTGCTCTAAGCTGTGCCGCCCGTCGCGGCGACGACGTGCCCACCACAGCACCCGCCGGCAACTCACCCAGTACCAATCCGTCCCGCGCCACCAGCGCGTCCCGCGCGTCCTCACGAGGCGGATTCGCCGCGAGCCGGAACCGGGCGTCGGCAGCGGTCGGCAGGTCCTTGTGCGAGTGCACGGCGGCATCGACTCGGCCGTCGAGAATGGCCTCGCGCAGCGCAGCGGTGAACACCCCCACCCCGATGTCGGCGATAGGCCCGGACGTGACATCCCCGGCGGTGCTGATCACGACCAGCTCAGCGGGGTGTCCGGCAGCCACCAAGGCATCGCGAATGGTCCCGGCCTGGGTGGTGGCCAACAAGCTGCCCCGGGTACCGATGCGGATTACTTCACCCAAAACGTCTACCCGGCCGACCCGGTTTCGGCGCCGACATCCAGTCCTCCCGGCACTACTGGCAGTTCACCGGCGGTCGCGACCGCGTCCACAGCGGTCGGATCGAGCTCGAACAGCTCGCGCAGCGCCTCAGCGTAGCTGTCGCCGCCCGGCGAGCTGGCCAGCTGTTTGACCCGCACGATGGGGGCATGCAGCAGTTTGTCGACGACGCGGCGCACGGTGCGCGCCACCTCCTCGCGCTGGTCGGCCTCCAGGTCAGGTAGCCGGTGATCCAGCCGCATCAACTCGGCGGTGACCACGTCGGCGGCACGCTGGCGCAGCGCGGTCACCGTCGGGGTGACCTCGGCCATCCGCTGCCCAGCCAGATAGGTGGCGACCTCGCGGGCGACGATACTGCGCGCGGCCTCGGTGTCGGCGGTGGCGACCTGCGCCGACGGCTCGCGCTGGATCCGGTCCATGTCGATGACCCGCACCCCGGGCAATCCGGCGACCGCGGCGTCGACGTCGCGCGGCATGCCCAGGTCGCAGATCACCAGCGACTGGGTCGCCTCATCCCGGTTGCCCCCGGCCAGCGCGTGGTGCACGTCGGCCAGTGACACGACCGGGCTGACCGCTCCGGTGGAGGACACCACGATGTCAGCGCTGGCCAGGGCGGCAGCCATCCGGTCCAGGGCGACGGCGTCGGCCGTGACACCGCTCTCGCGGATCTTGCGGACCAATCGTTGAGCGCGCGGCAGCGAACGGTTGACCACGTGGATGTGGTCGACGCCGGCGCGCACCAGGTGGGCCGCGGACAGCGCGCCCATCGACCCGGCGCCGATCACCACCGCGGTCCGGCCCGGCAATGCGTCATTGCCAAACTCAGAGCCCAGCTGCTTGGCGGCGATGCCCAGGGCGACCGAAACCACCGACGCGCCGGCGGCGTCGATCCCGGTTTCGGAGTGCACCCGCTTGCCCACCGACAATGCGCGCTGCGCCAGTTCGTGCAGCACCCGGCCGACACTGCCGTTGGCCTCGGCGGAGGCGTAGGAGCGACGCACCTGGCCCAGTACCTGCTGTTCGCCCACGACCGCGGAGTCCAGGCCGCTGGCCACCGAGAACAAGTGCTCGACGGCGGCCTCGCTGTAGCGGACGTAGGCGTATTTGGTCAGGTCGGCCATCGACATGCCGGACTGTTCGGAGAGCACCTGCCCGATCGCCGATAACCCGGCGTGGAAGGCCTCGACGACGGCATAGATCTCAACCCGGTTGCAGGTCGACAGGATCATCGCCTCGGTGACCAGCGGCGATTGCAGCACCTGCTCGACGATCTTGACCTGATCGGATTCAGCGGTGCTGAGCTGCTCGAGTACTGATACGGGGGCGCTGCGGTGCGAGACCCCGAAGAGCAGGACACTCACGGCAACATCACCTGGCCCGCTCCTTGCTCACCTGTGAACAGAACTTCTCTCCACGGTAAAGGCTAAGACGCTGGGCCACCAAATTCGGCGGTTCAGCGAGGCTCGACGGAGGAGAGGCGAAGCTGGGACCGTCTCATGAACCTGCCAAATCAGCACGTAGCCGGGGCTCGTCAACCTCCCAGTAGCTGTGCTCTCGTCCGTCGAGGAGCACCACCGGCAACCGGTCGCCGAATTCGGCGCGCGGGCCGGTGTCACCGGCTGCGGCGGCGGCGTCGACGTCGACTGCGTGCAGATCGAAGGCGAGTTCGGCCGCCAGCGCGGTCAGCTGGTCGTGCACCTGCACACAGACCGGGCAGCCCTCCCGGGTGAGCAGCTGTACCTGGTGGCGGGTCATGCTTCCAGTGTTGCAGGGGTATCGCCGGCCCGGGCCGAGGCCGCCGGGTTCTCTGGATTGTCGCGACGTCTCAAGGTGAATTGAATTACGGTGTGACCGGCCACGAGCCGGCATCACCCTCACCCCGGGCGGACAGATCAAGCCATGAATTCCAGCGCCGTATCGATCACGAACCTGCTGTATCGCTATGCCGAGTTGATGGACTCCGGCGACCTGGACGGCGCTGCGGCGCTGTTCACCCACGCCCGGATCAAAGCCGACCCCGAGGGCACGGTGATCCTTGACAGCGCCGGCATCCTGCAGCTGTGGCGCGGGCTCGTCACCATCCACGCCGACGGCACGCCGCGCACCAAGCACGTGATCACCAACCCGATCCTCGACATCGACGAGGTCGCCGGGACCGCATCCTGCCGGTCCTACTACACGGTGCTGCAGCAGACCGACGCGGTGGTGCTGCAGGTGATCGCCGCCGGGCGCTATCACGACACGTTCGAGCGGGTCGACGACATCTGGCGGTTCAGTTTCCGCGATTATTCGATGTTCGACCTCAAAGGTGATCTACGCGATCACCTGGGGGTCATCGGCCCTGCAGCCGGATAGGGTTGATGACGGCCGGAGCACCGGCCCTGAGCCCAGACGCGGAAGGAGTCGGGTCATGGCATCACCCGGCCCGGCCGACCGGGCATCCGCAGCCGACGTGACATCGCTGACCGACGACGCCAGCGCGGAGCGGGCGCTCGCCGATATGGGCGACGCCAACCCTCCCGCGCCCGTCGACCTGACCGCCGCCGCGTTCTTCGACGTCGACAACACCCTGGTCCATGGTTCCTCGATGGTGCACTTCGGCCGTGGGCTGGCCGCCCGCAACTACTTCACATATCGCGATGTCGTCGGGTTCGTCTACGCCCAGGCCAAATTCCAGCTCACCGGCAAGGAGAACAGCGACGACGTCGCGGCCGGCCGGCGCAAGGCGCTGGCGTTCATCGAAGGCCGGCCGGTCTCCGAGCTGGTCGATCTGGGCGAGGAGATCTACGACGAGATCATCGCCGACAAGATCTGGCCCGGCACCCGCGAGTTGGCCCAGATGCACCTCGACGCCGGCCAGCAGGTGTGGCTGGTCACCGCGACCCCCTATGAGCTGGCCGAGACCATCGCTCGTCGGCTCGGATTGACCGGCGCGCTGGGCACCGTCGCTGAGTCGGTCGACGGGGTGTTCACCGGCCGGCTGGTCGGCGAGATCCTGCACGGGCCCGGCAAAGCCCACGCGGTGCGGTCACTGGCGATCCGTGAGGGGCTGAACCTGCGGCGTTGCACGGCCTACTCCGACAGCTTCAACGACGTGCCGATGCTCTCGCTGGTCGGCACGGCGGTGGCGATCAACCCCGACGCCGCGTTGCGGGAGACGGCCCGTAAGCGGGGATGGGAGATCCGCGACTTCCGTACCGCACGGCGAGCGGCGCGGATCGGCGTGCCGTCGGCGCTGGCGCTGGGGGCCGTCGGCGGGGCCCTTGCTGCGGCCGTGGCGCACCGGAACGAGCGCGCGTAGCTTGCGGAGCGCGCGAGGGCCGGTCGACCGCATCAAGCACCGTGGCGCACCGGAACGAGCGCGCCTGACCTGCTCGCTGATAGGCTTCCGCCGCCGAGCACCACGGCGAGCAGAGGGGTAAACCGGCATGTCAGTACACACCGAATCGCAGGGAGTCATCGGTACGCACTACCGATTCCCGGACTTTTTCGAGGTCAGCCGGGAGAAGATTCGCGAGTTCGCCCGCTCCGTCAAAGACGACCACCCGGCCCATTTCGACGAGGCCGCTGCCAGCGAAGCCGGGCATCCGGGGCTGGTGGCATCGCTGACGTTTCTGGCGGTTGCCGGGCGTCAGGTGCAGCTGGAAATCTTCGACAAATTCGACATTCCGATCAACATCGCCCGGGTGCTGCACCGCGACCAGAAGTTCACCTTCCACCGGCCGATCGTGGCCGGTGACAAGTTGTACTTCGACACCTACCTGGACTCGGTGATCGAGTCGCACGGCACGGTTGTCAGTGAGGTCCGCAGCGAGGTCACCGACGAGAACGGCGAACCGGTGGTGACCAGTGTGGTGACCATGCTGGGCGAGTCGGTCAACCAGGACGCCGACACCGAGGCCGCGACGATCGCCGCCCTTGAGGCGATGCGCGATCGGGCGCTGGGCAAGAAGTAGCCGCGCGGGCGGAAAGCTCAGCCGAAGAACATGTTGCGGCGGCCGGCGAGCAGCCGGTACAGCGTCTGCTGAATGGTCTCGCGCACCTGGTCGGTCAGCTCGAAGGTGACCATCGGGTCGTCAGCGGCACCGGCCTCGTAGTCGGTGGTCGCAATCGGTTCGCCGAAGGCGATATGCCACTTCGACGGCATCGGCACCAGGCCGGCGGGACCGGCCAGCGGAAACAGCGGCGTGATCGGGAAATAGGGCACGCCGAGCAGCCGGGCCAACAGCTTGACGTCGGCGATCATCGGGTAGATCTCCTCGGAGCCGACGATCGAGCACGGCACGATCGGTGCCTTGGTGCGCAGTGCCGCCGAGACGAAGCCGCCGCGACCGAACCGCTGCAGCTTGTAGCGGTCCTTGAACCGCTTGCCCAGGCCCTTGTAGCCCTCCGGGAAGACCGCGGTCAGCTCGCCGGCCTCCAGTAACCGGTGGGCGTCGGAGGTGCACGCCATGGTGTGGCCCGCCTTGCGGGCGGTCGGACCGATCATCGGCAGGTCGAATACCAGGTCGGCGGCGAGCATCCGCAGGTTCCGCTGTTCGGGGTGATGGTCGCGCACCGCCACCGAGAGCATCAGCGCGTCCATCGGCAACACCCCGGCATGGTTGGCCACGACCAGCGCGGGCCCATCGATCGGCAGGTGCTCGATGCCGGTGACCTCGACTCGGAACCAGTCGTTGAAGAACACCCGCAGCAACGGCAGCACCACCGCCTCGTTGAAGTGCGGGTCGAAGCCGAATTCGTCGACCTGGTAGTCCCCGGTGATCCGCTCCCGCAGGAACGCGGCGACCGCGCTCACCCGGCGGGTGAATTCACTCGGGGTGGGAGCGGCGGCGCCGATGGCCCCCGCGGTGCCGCGACGCTCGCCGAGATCACGGACGACAGCGGCCACCTGTTTGGCCGAGGCCTGGTCGGTCGGACCGGCCAGCGTCGACGGATGCCTACGCAAAGAACTCGAATGTTTGTGCAGCGGAATGACTTTTGCCTTCGAATCATCAGCCATAGCGCTAACCTCCCCGCACCCTATTGAAGCTGATATCACCCAGGCGCTGCGCTGCGCTCACTGTTCCCCGCTCAACCGAACGGATCCACTTGGGATCGACGATCGGGTTCAGCCCCCGACCCCGCACGTAGTCATCGAAAGCCTCGGCGGTGGTCCACTTGGCGTTGTACCCGAGTTCGGTTCGCATTCTAGTCGTGTCCATCACCCGGCCAAAGCTCAGATAATCCAGCTGTTCCCGGTTGATCTCGGTGTAGTGGTTGGCCCGGCGCAGCGAATCCATGACCCACAGCCCGACGCCCGGCAGCGGCACCGGAACGCGGCCTGACCTGCGGATCGCCTGCGACATCATGATGATCCCGTCGGCACCGATGTTGAAGGTGCCGGCCTTGCTGGCCATGGTGGCCCGTTCCAAGGCACCCAGCGCATCCTGCTCGTGCAGCAGCTGCAGACGCGCGTCTCGGCCCACGACCATCGGGACCAGCGGGCCGGCGAGGTAGCGCGACAGCGCGGTGTCCATCGCCGGGCCGATCATGTTGGCCATCCGCAGGATCGTGACCGCGATGTCGGGCCGGCGACGGCCCAACCCGCGGGCATAGCCCTCGATGTCAATGCTGTCGCGGGGGAACCCCTGCGTCGGAGGACGGCGACTGGTGCTGTCCTCGGAGAACAACACCGGGTCACGCGAGCACGACCCGTAGACCTCCGAGGTCGACTTGAGCACCACCCGCTGTACCGAAGGCGCCTTCTGGCAGGCGGCGAACAACTGCATCGCGCCCATCAAGTTGAACTCTTTGAGCGTCGCTCCACCGCCGGACCTCGGCACGTACGACGCCGCCGCTGCGTGCACAACGGTGTCGACTTCGCTGTTTCGAATCACCTTGGCGATAAAGGGGTTACGGATGTCGGCGCGGACAAACTCGGCGCGCCCCATCCGGCGCAGCATGTCCTTGCTCGGCATGACCGCATCCACGGCGATCACCCGGTTGATCAAGGGGTTCTGCGTGAGCCTTGCGGTGAGAAATCCACCCAGGAACCGGCACGCACCGGTGACCAACACAACCTTGGGGTAATGCCGGGCGTCACTTCGCGTGCCGTCGCTCGGGGGTCCGGCCTCGTCCACCCCGTCAGCCTAACGGCCGCGCCGGAAAAGCAATACCGGCGATCGGCCTCGGCGCGGGGCCCCGGGCGGGCCTGGGCGGAGTTACTTACCGAGTTTTCTGCGTTGCACGCGGGTACGGCGAAGCAGCTTGCGGTGCTTCTTCTTCGACATGCGCTTGCGCCGCTTCTTGATGACTGAACCCATGAACTCCGCTACCTGCTTCTGCCCGCGCCGACGAATGGGCGCTGCTGAACTTGATCGACCCGGTTACTTTACCCGTAGGCAGGCACGGACCGGAAAACCGCACCTGACCCGACCACCAAGGCCACCGGACAGCCGACCCCGGGCGTCGCCGTACGGCGACGCCCGGGGGGCGCTT
>CAXYUC010000134.1:0-12089 GCA_964292075.1 uncultured Mycolicibacter sp.
AGGGGGGCTTCCGCCCGGCTATAAGCGCCAGCTACCGCAGGGCCCGGGGCTGGGACCGAAGGTGCCGCCCAAAGCCCGGCACCGCCCCTGTCGGCCGACGGCAAGGCAGGCCCGCCAGCAGGATCAGGCTCCGCTTTGGCTGGCTGCGGCATGGCCGAGCTGAATCACTGAAGCTCCAACCGTCGTAGGCTCGATGGGGAGATGACTCGTCCAGGGGCGTACCTTCGCCAGCCGGCGCCACGCACCTTTTACGACCGCCGTGACGCCGGCCGGGCCTTGGCCGAGCTCTTGATGGGCTACCGGTCCGACTACCTGCCCGGCGTAGTGGGCGCCCAGGGCGTGGTGGTGCTGGGATTGGCCCGCGGCGGAGTTCCGGTCGCCTGGGAGGTTGCCGCCGCGCTGGGGGCGCCGCTGGACGTGTTCCTGGTCCGCAAGCTCGGTGTGCCGCAGCAGCCCGAGCTGGCGATGGGTGCACTGGCCGGCGGCCAGGTGGTGATGAATGACGAGGTGGTCCGCAGCCTGGGTATCGACGACGACGCGGTGCAGTCGGTGATCGAACGCGAGACCACCGAATTACGCCGCCGCGAACGTGCTTACCGTGGCGACCGGCCGGCGGCCGATCTGCGCGGACGGGTGGTGATCTTGGTCGACGACGGTATCGCCACCGGCGCGAGTGTGCTGGCGGCGGTGCGGGCGGTCCAGGCGGCCGAACCAGCGTCGATCATCGTCGCCGTACCGGTGGCGCCACTCTCCGCGTCCCGCAAGATCGCCCAGGAAGCCGACGACATCGTCTGCGTCACGACCCCCGACGCATTCGATGCCGTGGGGCAGGTCTATCGCGACTTTGACCAGACCGATGACGACGAAGTCCGCGACCTGCTCGCCGCACCGACTACGACCCGAGCAGCGGGCTAATCGGCCGGGTGCGCAGCGGGCTCGTCGGCGGTCTCTTCGTCCGCCTCGGCCGCCTCGGCATCGAAGTCCACCACGTCAGCGGCGTCGGTGGCGTCGATGTCAACATCGTCGTCATCGTCGGCGGAAACCTCGGACTCCTCGACGGCGTCCACCGGGGCCTCGACCGCCGGGGCATTCGCGCGCCGCTCACACAACGCGTCCACGATCAGCAGCAGTACACCCAGCACGCTCGCACCGATGCAGACCCACGCCACCAGCGCATTGCTGGTGACGACGGCGAACACCAATGCGGCCAGGCCAATTACCGCCAATGCCAATGCGATGACCAGCATCGAATCACCTCCAGTCCGACGAGCGAACTACTCGACTCCGACGGTCAGTTGGTGCCGCGGTTGAAATGGTTGAACCCGCCGCCGTCGCCGGTGGCGCTGCTGTCGACTGGTGCAGCCGAACCGCGCTGGCCCAACTCCTCGAGCTGGGATTCCAGATAGGTCTTGAGCCGGGTGCGGTACTCGCGCTCGAAGGTGCGCAGCTGTTCGAGGCGACCTTCCAGCACGGTGCGCTGCTGGTTGATCGTGCCCATGATCTCGGAGTGCTTGCGTTCGGCGTCGGCCTGCAACGCGTCGGCCTTCTCCTGAGCCTGGCGCAGCTGGGTCTCCGAACGGGTCTGAGCGTCGGACAACATGGCGTCGGCGCGCTGGCGAGCTTCGGCGACCGTCGTCTCCGCGGTCTGGCGTGCCTCGGTGAGGATCTGGTCGGCGTTGGCGCGGGCGTCGGCCATCAACTTCTCCGACTCGGCCCGGGCGGTGCCGGTCAACCGGTCGGCGGTGTCCTGGGCCAGGCTCAGCACGCGCGCCGCCTTGAGGTGCTGCTCCTCGGAAGGCACTTCCGCTGCCGGCGCGGCGACCACGGGCTGCGGCGGCGCCACCGGCTCCGGGGCGGGCTCGTAGGCCGGGATCGACGGAATCGACTGGGCGCCGCCACCAGCACGGGCCGCGGCCAGGTCCTGGTCGAGCTCACTCACCCGCTGACGCAGGTCGGCGTTCTCCTCGATGAGGCGCGTCAGCTCGGTCTCCACCAAGTCAAGGAAGGCGTCGACCTCGTCCTCGTTGTAGCCGCGCTTCCCAATCGGCGGTTTGCTGAACGCGACGTTATGTACGTCGGCCGGTGTTAGTGGCATCGTCTGCCCCCTCGAGTCAGGTAGTTGGTAGCGCCGATCGGGCACGATAGTCGACCGGGAAAACGCTCGCCGTGTGTAACTGCCGTCCATCCTGTCACATCCGCCGCTGCGCTCGGCAATGTGAACGATATTAAGAGTGAATTTCAAATTGCTGCCACAGAAATCACGCTTTGGCAAACGGAAGCTCTGTGGGCGATCGGCGATCCCGGCCGGTCAGCGGTGCGGGCAGATCACCGCGGCGAGACCAAAACCGCCGGGAACTGGGCCTCGTGCCACCGCCGACGGCCAACTGCCGTTCCGCCCTTCCAACTGAGGGCAGCAAAGTGCTTAGGCGTCCCACCAGCGAAATGTGATCTATTTCGCTACGCACCCAAACGTGTCGCCCGCCGCCCCCACGGGCCCCGCCCAGCCGGCGGGGGTACCGGCGCGGCCACCTGCGCCGTATTATTCACAATCGCGACCCGTAAATATTCATGAAGAGGTCGAACCACGCGAGACCGACCGGAGGGACACTCGGGAATGACAACCAATGACGTGGTCATGGCGACCAGCGCAGCGGACTCGGCAGCCGTCGACGACATCCGATCTCGCTACGCCGAACTCCTCGGCCGCCAGGCCGCCCTGGGCGCAGCGTTGTTCGCCGCAGTCGCCGGGCCGGCCTTCGGCGAGGCTCATCAGGCCGTGCAGGCGTCCATCGACCAGGTGGTACGACCGCAGTTACAGGCCGCGGTGGGGCTGATATTCCCGGCCTTGGCCGGTGTCGAGCGCTCGCGGCTGCTGGTCGAAGGCTTGCTCGGTGACATCCAGCTGATCGAGCAGGTGGCGGCGCGCATCGCCCACGGCACCGACCGGATTCAGGTGGTCGCGCATACCGAGGTCCTGCGCGTACTGCTGGAGGCCGTGCTGGGCAAGGTCGCCGACCTGCTGCTGCCCGCGCTTGCCCAGGCCAGCGACGTCTCGCAGGCCGCACTGGCCGCCCAACTGCCCGGTCAGGATGACGTCGCCTCCGGGTCGGCTCCCACGACCCAGCCCGGCCCCGCGACCCACGGGCACGACGGCCACACCGGGTGCGGCTGCGGCGAGGAGGACGACGAGATGCCCGAACTCGACGTGCGAGAGGTTCCGCACGCCATCCGGCATGCGACGGTGTTCGGCGCCTTCGACGCGGTTCCGGTGGGCGGATCGCTGCTGCTGGTGGCCCCGCACGACCCGATTCCGCTGCTGCGCCAGCTCGCTGAGCGCAGCGGTGGCCGGCTGGCGGTCGGCTACGAGGAGCGTGGCCCGGAGGCGTGGCGATTGCGGCTGACCCGGGTCTGAGCCCGGCTCCCGCCCCTAAGCGGCGTGCTGCAGGGCCAGTTCCATCCCGACGAACGCGATCAGCAGCAGCACCATGATCGAAAGATCGATGCGCACTGCCCCGATGGTCAACTGCGGGATGAGCCGTCGCAGCAGCTTCACCGGCGGATCGGTGATGCTCATGATCAGTTCCAGGATCACCACGGTGGCACCCGTCGGGTGCCAGTCACGGCTGAAGGAGCGGATGAACTCGATGACGATCCGGGCGATCAGCAGCAGCCAGAAGACAAATAGCGCGATACCAAGAATCGTGAAGAACAGCGCCAACGGAATGCGACCTTACTGACGAGGGTGTGCCCGCATCAGCAGTGCTGACCGGCTCGACTGCGGTTCCAGCCTACCGATAGGCGTAGAAGCCGGTCTCGGCGATGCGGCGACGCTCCTCCGGGGAGACATCCACGTCAGCCGGCGACAGCAGAAAAACCTTGGTCGCGACCTTGTCGAAGGAGCCGCGCAGGGCGAAGGCAAGACCTGCCGCGAAGTCGACCAGCCGCTTGGCGTCGGCGTTGTCCATCGACACCAGGTCCATGATGACCGGGGTGCCGTCGCGGAACCGCTCGCCGATGGTGCGGGCTTCGCTGTAGTCCTTGGGCCGCAGGGTGGTGATCTTCGACAGCGGGCTGCTCTCGTCGAACATCTGCGCCATCCGGCGGGGCTCCATCGCCAGGGCGCCGCGGGTCGAGCCGCGCAGCGTTGAGAACCGGCGCTCGAAGTCACGGGGACGCTCGAACTCACGTGCGCGGTAGCGGGGGTCGCGGGCGTCGTCGTCGTAGCTGCCCCGGTAGCCGGCGGGTGCGTCGTCGTAGTCGCGGTCCTCGAAACGGTCGTCGTAGCGGCTCTCCGCGCGGCCGCCGACGCGGTCGAAGACGTCCTCGCCGAATCGCTCCGCCCGAGGCGCGTAGTCGCGCGACCCGGAGCGGTCATCGCCGTCGTCGTAGTAGTCGTCGTCGTAGTCCTCCATAGGAGCCATCCCGAAGTAGGCCTTGACCTTGTGGAGTGTGCTCATCCTTGGACCCTTCTAGGCTGATGACTGTGATGAAGGTGTGACTGAAGTGACTAATAACGGTGACGGTAACGGCAGCGAGCGCGTTGGCGCGGCACCGACACGCGGACAGCTCCCACCGGTTTCACCCACCCCCTCCAGCGACCTCTACCGAGCACTCATTCCAGCCACACCAGGGACGCCAGCCGACCGGTGAGTCCGTCGCGACGGTGACTGAACAGTTTCGGCTCCGCCGCCGTACAACGCGGGTCGGCGTCGATGGCCTGCACGCCCAATCCCCTTAGTTGACGCGCGATTCCAGCCCGCAGGTCCAGCCCGACAGTGCCCGCCGAAGTAACGGTGCGACTGCCCGGCAGCGCCGCCTCGACCTCGTCGGCCATCTCGGCGGGCACCTCGTAGTGCAGCCCACTGACCGCAGGGCCCAGCAAAACCGAAACGTCGCCGGCTCGTGCCCCTGCAGCCAGCATGGATTCCAGCGCGCGAGCGACCACACCATGCTGCGCGCCGACCCGGCCGGCATGGACCGCGGCGACCACCCCGGCCCGGGCGTCGGCCATCAGCACCGGGACGCAGTCGGCGGTGACCACCACCATCGCCAGCCGGGGCACGGTGGTGACCAGTGCATCGGTGGCGTCGATCGGGGTGTCGCGCGGACCGTCGACGACCACCACATGATCGCCGTGGACCTGGTTCATCCATACCAGCCGATCGGGACCGAGGCCGGTGGCCTTGGCCAGCCGCGCGCGGTTGGTCGCCACCGCAGCCGGGTTATCACCGACGTGGTCGCCGAGGTTGAAGCTGTCGAACGGAGCCTTCGACACACCACCGGAGCGGGTGGTCGTCACCCGCCGGATGCGAAAAGTCATGCGGTAGCCCAGCGGTGGTCGCGAGCGCGGCGGAGCCGGGCGAAGCGGGCCAGCGCCATCAACTCAGTGCCGCATGAACGGCGGCACGTCGACGTCGTCGTCGTCGCAGCCGTCGTCACCGTTGCGCCCGCCGACGCTGACCGTCGCACCGTTGGTGGGCGCCGGCACGCTGACCGCATCCACCGGGTCGAACAGTGACGTGCTGACCTTGCCGGCCTGTCCGGGCGCCATCGCGTGCCGGGCCGCACCGGCCGTACCGGTCACCGGCTTGCGGCCGGAGCCTGCCGAGTCGAAACCGGCCGCGATCACGGTCACCCGCACCTCGTCGCCGAGAGAGTCGTCGATCACGGTGCCGAAGATGATGTTGGCCTCGGGGTGCGCGGCGTCCTGAACCAGCGATGCCGCCTCGTTGATCTCGAACAACCCTAGGTCGCTGCCGCCGGCGACCGACATCAGCACGCCCTGGGCGCCTTCCATCGAGGCTTCCAGCAGTGGCGAGTTGATCGCGATCTCGGCGGCCTTGAGCGCCCGCCCGTCGCCGCGGGCCGATCCGATGCCCATCAGCGCGGTACCCGCGCCGCTCATGATGCCCTTGACGTCGGCGAAGTCGACGTTGATCAGACCGGGGGTGGTGATCAGGTCGGTGATGCCCTGCACACCGTTGAGCAGCACCTCGTCGGCGCTGCGGAACGCGTCCATCAGCGAGACCTGGGCGTCGCCCATCTGCAGCAGTCGGTCGTTGGGGATCACGATCAGGGTGTCGCAGCTCTCCCGCAGTGCACCGATGCCGTTCTCGGCCTGGTTGCTGCGCCGCTTGCCCTCGAAGGAGAACGGCCGGGTGACCACGCCGACGGTCAGTGCGCCGAGCTTGCGCGCGATGGTCGCGACCACCGGGGCACCGCCGGTGCCGGTGCCGCCGCCCTCGCCGGCGGTGACGAACACCATGTCGGCGCCGCGCAGCAGCTCCTCGATCTCGTCCTTGGCATCTTCGGCGGCCCGGCGACCCACTTCGGGGTCGGCGCCGGCGCCGAGGCCGCGGGTGGAGTCACGGCCGACGTCGAGTTTGACGTCGGCGTCGCTCATCAACAATGCCTGTGCGTCGGTGTTGATCGCGATGAACTCAACGCCCTTGAGGCCCTGCTCGATCATCCGGTTAACGGCGTTGACGCCGCCACCACCGATACCCACGACTTTGATGACGGCCAGATAGTTGTGCGGTGGGGTCATCGTTCGTCTTCCTCCCTGGTGGGATTGGAGTCCTCTCTCGGGCCGGGCTTGGCGCGGAACTCCCCGATTCTGTCTTCAACAAAACCCTCAACCTCAACCAAAGACTTAGAGTTATGTCAAGTTGTTCCGCGCATCCGCCACAGTAGGGCCGCCTGCGCCGTCATCGGCGCCGACGCGCCGAGACACGTCCGCCGAATTTTCCTGTAGGGCGGGGGCTTCCCGCCCGCGAACCTTCGCCGGGCGTGAAGGTGCCTTCACACTCGGGGGCTCCAACGTGAAGGTGACTTCACGCTCGACGAGGGGTTGGGCGGGGCGACGGCGCTACCGGACGGTCGGCAAGTCCGGACTCGACACGTCATAGGTGTGGCCTGGCTGGGTCAACAACGCCGCCAGCTTCTGGGCCTTCTCCGCGGTTCGGTCGGTGTTGCCCCAGACCACCACCCGGCCATCGGCCAGCATCAGGGTGATCGACGCCACCGATGGGGCGGCCACCCGGCTGATCTGGCCGGCCACCTCGGGCGCCAGCGAGGTCATCACCTGCAGGGCGGCCAGGGTGGATGGGTCCGCGGGGCCGGGCTTGTCCACATCGAAGAACGGCAGCATTCTTGGCGGCGCGCCGGTCGCGAAGTCGACGCCGTCCCGGTCGAACAGGTGTGGGCCGTCCGGAAAGTCCTTGTAGACCACTGGGACCCGCTCCACCACCGCGATCCCCAGTACCGAGGGGTACTGCCGCTGCACCCGAGTGCTGGCCACCCGTCGGATCGTCGCGACCCGATCGGCCACACTGCCGGTGTCGATCTGCAACAGCGGCGTTCCCAGCTGCACCCTCGCCACGTCCAGCACTTCCTCACGGGTCACCGTCGAGATCCCGCTGACCTCGATATCGCGCACCGACATCAGCGGGGTGAAGTACAAGATGAGCCCGAGCCCGACCACGAGCACCGCCGCCAGGAACACGGCTAACGCCATCTTCAGGCCCCGAATGGTGCCGCGCGGAACGCCTTTGGCCGGCTCGGCAGAGCCGGTGCGCAGTCGCCGCTTGGCCTCCCGACGGGCCTGTTCGATCGCCTCGGCACGCGCCTGCGCGGCGCGCCGCTCCGCGCGTTCTCGGCGAGCCCGGCGCCGCGGTCCCTCCACTTCGGCGGGCTCGTCGGCGGCTTCGGCCTCTGGGTCGCCTGGGGCGGCGGCACCCGCCGGGGCCTCCGGCTCGGTGGCTTCGGCGGGTTCGGGCGCTTGCGTTGCTTCGCTTTCGGGGACGTCCGCGGCGTCGCCCGGATCCTCCGGTGGAACGGCCGGGGTTTCGGGCGGCACGGTCACAGCGCGCCCGGGCTGCCGGGAGGGATTCGATCGGTGCGTGCCCGCAGCGCGGTGACGATCTCCGGGCCCAGCACGGTGACGTCGCCGGCTCCCATGGTGATGATCACGTCACCCGGACCGGCCGCCGCTGCCACCGCCTCGGGCACCGCTGAGAAGTCCGGCAGGTAATGCACCGGCACACTGACATGTTCGGCGACGCTGGCGCCGCTCACCCCGGGCAGCGGCTGCTCGCGCGCACCGTAGACGTCGAGGACGAAAACCTCGTCGGCGCCGTTCAGCGATCGGCCGAACTCGGTGGCGAACTCCTTTGTCCGCGAATACAGATGCGGCTGGAACACCACCAGGCTGCGCCCGGTTCCGCACTCGTCCAGCAGGGCCCGAACCGCGGTCAAGGTCGCAGTGATCTCGGTCGGATGGTGCGCGTAGTCGTCGAAGACCCGAACCGATCCCGTGACGCCTGCCGACCCGACCAGCTCGAATCGTCGGCGCACCCCGTCGAACCCGGCCAGGCCGTCGAGCACCGCATCCAGCGGCGCACCGACCTCGACCGCCGCCAGCAGCGCACCGAGCGCGTTAAGTGCCATGTGCCGTCCGGGCACCGACAGCCGCATCGCCCTGCGCTCGCCCGTTCCGGCCAGCAGGATCTCGGCGACCGCTCCGGTCCCCTGCTGCTCCCAACTGACCAGCTCGCCGTCGAGCGCCGCCGTCCCGGGGCCTTCGGTGCCGTAACGCAGCACCCGGATGCCCTGTGCCGCAGTGCGCTCGGCCAGCTCGGCGCCGCCGGGGTCATCGACGCACACCACCACTGCCCCGCCCGGCGCGATGCGCTCGACGAACGCATCGAACACCTGGGTGTAGGCCTCGGCACTGCCGAAGAAGTCGAGATGGTCTGCCTCGATGTTGGTCACCACCGCGACGTTGGGGGTGTACTCCAACAGCGAGCCGTCGCTCTCGTCGGCCTCGGCGACAAACAGCGGCCCGCTGCCGTGATGGGCGTTGGTGCCGGCTTCTGCACCGGCAGAACCCAATTCGCCGCCGACCGCGAACGACGGATCGAGCCCACAGTGTTGCAACGCGACCACCAGCATCGATGTCGTGGTCGTCTTGCCGTGGGTGCCGGTGACCATCAAAGTGGTGCGCCCGGCCATCAGCTTCGCCAGCACCGCCGGTCGCAAAACCACGGGGATGCCGCGACGACGGGCCTCGACGAGCTCGGGGTTGGTCTTGGGAATCGCCGCGTGGGTGGTGACCACCGTGGTGACCCCACCGGGCAGCAGATCCAGGGCCGCTGCGTCGTGACCGATGCGGACTTGAGCGCCCCGGGCCCGCAGCGCGTGGATCCCGCGGGTCTCCTTGGCATCCGAGCCCGAGACGAGCCCCCCGCGGTCCAGCAGGATGCGGGCTATGCCGGACATACCGGCTCCGCCGATGCCGACCATGTGTACCCGGCTCAGTTCCGGGGGAAGTTGCGAGGCGCTCACCGGCCGTCCCTCGCTGCGCTCGCGACCTCCAGCGCGACGGAAGCCACCCGTCGCGCCGCCTCCGGATGCCCGGCCAGGACCGCGGCGCTGGTCATCGCGGCCAGCCGCGCGGTGTCGGTGAGCAACCCAGCGACGGTGTCGGCCACGAAATCCGGGGTCAGCGAGGCGTCGTCGACCAGGATTCCGCCCCCGGCGTTGACCACCGGAAGCGCGTTGAGGCGTTGTTCCCCGTTGCCGATCGGCAACGGCACGTACACCGCGGGCAGACCGACCGCCGACACTTCGGCAACCGTCATCGCCCCGGAACGGCATATCGCCAGGTCCGCGGCCGCGTACGCCAGGTCCATCCGGTCCAGATAGGGCACCGCGACGTACGGCGGATCACCCGCGCCGGCCTCCGGCAGGTCCAGGGTGTTCTTCGGTCCGTGCGCGTGCAACACCGAAACGCCGGCGGCAGCAAGATGTTTGGCCGCACCGGCCACCGCCTGGTTGATCGAGCGGGCGCCCTGCGAGCCGCCGAAGACCAGCAGCACCCGGGCGTCGTCGGCGAAGCCGAACTCCGCGCGGGCGGCCGAACGCAGCGCCGCCCCGTCCAAGTTGGTGATCGCCGCCCGCACCGGCACCCCGGCCACCTCGGGGTGAGCCAGACCGCAATCAGGAACTGCCGACAGCACCCGCTGCGCGCCCCGGGCGCCGACCCGGTTGGCCAGGCCGGCGCGGGCATTGGCCTCGTGGATCACCACCGGCACCCGCTTGGCGCCGAGACCGCGCGCGGCCAGATATGCCGGCAGCGCCACGTAACCGCCGAAGCCGATCACCACGTCGGCCTGCACGTCGCGCAGCACCGCCCGGGTCTCCCGAACAGCACGCAGCACCCGCAGCGGCAGGCGGACCAGGTCGGCATTGTTCTTGCGGGGCAATGGCACCGGGGTGGTCAGCTCCAGGTCGTAACCCCGGGCCGGAACCAATCGGGTCTCCAGTCCTCGGGCGGTGCCCAACGCGGTGATCCGGACGTCGGCGTCCAGGGCTCGGAGCGCGTCGGCGACCGCCATCGCAGGTTCGACATGGCCGGCAGTGCCCCCGCCTGCGAGGACTACCGATAACGACGCACCGCGGTCCGATGAGATGACCGAGTCGTTCACCGCCTATCGCTGACCTTCCAATGCGCGTACGCGTCCGCCAGTCGGACGCGCCCCGGCGTGACGCCGGCCGCCTCCATTTTGCCCTGCGCGCCCGGCGCCTCGACCGGGTGCCCGGGCCGGGGCCTGCGCTGCGGCGCGGTGCCGACCCGAGCGGGCCGGAGCCTGTCGGGCCGTCTGGGCTGTTCGTGGCCGTGCGGCCGGCTGCGAACGCGACCGCAACCGGTCGCGCAGGGCCTCAAGACGAGTCGGCGAGTACGGCTCGGGCAGCGGCAGCCGCAGAATCCGGTTCATCCGGTCGTCCTGGCCGGCGCGCAGCGCCGCCACCGCCTCCCGTTCGTGCCGGGCCGCGTTGGCCATGATGCCGACCATGAACAGTGTTGTCGCCGTGGAGGTTCCGCCCGCAGAAATGAGCGGCAGCTGGATTCCGGTGACGGGCAACAGCCCGATCACGTAGCCGACGTTGATGAACGACTGGCCGATCACCCACATCGTGGTGGCCGCCGTCAACAGCCGCAGGAACGGGTCCGCGGAGCGCTTCGCGATCCGCATGCCGGTGTAGGCGAACAGCCCGAACAGCGCCAGCAGCCCGAAGCCGCCGATGAAGCCGAGCTCCTCGCCGATGATCGCGAAGATGAAGTCGTTGTGCGCGTTGGGCAGGTAGTTCCATTTCGCGGTGCCCTGCCCCAGACCGTCGCCGAAGATGCCGCCGTTGGCCAACGCGAACTTCGCCTGTCGGGCCTGGTAACCGGCGCCCTGCAGGTCGGCGTCGGGGTCCAGCCAGGACCGCACCCGGTCGGAGCGGTAACCCTCGGTCACCGCCATGATCGCAGCGGCGGCGACGATGGCCGTCAGCGAAGTGAGGAACACCCGCAACGGCAGACCGGCGTACCACAACAGCGACAGCAGGATGATGCCCAGCGAGACCGTCTGCCCCAGGTCGGGCTGGGCGACGATCAGCACCAGCGCGACCACGGCGGCCGGCACCAGCGGGACCAGCATCTCGCCCAGCGTCGCCCGCTCCATGCGCCGGCTCGCCAACAGGTGTGCGCCCCAGATAACGAAGGCGATCTTGGCCAGCTCGGAGGGCTGCATGGAGAAACCGGCGACGACGAACCAGCCGCGGGAACCGTTGGAGAGCGTGCCGATGCCCGGGATCAGCACCAGCACCAGCAGCACGATGGTGAACGCGAAACCGGCAAAAGCCATGCGACGCATGAACCGGACCGGCATGCGCAACGCCACATAACAGCCGACCAGCCCGATCACGGTCCACAGCACCTGTTTGCCGAAGATCCGCCACGCGGATCCGTCGGTGCCGTAGGACTCCACCCCGGAGGCCGACAGCACCATGATCAGGCCGAGCGTGGTCAACAGCGCGGCCACCGCCACGATCAGATGGAACGACGTCATCGGCCGGCCCAGCCAGGCGCCGAACCGGGTGCGCGGCTCGGTCTTGACGGCTTTTTCCGCTGCTTGGTCGGAGGCGTCTGGGGCCCCGGCATTCCCCCCCCGACCGGCCTCGATGCCGGTCACACCCCTCCTGCCCCGGGTCCGGCGGGGGCGGCGCACACGGCGCCCCCCGCGCCGTCCTCCGCGGTCTGG
>CAXYUC010000135.1:0-11963 GCA_964292075.1 uncultured Mycolicibacter sp.
CGCCTGTCCCCGCTGGAGGCCGGGGGCCACCCGGGCGCCCTGGGCGGCCTGGCCACCCCCGGCGGCCGGCTCCGCCGGCCCCGCCCCACTGGGGGCCGGCCCGGAGCAACTCTCCCGCACCTCACCGGTTTCCGGATCGATGCGCCGCTTGTCGGTGACGGTGATGGTCTCCGGAGACGGTTCGCGCGAGTTCTCTTCACTCACTTGGTGTCTCCGTCTTCGACCACCTCTGCGTCCACGACGTCGTCGTCGCCACGGGACCCGGCGCCCGCTCCTTCAGAGGCGGCCTGCTCGGCCTGGGTGGCCTCGTAGATCGCCTGACCCAGCGCTTGCGACTCGACGCCAAGCTTCTCCATCGCGGACTTGATGGCCCCGATGTCGGTGCCCTCCAACGCCTTCTTCGCGTCGCCGATCGCGGCGTCCACCTTGGCGAGGGTGTCCTCGGGAACCTTCGAACCACCTTCGGCCTCGTGCTGTTCCTTAACGAACTTCTCCGTCTGGTAGACCAGCGACTCGGCCTGGTTGCGCACGTCGGCCTCTTCCCGACGCTTGCGGTCCTCGTCGGCGTGCGCCTCGGCGTCCTTGATCATCCGGTCGATCTCCTCCTGGGAAAGGCCGGAGCCCTCCTGGATCTTGATCGTGTTCTCCCTGCCGGTGCCCTTGTCCTTGGCGGTGACGTGCACGATGCCGTTGGCGTCGATGTCGAAGGTGACCTCGATCTGGGGGACACCGCGCGGGGCCGGCGGGATACCGGTGAGCTCGAAGGAGCCGAGCAGCTTGTTGTGCGAGGCGATCTCACGCTCGCCCTGGAAGACCTGGATCTGCACCGACGGCTGGTTGTCGTCGGCGGTGGTGAAGGTCTCACTGCGCTTGGTCGGGATGGTGGTGTTGCGCTCGATCAGCTTGGTCATCACGCCGCCCTTGGTCTCGATACCAAGCGACAGCGGGGTGACATCAAGCAGCAGAACGTCTTTCACCTCGCCCTTGAGCACACCGGCTTGCAGCGCGGCACCCACGGCGACAACCTCATCCGGGTTGACGCCCTTGTTGGGCTCCTGGCCACCGGTCAGTTCCTTGACCAGTTCGGTCACCGCGGGCATCCGGGTGGAACCACCCACCAGCACAACGTGGTCGATCTCCGATACCGAGATACCGGCGTCCTTGATCACCGACTGGAACGGCTTGCGGGTGCGGTCCAGCAGATCCTGAGTGATCTTCTGGAACTCCGCGCGGGTCAGCTGCTCGTCGAGGAACAGCGGGTTCTTGTCGGCGTCAACAGTGATGTAGGGCAGGTTGATCGAGGTGCTCTGCGAGCTGGACAGCTCGATCTTGGCCTTCTCGGCCGCTTCACGCAGCCGCTGCATCGCCATCTTGTCCTTGGTCAGGTCGATACCCGAGGTGCCCTTGAACTTGTCGACCAGCCATTCGACGACGCGGTCGTCCCAGTCGTCGCCACCGAGGTGGTTGTCACCGGAGGTGGCCCGCACCTCGACCACGCCTTCGCCGATCTCCAGCAGGGAGACGTCGAAGGTGCCGCCACCGAGGTCGAAGACCAGGATGGTCTGTTCCTTGTGGCCCTTGTCCAGGCCGTAGGCCAGCGCTGCCGCAGTCGGCTCGTTGACGATGCGCAGCACGTTGAGCCCGGCGATCTGGCCGGCCTCCTTGGTGGCCTGACGCTGGGCGTCATTGAAGTAGGCGGGCACGGTGATCACCGCGTCGGCGATGTCCTCGCCGAGGTAGGCCTCCGCGTCACGCTTGAGCTTCATCAGCACCCGGGCGCTGATCTCCTGCGCGGTGTAGTCCTTGCCGTCAATCTCAACGCTCCAGTCGGTGCCCATGTGGCGCTTGACGGAGCGGATGGTGCGGTCGACGTTGGTGACCGCTTGGTTCTTAGCGGGCTGGCCGACCAGCACTTCGCCGTTGCGGGCGAACGCGACCACCGACGGGGTTGTACGCGAGCCCTCCGAATTAGCTACGACGACGGGGTCGCCGCCCTCGAGCACCGAGACGCACGAGTTGGTGGTCCCGAGGTCGATTCCGACCGCACGAGCCATTGTGATTCCTCCCTGGTAGACGATATCCCTAGTCTGAGCGGACTGCGCTCAAGAATGCTCCTTCGGCAGCCTTACTGTCAACCCAGACTTGAGTGCTTATGACTCAACTTGTCGAAGTGGTCAACGGGCCGGGTCACGGGTTTGTTCCCGAGGATCCGGGCAGGTTCGATCAGATGGTCGCCGGAATGCTTCGGAAACCGTGCAGGGTGGCCAGCCCGCGTGGTGTCGGGGCTCCGTCGAGCCGCAGGTCGGGGAAGCGCTCGAACAGTGCTTGCAGCGCGATGGTGGCCTCCATGCGGGCCAGGTTGGCTCCGAGACAGGCGTGGATGCCGCTGCTGAACGACAGATGCTCTTTGGCGTTGGCCCTGGTGATGTCGAACCGGCCGGGCTCGTCGAACACGCCGGGGTCGTGGTTGGCACCACCCAGCAGCAGTGCCACCGTTTCGCCCGCGGCGAGGTGATGCCCCGCAAGCTCGAGACCGCAGAGGGCGTTGCGCGACGTCATCTGCACCGGACTGTCGAAGCGCAAGACTTCCTCGACCGCGCCCGGCCACAGCTGGGGATCCTCGCGCAGCATCGCCAGCTGATCTCGATGGTGCAGCAACAGCACGATCGCGTTGCCGATCAAGTTGATGGTGGTCTCGAAACCCGCGCCGGCGAGCAGCAACGCTGTGACGCCCAGTTCGCGTCGGTCCAGGTCGCCGTCGCGGATGATGTGGCTGTAGATGTCGTCACCGGGGTTGTTGCGCAATCGCTCGATGTGGTCACTGAACTCGTGATCGTTTTCTCGCAGAGACTGCATGGCATCTCGAAAGGTGTTCCAAGACACCCCGATATCGAGCAACGGTGCACCAGCGTCACCCCGGTCGAGCATCTTCGGCCGCTGCTCCTCGGGGATTCCGAGAATCTCGGCGATGATCAAAGCTGGTAACGGCCCCGCGAAATCAGCGATCAGATCCGGACGTGCTGCAGACTCCATTCGATCCAGCAGTTCATGGGTGATCTCGATGATCCGGGTCTGCAGTTTGTCGATCGCGCGAGGCGTAAACGCGCGCACCACCGCGCGCCGGTAGCGCGTGTGGTCGGGCGGATCGACCACCAGCATCGACGGTGGCTCAGCCGGATTCGGCAGCCGCGGATCCGTGCGGTTGATCAACCAGCGAGCGGCTTTGGGCATATTGATATTGGCCGGGTTGCTCGCTCCGAACCTGTCGTCGCGCAAGATCGTTCGGCACAGCTCATGGTCGGCCGTCACCGAGACGAACGGTGTGCGCGTCAATCGACCACGGGCACGGATCTGTTCGGTCAGCGGTTCCGGGTCGCCGCCACGCAGTGGGCCGATGAGCAGGCGCGCCATCGGATCGCCGCGCCGCGCCTGCACCGCAAGAAACGCCCGCGGAAAACCCTGCAACAGCGCCCACCGAAGCCACAGACTTGGTCTCATCGCGACGCACCCGCCGTCGGCAGCACAAAAGCCGACCCCGCGGCGACCGTTGCCAGGTGCCTCATCAGCAGTGCTTCCGGAATCAGACCGGTGGCGCGACTGGCGGCGGCACTGAGGAAGTCGGGCCGTACGTTGACGACTTTCCCGAACCACGCCGACTCCCGGACCAGCGGTGCCACCCGCGGCCGACGAAACGCGACGAACCGGGCGAACGCGGTGGTCAGGTCAGGCGCCCGGTCGACAAACTCGGCCAGGATGGCCGCGTCTTCCAAACCCTGGCAGCCGCCCTGGCCGAGATGCGGGCGCATGGGATGGGCGGCGTCGCCGACCAGCACGAGCGGGCCGCGCGCCCAGTGCCGGGCGGGGCCGCGGTCGTAGAGGTCGTCGCGCAACACGTCGGCGGACGAGGTCGCGGCAAGGATGCTCGGGATGGGCTCACACCAGTGGGCGAACCTGGCTCGCAGGTAGGCCAGTTCCCCCTCGGGCGCTCGCTGTCCCTCGGGGACCCGCTCGGTGGCAAACCAGTAGGTCAGGTCCGGCCCCATCGGCACATACCCGGTTTCGACTCCGGGACCCATGGTTTCCCCCGCCAGGTCGGGATCCAGGGCGTAGCCTGCGATTCCTCGCCATGCGGTGTAGCCGACGTAGCGCCGGCGCAGCGGGCCGTTGAGATGGCGGGCCAGAACCGAATGGGTGCCGTCAGCGCCGACGACGGCATCGAAAGTATCTGCCGTGCCATCCGAAAGATCTAGCGCCACAACGTCTCCCGCTATGTCCACGCCGGTGGCGGCGAGCCCGTAGTGCAGGCTGCCCGCCGCGAGCGCGTCGGCGAGGATGTCGCGAAGCACCGAGCGCTGCACCACCACGAGCGGTTCACCGAGCGCCCGGACCATCCGTTCGGCCGCCGGGCGGCGCAGCCACGACCCGTCGTACCAGCGCGCGGCGCCGGCGGTGATCCGACCGCCGGCCGCACGGACCGCATCTCCCAGGCCGAGGTGGTCCAGGGCGGCCAGAGCATTGGGCCAGATACTGATCCCAGCCCCCGACGAGGTGTCGGTCCGTTGTTCGACGACGGTGACCTCGTGCCCGCGGCGTTGCAGCCCGATCGCGGTCGCCAGTCCGGCGATGCCGGCCCCGACCACCCCGATCCGCTTGCTCATCGGGCCGGACCGTCGGTGCCGTGGGTAGCCAGCCAGGCGGCTCTGCGTCTGTTCGAGGCTCGAGAAAGCCAGGCGTCCTGGACTACTTCGGCCAGTTCACGCTTGCTGATCGCGTGCAGGTCTGCCTCCCGAACCAGAACGGACAGATGCCCGTTGAAATGGTCAGTGGTGAAAAACGGTGTTGCGGAGTCTTGGATGAGGGCCTGTTTGTCGGCGTCAGACTCGACCCAGATCACGATGACATCGGGGTAGGCCTCACCGGTGACGGGGTCCTTGGCGTCGGGCCGCGGGGTGCGGAAGAACACGAACGACTTGCCGCCCACCTGGTAGATCGGATTGCCTTTCGGCCCTTCGATTCTGGTGACATGGGGCATCGACGCGGCGACCTCGTGCACGTCTGCGACTCGCGCGGGTCGATCGGCCATAACCGCAACCGTAGTCACCCGTCGAACAGCAGGCGCGCGATCCGCTCGACCGTGTCCATCGGATCGGCGGCTTTTACATCTGCAGCTACCGCGTCATTGAGCCACAGCGTCGAAAAGCCGTGCAGCGACACCCGGTCGGCGCCCTGCTCGGCCACCAGGCGCGCGGCCTCGGACAGGACTTACGCTCGGTATCACAACTTGTCACTGCCAAGATCCGGAGGGTGTCATGGCTCCATTGATCACACTGCTGGTGGGCAGCCTGGCCGCCCGGATCGTCGGCGCGTTCGGCGTCGACTACGTGGGCACCTGGGCTCGCGCGATCGCCGTCGGCCTGGCGGCCATGTTCTTGCTCACCGGTGTGGCGCATTTCGCGCCACCGCTACGCAGCCAGTTGATCGCGATCGTTCCGCCGGCACTGCCCGCGCCGGGTTTGCTGGTCAGCGTCACCGGCGTGCTGGAGCTGCTGGGCGCGGCGGGCCTGCTGCTGCCCGCCACCCGGGTCGCCGCGGCCGTCTGCCTGCTGCTGTTGATGTTGGCGATGTTCCCGGCCAACATCTACGCCGCCCGGATGCCTGATCCGCCTAAGTCGATGACAACCCGGCTGCCGTTGCGCACCGCCGAGGAGATCCTCTATCTGGCCGCCGCCGTGGCCGTCGCCCTCGCGGGGTAACAGCCCAGGCCGTCAGCGCGTCGCGTCGACGGCGTCGGGTAACGCGGTCAGCAGCTTTGCATCGGCCGTGAGCAGGCTCAGTCGCTCCACCTTGGCCTGTGCGATCAGAATCGCGTCGAACGGATCCCGGTGCGGCAAAGCAACGAGGCCCGACGCCAGGGCATGCCGGCGGGTGAGCGGCAGGTCACGCAATCCGGAGCGCTCGATCGCGGCGTCCAGGTCCGCCGGCAGGGTCAGCTTGCCGAGGTTCGCCTTGATGGCCATCTCCCAGGCGCTCGCAGCGGAGACGAAGACGACCTCGCCGGCGGTGATCCGCTCCCGCGCCCGCACCCCTAGCCGCGGGCTGCCGTCGAGCAGCCAGAGCACCACATGGGTGTCCAGCAGGACACCGGTCATTCGATTCCGAACAGGGCGTTGACCACCGGGTCGACATCGTCGAAGTGTTCGTCGTCGTAGTCGAGCCGACCGGCCGCGACGCCGAAGGCGATGTCGACGCGCAGGTGTGGGACGAGGTCGGCGACCGGCTTACCGGCACGGGCGATCGTGATCGTCTCACCGTTCTCGACCCGGGCCAGCAGGCTCGACAAGTGCGTCTTCGCGTCGTGGATGTTCACGGTTGACACCCAATCAGGGTAGCGGACTTAGTCCAGTCGGACTAAGTGGTTCCCTCGGCGGTTGGTTCGGCTCGCTGTAGCGAAACGGCAGCGCTGACCAGCAACCCTGGTGCGTTACCCTCGCACCGATGTCACATTCCCCCGCCCCGCACCCGATTTCCGCGGCTGCGCTGACCCGCGAGGACGAGGGCTACCACAAGGACCTGGCCCCCCGGCAACTGCAGATGATCGCCCTCGGTGGTGCCATCGGCACCGGGCTGTTCCTCGGCTCCGGCGGCCGGCTCGCCTCGGCCGGGCCGGGCCTGTTCATCGCCTACGCGGTCTGTGGCGCCTTTGTCTTCCTTATCCTGCGCGCGCTCGGCGAGCTGGTGCTGCACCGGCCGTCGTCGGGATCGTTCGTCTCGTACGCGCGCGAATTCTTCGGGGAGAAAACCGCATTCGTCACCGGGTGGCTGTACTTCCTGAACTGGTCGATGACCGGGATCGTGGACACCACCGCGATCGCCAGCTACTTCCACTACTGGCACCTGTTCGAGGTGATCCCGCAGTGGACGCTGGCCTTGATCGCCCTGCTGGCGGTGCTGTCGATGAACCTGATCTCGGTGAAGCTCTTCGGTGAGCTGGAATTCTGGGCCGCGCTGATCAAGGTCATCGCGCTGCTGACGTTTCTGATCGTCGGCACCATCTTCCTGGGCGGCCGATACCAAGTCGACGGCCAGGAAACCGGCCTGCACCTGTTGGCCCAGAACGGCGGATTCCTGCCCACGGGCCTGATCCCACTGGTGCTGGTGACCTCCGGGGTGGTGTTCTCCTACGCGGGAGTCGAACTGGTCGGCACCGCCGCCGGTGAAACCCCCGACCCCGCGAAGGTCATGCCGCGAGCGATCAACTCGGTGGTGGCCCGCATCGGGATCTTCTACGTGGGATCGGTGGTGCTGCTGGCGCTGCTGCTGCCCTACACCGCCTTCAAAGAGCACCAGAGCCCGTTCGTCACGTTCTTCTCCAAGGTCGGTTTCACCGGCGCCGGCAGCCTGATGAATCTGGTGGTGCTGACCGCCGCGTTCTCCAGCCTCAACGCCGGGCTGTACTCCACCGGGCGGATCCTGCGCTCCATGGCGGTCAACGGCAGCGGCCCGGCGTTCACCGGCAAGATCTCGAAGAACGGGGTGCCCTACGGCGGCATCCTGCTGACCAGCGGGGTTGGCCTGCTCGGCGTCGTCCTCAACGCGCTGCGCCCCGGACAAGCCTTCGAGATCGTGCTCAATATCGCCTCGGTCGGGGTGATGGCGGCGTGGGCGACGATCGTGGCCTGCCAGCTGCGGATGCTCCGGCTCGCCAATGCGGGCGTGCTGAAACGACCGTCGTTCCGGATGCCGCTGGCTCCCTACAGCGGGTACGCGACATTGGTGTTCCTGGCGGGCGTGCTGGTCCTCATGCTGTTCGATCACCGCAGCGGCCCGTTCGTCTGGGGAGTGCTGCTCATCGGCACGCCGGCACTGGTCATCGGCTGGTACCTGGTGCGCGGACGGGTACAGGCCGCGGCCGAGCTCGACCAGACGCCCCCCGACCAGACACCGGCTGTGGCAACGCAGCCGGATCCGGACAAGTAGAAGGCCGAAAAACACATGGCCCGCAACCGTTACGCAGCCAAACCCCCGCTGTATGGAATGGTGCTGGTCTTCTGCGCCATCGCGATCGTGGCAGTCACCGCGTACCTGCATGCCGGCTGGTGGTCACTGGTGGGCTATGCGGTTGCCGCGGTGACGGCGGTCGCCGGTACGGCGCTAGCCTTCCGTGACCTTTCCTGACCCTCGGCAGTACCGCGCGTCACTACAGCCACTGATGTCACTGGATGCGTACGCTGAGCCGCAACAGATGTCAGCGGGGGAACGAGTGCGGGTACCAGACCAGTCGAAGCGTAGAACGGCCGGAAAGCTGACGCTGGCGGCCGCGCTGCTGCTGACCGGTTGCAGCACTACCGTCGACGGCCACCCGACCGCAGCACCGGGCGGGGGGCCACCGGAGCCGTCGTTTCGGCCACCGCGTACCAACCCCGCGCCGCCGAGCCCGCCGGGTCCGACCAAGCCGACCACCCCGAACCGGCCGGCCGACGCCATCCCGCTGCCGCCCGACGACAACGGTTACGTCTTCATCGAGACGAAATCCGGCCGGACCCGCTGCCAGATCTCGTCACCACAAGTCGACTGTGAAGCGCAGTTCACCAACACGCCCCTCAAAGACGGACAGCACGCCAACGGAGTCAGTCTCAGCGCCGACGGCACCGTGCAGTGGGTGTTGGGCAACCTGGGCGACATCCCGGTCGTCACCATCGACTACCTCACCTACCAGGCTCAAGGTTGGACGATCAATGCCGATGTCAACGGCACGCGGTTCACCAACGACCGCACCGGCCACGGCATGCTCGTCAGCATCGAGAACGTCGATACCTTCTGATTTTTCGCCCAAGTCGCCTGCCAGTTCTTTCCGTTACGATCGGTGAAATGGCGCGCTTCGGATCTTCGGACCGTTCAGGCAAACCCAGCGAGGACCACACCCGGTCCATGCCCTACGGCCAGCGCGGGCCGCAACCACCTGGGCCAGCGCCGGCTCCGTTCGGACCCGCCAACCAGGCGCGAAACACCGGCGATACCGGCTACCACCCCGGCAATGCCCCCACCCAATACGCCCCCTATAGCGCCTTCGAAGAGCCGACCGACCCGCAGGGCACCGATTTCGCCGCACTGTCGGACATTCCGTGGTTTCGCCGCCGTTCGGTGCTGATTGCCTGGTTCGGACTCATCGCGGCGATGCTCGCGGTCGTGATCTGGGGAATCATCCAGCTGACCAGCCGCGGACCCGGCGGCGACACAACCCCGGCAACCAGCCCGTCAAGCACCACGAGCAGCACCAGCAGTGCCACCACCGCAACCAGTTCCTCCACTGCGCCCAGCAGCACCACCTCGACGGCGGCCCCGCCCCGGCAGGCCCCGCCGCAGCAGCCGCCGGCACAGCAGGCACCGCCCGCAAGCGAGCCGCCGCACCATCACCTACCGCATCTGCCGTCGGTGATCACCATCCCGCCGATCCCCAAGGTTCCCGAGCTACCGACCGTGATCACCCTGCCGCCGCGCCGGTAGTCCGCCGGCCCGGTACTCTCGCCGCATGCAACCGCCCCGGAAGCCGGCTTGGCTCGCCGTTGACGTGGTGGCCGTGTTGATCTTCTGCGCGCTCGGCCGACGTAGCCACGACGAGGGCACCACGATCAGCGGCTTGGCGACTACGGCCTGGCCTTTTCTGAGCGGCACAGCGCTGGGCTGGCTGCTCTCGCGCGCCTGGCGCAGTCCCACCGCCCTCTGGCCCACCGGGGTGACGGTCTGGATTTCGACGGTGCTGATCGGCATGCTCTTGCGCGAAGCGACCTCGGCCAGTGTGGCGAAGAGTTTCATCGTGGTCGCTTCGACGGTGACCGCGGTGTTCCTACTCGGCTGGCGAGGTGTGGTCGAGCTTGTCGCGCGTCGCCGTTTGGCCAGCTGACGGGTTTCCGCCAGTGTCGTCGCGGGATTTCGTCAGGCGCGGCACCTACCCTCGGTGCGTGTGAACCGATCGCCGGACGACCCGAACAACGAACCGACCCAGATGGCCGGGTACCACTACGGCGGCAACGGTAACTACGGCGAGCCGGCCTACTACAGCGAGTACCGCGAGCCCACTGGCCGCCAGCCCGAGCCGACCGAACCGCCGCCGCCACGTACTCCGTGGTATCTGCGACCAGTCGCGCTGGTCGGCCTGGGCGTGCTGACCGCAATCCTGATCGCCCTCCTGGTATGGGGCATGGTCCGGCTGCTGAACAAGGAACCGAGCCCCACCGCGCCGGCGACCAGTTCGGTGACGTCCACCACCACCGCGCCCGCCAAGGCGCCCGCGGCCCCAAGCCTGGAACAGTCCCCTTCCGACGCCCCCACCGCCGAAAATCCGCCGCCGGCGGCGGAATCGCAGACCCCCGCCTCCACCACCGCGCCGCCCGGCACCACGACGACCACCGCACCCCCCGCGACCACCACCACCGCGCCGTCGACCACCACCGCACCCCCGAGCACGACAACAGCACCGAGCACCACGGCTGCCCCAGTCACACCTACGCCGACACGACAGCCGCCGGAGATCGTCATCCCGCTGCCCGGACTCTGATTTCCACTGTCCGAGCGAGCGTCCGAACGGTCGCCCGCCGATACAGTTAGGCCAGCCTTTGTCGCGCCGAACGACCTCGGAGTGGCACTATGAGCGAGCACCGAGCAGGGCTTGAACTGGTGCTGCGCAAGATTGGCGGTAAGTTACCCGTCAGTAACCATAGCTAAGTTACTGACCGGTAACTTGTGGATGGGAGAGGCTCTCCGTGACCGAAAATACCCAGATGCTGATCAGGCTGGTGGTCGGCCTGTCCATGACGGGACTTGTTGGCCTGCTGGCCGCACGCCGGGTGTTCTGGCTCTTCCGACTGGTCATGTCCGGTCAGAAGGTCGGTCCCGAGCGGACCAACGACATCAGGGCCCGGATCGAGACCCAGATCCGTGAGGTCGCCGGCCAGGCCAAGCTGCTGAAGTGGAACATCCCGGGTATCGCGCACTTCTTCACCATGTGGGCGTTCTTCGTTCTGATCACGGTGTACATCGAGGCCTACGGCCAGATGTTCACCCCACACTTCGCCATCCCGATCGTCGGCCACTGGGACTTCCTGGGCTTCATGCAGGACTTCTTCATCACCGCGGTCACCCTGTCGATCTTCGTGTTCATGGTCATCCGGGTCCTGCGCAACCCGACCGAGCACGGCCGGTCGTCCCGGTTCTACGGCTCGCACAACGGCGGTGCGTGGCTGATCCTCGTGATGATCCTCAACGTGGTCTGGACCTTCCTGCTGCTGCGCGGCGCCGCGGTCAACACCGGCACCCTGCCCTACGGCAAGGGCGCCTACCTGTCGCATCTGATGGGCAAGCTCATGGCACCGTTGGGGCTCGCCGTCAACGAGAACATCGAGACCGGCGCTCTGCTGCTGCACGTTGCGGTGGCACTGGGCTTCCTGCTGATCGTGCTGCACTCCAAGCACCTGCACATCTTCTTGGCCCCGATCAACGTCACCTTCAAGCGACTGCCCAACGCGCTGGGCCCGCTGCTGCCGATCGAGTACCAGGGCGAACCGCTGGACTTCGACAACCCGCCGGAAGACGCGGTGTTCGGCCGCGGCAAGATCGACGACTTCACCTGGAAGGGCATGCTCGACTTCGCCACCTGTACCGAGTGTGGCCGCTGCCAGTCGCAGTGTCCCGCCTGGAACACCGGCAAGCCACTGAGCCCCAAGTTGGTCATCATGGACTTGCGTGACCACTGGATGGCCAAGGCCCCCTACCTGCTCGGCGACAAGCCGATGCCGACCGGCGAGGTCGATCTGGCCGACGCCCAGCCGCTGCCCGGCCACCACGTACCGGAGAAGGGCTTCGAGCGTATCGGCGGCTCCGGCCCGGGGCAGGCCGTCCGCCCACTGGGGGGCACCGCCGCAGAAGGGGGCGGGGTCGACCCCCGCGTGCTGTGGTCCTGCACCCAC
>CAXYUC010000136.1:0-11941 GCA_964292075.1 uncultured Mycolicibacter sp.
ACCCAGCAGCTGCTGCTTGTTGGCGAAATGCCAGTACAGCGGGCTGGGGCTGACATTGAGCCCGCGCGCCAGCCGGCGCATCGACAGATCGGCTATGCCGTAGTCGTCCAGGATGGTGGTCGCCGCGGCGACCACGTCAGGTTTGTGCAGCTGCACCCCGCTAGCCTAACCTGAACACCGTTCAAGTCTTGAGGGGAGCACGCGTGACCGACGACATCCTGGCGCTGGCCCGGGAACAGGTACTGGAGCGCGGCGAGGCGTTGCGGCGGGATCAGGTTCTCGAAGTGCTGCAGCTGCCCGACGACCGGCTCGATGAGCTGCTGGCGTTGGCCCACGAGGTGCGGATGCGCTGGTGCGGCCCGGAGATCGAGGTCGAGGGCATCATCAGCCTGAAGACCGGTGGCTGTCCGGAGGATTGCCACTTCTGCTCGCAGTCGGGACTGTTCTCCTCACCGGTGCGCAGCGCTTGGCTGGACATTCCCAGCCTGGTCGAGGCCGCCAAGCAGACCGCCAAGACCGGCGCCACCGAATTCTGCATCGTCGCGGCGGTACGCGGGCCCGACGAGCGGCTGCTCGCTCAGGTCGCCGCGGGTATCGAGGCCATCCGCAACGAGGTCGACATCCAGATCGCCTGCTCGCTGGGCATGCTGACCCAGGAGCAGGTGGACCAGCTGTCCGCCATGGGCGTACACCGGTACAACCACAACCTGGAGACCGCCCGGTCGCACTTTCCCAACGTCGTCACCACCCACACCTGGGAAGAGCGGTGGGAGACCCTGCGGATGGTGGCCAAAGCCGGTATGGAGGTCTGCTCCGGCGGCATCCTGGGCATGGGCGAGACGCTGGAGCAGCGTGCGGAGTTCGCCGCCGATCTGGCCGAGCTGAACCCCGACGAGGTACCGCTGAATTTCCTCAATCCGCGCCCGGGCACCCCGTTCGGCGACTTGGAGGTACTGCCGGCCGCTGACGCGCTGCGGGCCGTCGCTGCGTTCCGGCTGGCCCTGCCGCGCACCATGCTGCGCTTCGCGGGCGGCCGGGAGATCACGCTGGGCGACTTGGGCGCCAAGCAGGGCATCTTGGGCGGCATCAACGCGATCATCGTGGGCAACTACCTGACCACCCTGGGCCGGCCGGCCGAGACCGACCTGGAACTGCTCGACGACCTGCAGATGCCGATCAAGGCACTCAACGCCACCCTGTGATGGTCCGCGACCTGCCCGTTCCGGTGGGAGCCGGCGTCTACAACGTCTACACCGGTGTACAGATCGACGATCCCGCCGGCGCATCGCTGCCCACCGCCGCCCAATTGGGTTTGGAGCCGCCGCGATTCTGCGCCTCCTGCGGACGCCGGATGATGGTGCAGGTCCGCCCGGATGGTTGGTGGGCCAAGTGTTCGCGGCACGGCCTGGTGGATTCGACCGACTTGGACAACCAGCGGTGACGCCCGGCGGTGCCCCGCGGATCACGCGGGGACGGGCCTACCTGATCATTGCCACCGGACTGGCCGCTGTCGGTCTGCCGATCGGTGCATTGTGGGCGTGGGTCGCCCCGCCCATCAACGGCGTGGTGGCACTGACCCGTAGCGGCGAACGAGTGCAGGCCTATCTGGGCAACGAGGCCGAGCACTTCTTCATCGCGCCGTTCCTGCTGCTCGGGCTGTTGGGCGTGGTAGCGGTGGTAGCGGCCACCCTGGCCTGGCAGTGGCGGGCGCATCGGGGACCGGGCATGATCGCCGGCCTGTTGGTGGGTCTGGGTACTGGGGCAGCGCTTGCCGTACTGACCGGCACCGTCCTAGTGCAGCGCCGCTACGGCACCATCGACGTGGATGGCGCACCGGTGAGTCCCGAACACCGAGTGCACTACGTCGCGGAGGGGCCACCGGTGTTCTTCGGGCACTCGCCGCTACAGATCGCGGCCTCACTGCTGTTGCCGGCGGCCACCGCGGCGCTGGTGTATGGCATGTGCGCCACGTGGTGCACTCGTGACGACCTCGGCGGCTATCCGCCGGAACCCATACGGCGACCGCAGCCGGCCGTCACAGCGGAAGCCGTCGTACCGCCCCGCCGGTGATGACCCGGCCCGCGACCACACCCAGGCGCAACAACCCGAGGTAGGTCTTGGGGTTCAGCAGCGCCGGCCATGCGCTGCTCACCGGGGCCTGCGGCAGCGGCCGGTTGGCGAACCGGTCCCGCAACCAGTCCAGCACCATCGGTGCTGACAGTGGATGCAGTGTCACATGCTCGCTGAGCAGATCGCGGTGATAGGTGATCCGCACGCCGCCGGCCGCGTAGGACCCGGCCAGGGCGTCGATGTCGTCGATGGAGATCACCTGGTCGTGGATGGCCTGCACCATCAGCACCGGAGGGGTCGGCACGATGGAGCCCAGCCTGGTGTCCTCGAAGACGTGCTGTACCACCGGGGTCTCCACCAGCTCGTCCAGTGGCTTGTCGATGTAAGTGCTCAACGAACGGTGGTGCAGACGCAGCACCGCAGCCGCGGTGCTTGTCGACTCCAACGCGCGCATCAGCGCACGTCCGTCGACGGTGGCGTGTTCCTCGACGAAACTGTCGAGTTCCGGATAGACCCGCCGCAGGGCGGCGATCATGAGTGCCGGCAAGCCAGACCAGAACGATCCGTTCAGTCGCAACAATGTGTTGCCCAGGTCGCCGACCGGTGAGCCCAGCGCGGCGCCGACGATGTTGAGGTCGGGGGCGTAGTCGCCGCAGACCTGAGCCGCCCACGCCGTGGACAGGCCGCCGCCGGAGTAGCCCCACAGGCCCACCGGAGCATCGGGGGACAGCCCCAGCTGCTCGGTGCCCAGCGCGGCCCGCAGCCCGTCGAGCACGTAGTAGCCGGGCTCATACGGTGCCCCCCAGTGGCCGAAGCGGCCCTCATGGTCGGGGATCGACACCGCCCACCCCTGCGACAGGATCGCTGCGATCAGTACGAACTCGAGTTGGGTGAAGGATCCGTGCGCCCGGGCGTGGCGACGCAGCGCGAAGGACGGGAAGCACCGGCCGTCCACCGCGTCGATCGCGCACTGGTACGACACGACCGGGCACGGCCGGGTCCGATTCCGCTCGGTGGGCACCACCACGGTGGTCACCGTCACCTGCGGGACGTTGTTGCGGTCGACGCTGCGGTAGAGCAGCTGGGTGGCCTGCAGCTGCTGCGGGATCAGGCCCAGAAAGGCCAGCTCGACGTCGCGGGAGCGCAGCACGGTGCCCGGCACGGCGTGCTGGAAGCCTGCCGGTGGCTCATAGAACGGATCCTCGTCCGGCCGCAGGGGCCGTTCGCCGGATTGCAACGGCTGGTGCGGGGCCTGCCCGATCCACTCGACAGATGTTTCGCGGGCCAGACTGTCGACGTCCATCCCGGCATTCTTGCCTAAGAGGCCGTTAAGATTCCACTCGACTCACCCGGGCGGCCGCAATGCGGCAAATTCGTCGGTGACCCGAAGTTCGGACTCGGTGAACCGGTACCGGGCCGCCGGGCGGCCCCCGCTACGGCCCGAACGGGCAGTGGTACCGGTACGGGTGATCACCCCGCGGCGTACCAACACCCGCTGCAGGTTGGTCGCATCGACCTGGTAGTCCAGCACGACACTGTAGATGTCCCGCAGTGTTGACAGGATGAATTCCGTTGGCGCCAAGCCGAATCCAATATTCGTATACGACATCTTGGCGACCAGACGGCTGTGGGCGTGCGCCACCATCGGTCCGTGATCAAAGGCCATCGGCGGCAGGTCGTCGACCGGATGCCAATGGGTGTCGCTCGGCAGCTCCGGGTCGGCGGGGGAGGGCACCAGGCCCAGAAATGTCGAGGCGATGGTGCGCACGCCGGGCACCCGGCTTGGGTCGGAGAACACAGCCAGCTGCTCAAGGTGGGCGATCTCACGCAAGTCGACCTTTTCGGCCAGCTGGCGGCGGGCCGAGGCCGTGACATCCTCGTCATTGCGTAGCAGGCCACCGGGCAGTGACCAGCGCCCCGACTGCGGTTCGCGCGCGCGTTCCCACAGCAACACGTTGAGTCGGGGTCGGCGCTGGTCAAGGCCGCCAACCTGGAAGACCACGGTGAGCACTTCGTGCGCGGTGCTAGTATGGACCACGTTTTCGATTATAAGTCGAAAACCTGTTTTGAGAAGGAGTCACTCATGACCACCCTCACCGACAGCGGTGTGCAGGCGAGCAGCCTGGCCGGCCGCATCGTGAACTCGCCGGCCGGCTACAGCGGCATCGAACCCGACGAGGAATGGGTGGCCGAGGTTCTGCGGCTCAAGAAGGAACGCAACGCGACGATCCTGGCCCACAACTACCAACTGCCGGCGATCCAGGACATCGCCGACCACGTCGGGGACTCGTTGGCGCTGGCCCGGATCGCGGCCACCGCGGACGAGGACACCATCGTGTTCTGCGGGGTGCACTTCATGGCCGAGACGGCCAAGATCCTGTCCCCGGACAAGACGGTGCTGCTGCCCGACACCCGGGCGGGCTGTTCGCTGGCCGACTCGATCACCGCCGAGGAACTGCAGGCCTGGCGCGACGAATACCCGGACGCGGTCGTGGTGTCCTACGTGAACACCACCGCGGCGGTCAAGGCGCTGACCGACTACTGCTGCACCTCATCGAACGCCGTCGATGTGGTCAACGCGATCGATCCGGACCGCGAGGTGCTGTTTCTTCCCGACCAGTTCCTGGGCCAGCACGTCAAACGCGTCACCGGCCGCGACAACATCCACATCTGGGCCGGCGAATGCCACGTGCACGCCGCCATCAACGGCGACGAGCTCGCCGAGAAGGCGCGGGCCAACCCCGACGCCGAACTGTTCGTGCACCCCGAGTGCGGCTGCGCGACGTCGTCGCTGTACCTGGTCGGCGAGGGTCACTTTCCGGCGGAGCAGGTCAAGATCCTGTCCACCGGCGGGATGCTTGAGGAGGCCGCGCGCACTGGGGCCCGCAAGGTGCTGGTCGCCACCGAGATCGGCATGATCCACCAGCTGCGCAAGGCCGCGCCGCAGGTCGACTTCGAGGCGGTCAACCGCAAGGCGGCCTGCAAGTACATGAAGATGATCACCCCGGCGGCCCTGCTGCGCAGCCTGACCGAGGGCGCCGACGAGATCCACGTCGACCCCGAGACAGCACGCCTGGCAGCCCGCAGCGTGCAGCGGATGATCTCGATCGGACACTCCGTCCCGGTCAGCAAGTGACCCCTGGTCCCAGCTGGCAGCAGCGGGCCGATGTCGTCGTCATCGGCACGGGCGTCGGCGGGCGGGCTGCGGCGCGGGCCGCGCACCGCGCCGGGCGCGAAGTCGTGGTACTCAGCAAATCCGCCGCGGGATCTGCGGCAACGGCGACGCACTACGCCCAGGGCGGCATCGCGGTGGTACTGCCGGGCAATGACGACTCCGTGGCGGCCCACGTGGCCGACACCCTGGCCGCCGGCGGCGGATTGTGCGGCCGGGACGCGGTGTCCTCCATCGTGGCCGCCGGCTACCGCGCGGTCTCCGACCTCGCCGGCGCCGGCGCGGTGTTCGACCAGGATTCGGACGGGAACTGGGCGCTCACCCGCGAAGGCGGGCACTCCCGGCGCCGCATCATTCATGCCGGCGGCGACGCCACCGGGGCCGAAGTGCAACGTGCCCTGGACCAGGCCGCGGCCGCACTGGATGTTCGCTGGGGTCAGGTGGTGTGTGAGATCCTGCGTGACGCCGAGCGCGTCACCGGCGTGCTGGTGGCCAATGCCGACGGAATCGGCGTGATCCACGCCCCGTCGGTGGTGCTGGCGACCGGCGGTCTGGGGCATCTGTACCGGGCGACCACCAATCCCGGTGGAGCGACCGGCGACGGGGTGGCCCTGGCGCTCTGGGCCGGCGTCGCGGTCAGCGACCTGGAATTCATCCAGTTCCATCCGACGATGCTGTTCTCGGGAGCCGGCAACGGCCGCGCCACCGGAGGGCGCAGGCCGCTGATCACCGAGGCGGTGCGCGGAGAGGGCGCCAAGCTGATCGACGCGCGCGGCGCATCGATCACCGCAGGGGTGCACCCGATGGGGGACCTGGCGCCGCGCGACGTGGTGGCGGGGGCGATCGATGCGCGCCTGCGCGAAACCGGCGACGACTGCGCGTATCTCGACGCGCGGGGAATCGACGGCTTCGAAGAACGCTTCCCGACCGTCACCGCGGCCTGCCGCGAAGCCGGTATCGACCCGGTGCGCCAACCGATTCCGGTGGTCCCAGGTGCGCATTACAGCTGCGGCGGCGTGATCACCGACGTCACCGGCCGCACCGAATTGCCCGGCCTGTTCGCCGCGGGCGAGGTGGGCCGAACCGGGCTGCGCGGCGCCACCCGGTTGGCTTCCCACAGCCTGCTGGAAGGCCTGGGGGTCGGTGCCCGTGCGGCCACCTCGGCCGCGGCGCATTCGGCAGCAGTCGGTCGACCCGACGCCGCAGCACCCGAGCCTGCCCACCGCGCGGCGCTGGACCGACAGACCCTGCAGGACGCAATGTCGCGCGACGCTTCGGTGGTCCGCGACGCGCACGGGCTCGCCCGGCTGCAGGAACTGCTGGCCGGCGCCGGCGCGCGCCCGGTCGCCGACCGGGCCGGCGTCGAGGACGCCGCACTGACCATGGCCGCCCGGGTGGTCGCCGCGGCGGCATCGGCCCGCGCCGAAAGCCGTGGCTGCCACCACCGCGCTGACTACTCGGCCGCCGACCCCGGCCAGGCCCGCAGTTCCACCATCCGGCTGCGCGACGGAGTCGTCGCGCTCGAGACACCCGCAGGAGTCACATCGTGATGCTGTCCGAGACCGAACTCGACGAGGCGCGCCAGGTCATCGCCCGCGCGCTCGACGAGGATCTGCGCTACGGGCCCGACGTCACCACCGCAGCGACGGTCCCCGCCGGTGTGACGGCCGAAACGGCCATGGTCACTCGGGTGCCCGGGGTGATCGCCGGGGTCGACCTGGCCCTGCTGGTACTCGACGAGGTCCTCGGAGCCGACGGCTACCAAGTGCTGGACAGGGTGGCCGACGGCGCCCGGCTTGCGGCCGGCGCACCGGTACTGAGCCTCAAGGCCGACACCCGTGGCCTGCTGACCGCCGAACGCACCATGCTCAACCTGGTCTGCCATCTGTCCGGGATCGCAACGGCCACCGCGGCCTGGGTCGATGCCGTGGACGGCACGTCGGCGCGCATCCGCGACACCCGCAAGACGCTGCCCGGTCTGCGGGTGCTGCAGAAGTACGCGGTACGCGTCGGCGGTGGGGTGAATCACCGGATGGGTCTGGGCGACGCCGCCCTGATCAAGGACAACCATGTGGCCGCGGCGGGTTCGGTGGCTGCGGCGCTGCGGGCAGTCCGGGCGGCAGCGCCCGACGTGCCCTGCGAGGTCGAGGTGGATTCGCTCGAGCAGTTCGATGAGGTGCTCGCCGAGGGGCCCGAGCTGGTGCTGCTGGACAACTTCGAGGTCTGGCAGACCCAGATGGCGGTGCAGCGACGCGACTCCCGCGCCCCCGGCGTGCTGCTGGAGTCATCCGGTGGGCTCACCCTGGACTGCGCGGGCGCCTACGCCGCCACCGGAGTCGACTACCTGGCCGTGGGAGGCCTCACCCATTCGGTGCAGGTGCTCGACATCGGCCTGGACATGTAGCGCTGGCCTCAGCTGATATCGGTGACGAGCACCGCCACCTTGCGGTTCTGCACCCGCAGCAGGAACGGCAGCGAGGCGTCACCCGAGCCGGCCGGCAGAATCCGCGGATTGACCAAGTGCAGTTCACTGCGGGACAGCCGGACGTCGGCCTCACCTGCGGCGACCACGTTCTTGACCCAGTCAGTCTTGCCGTGGCCGAGCGCGATCGCCAGCATGTCGCCTTTGCGGTAGGTGGTCACCACCGTCTGGTACGGCTTGCCCGACTTGCGGCCCCGATGGGTGATCACCGAGGTGCCCGGAACGTACTTGGACAGCGGTTTGAGCACCGGGTTCATGTATTTGATCTGCAGCCGGTCGAACCACGCCGGGAACACCGCCGGCAGCGTGGACGGATCGGCAGCACCCTTGTCGGAAGCCATGGCAACTCCGTTCTTCATGGGTCAGGACGGGGACGCCGGCGATCGGTGTTCGCCGACGTCACACTGCGCCCCACCCTAGCCGCGAGCCGGTGCGCGGCGGGTCGTCCCGGCGCCGCGATATTGACTTGAGCCCCTCTGGGACAATGGACGGTGTGAACACCGGCCTGATGGCACGCATCGACCTGCGCGGCACCGAACAATCGGACCTATCCAAGGCCGAGCTGCGTGCCGCCCTGCCGCGCGGCGGTGTGGACGTGGAGGCGGTGCTGCCGCGGGTGCGCCCGATCGTCGAGGCGGTCGCCGAACGTGGGGCCGCCGCAGCACTGGAGTTCGGTGAATCGTTCGATCGGGTACGACCGGCCACGATCCGGGTCCCGGAGGCGGCACTGGAGCGCGCACTGGCCGAACTGGACCCCGCCGTACGTGCCGCCCTGGAAGTGGCGATCAGCCGCGCCCGTGCGGTCCACTCCGATCAGCGGCGCACCGACACCACCACCACACTGGCACCGGGCGCCACCGTCACCGAACGCTGGCTTCCGGTCGAGCGGGTGGGCCTGTACGTACCGGGCGGTAACGCGGTCTACCCGTCCAGCGTGGTGATGAACGTCGTCCCGGCCCAGATCGCCGGTGTCGAGTCGCTGGTGATCGCCAGCCCGCCCCAGGCCGCCTTTGACGGTCTGCCGCACCCGACGATCCTGGCCGCAGCCCGGTTGCTCGGTGTCGACGAGGTCTGGGCGGTCGGCGGTGCCCAGGCGGTGGCATTGCTGGCCTACGGCGGCACCGATACCGATGGGGGCGAGCTGGCACCGGTCGACATGGTCACCGGCCCCGGCAACATCTACGTCACCGCCGCCAAGCGGTTGTGCCGCTCGCAGGTGGGGATCGACGCCGAAGCCGGGCCCACCGAGATCGCCATCTTGGCCGACAACACCGCGCACCCGGCGCACCTGGCCGCGGACCTGATCAGTCAGGCCGAGCACGACGAAATGGCCGCCAGCGTGCTGGTCACCACCAGCCCCGAGCTGGCCGATGCCACCGACCGTGAGGTGGCCGCCCAGCTGCAGACCACCGTGCACCGCGAGCGGGTGAGGACGGCACTGTCTGGACCGCAGTCGGCGATCGTCCTGGTCGACGACCTGGACGCCGGTATCCGCGTGGTCAACGCCTACGCCGCCGAGCACCTCGAAATCCAGACCGCCGACGCCGCTGCCGTGGCGACTCGAATCCGTTCAGCCGGTGCGATTTTCGTCGGACCGTACGCGCCGGTCAGCCTCGGTGACTACTGCGCCGGCTCCAATCACGTGCTGCCCACCGCGGGCAGTGCGCGGCACTCCAGTGGCCTATCGGTACAGACCTTCCTGCGTGGCATCCACGTCGTCGACTACACCGAGGCCGCGCTCAAAGATGTCAGCGGACACGTGATCGCGCTGGCCACGGCCGAAGATCTGCCCGCACACGGCGAAGCGGTACGACGGAGGTTCGAGCAGTGAGCGGCACACCGGCCCGACCGGGCGCTGGGATCACCCTGGCGGATCTGCCGCTGCGCGATGACCTGCGCGGCAAGTCGCCCTATGGCGCACCGCAACTGGAGGTTCCGGTGCGGCTCAACACCAACGAGAATCCGCACCCGCCGAGCGAGGCGCTCATCGACGACGTGGCGCGCTCGGTGCGTGAGGTCGCCGCTGAGCTGCACCGCTATCCCGATCGCGATGCGGTGGCGTTGCGCACCGACCTGGCTGCCTATCTGAGCGCCCAGACCGGCGTCGAAGTGGGGCCGGACAATGTATGGGCGGCCAACGGCTCCAATGAGATCCTGCAACAGTTGCTGCAGGCATTCGGCGGCCCGGGCCGTAGCGCCATCGGATTCGTTCCGTCGTACTCGATGCACCCGATCATCTCCGACGGCACCCAGACGCGGTGGTTGGCCGCCAACCGGACCTCCGACTTCGGGCTGGACATCGATGTGGCCGGCGCCGCCATCGCCGAGCACCACCCCGACGTGGTGTTCGTCGCGTCCCCGAACAACCCGTCCGGGCAGAGCATCTCGCTCAAGGATCTGCGGAGCCTGCTCGATGCCGCGCCGGGGATCGTGATCGTCGACGAGGCCTACGGCGAATTCTCGTCGCAGCCCAGCGCGATCGCGCTGATCGACGACTACCCGGCCAAGCTGATCGTCAGCCGCACGATGAGCAAGGCGTTCGCATTCGCCGGCGGCCGGCTCGGCTACCTGATCGCGGCCCCGGCGGTGATCGACGCGATGTTGCTGGTTCGCCTGCCGTATCACCTGTCGGTGGTCACCCAGGCAGCCGCTCGCGCCGCGCTCCGCCACGCCGACGACACCCTCGGCAGCGTCGCACAGTTGATCGCCGAACGGGACCGCGTCCGGGCCGAGCTGTCCGCCATGGGGTTTCGGGTCATTCCCAGCGACGCCAACTTCGTGCTGTTCGGTCGGTTCGCCGACGCGCCCGCAACCTGGCAGCGTTACCTGGACGCCGGCATCCTCATCCGCGACGTCGGCATCCCCGGCTACCTGCGGGCCACCACCGGCCTCCCGGAAGAGAACGACGCACTGCTCGCCGCAAGCAAGCAGCTTGCGGCCACCGAACTCGCCCAACCGCCATTAGGAGCATCATGACCCGTCGCGCCCGGGTGCAACGCGCCACCCGCGAATCCGACATCACGGTCGAACTCGACCTGGACGGCACCGGCATCGTTGACATCGAGACCGGGGTGCCCTTCTTCGATCACATGCTGACCGCCCTGGGCAGTCACGCCAGCTTCGATCTGACGGTGCGCGCCCGCGGCGACGTCGAGATCGAAGCCCACCACACCGTCGAGGACACCGCGATCGTGCTCGGGCAGGCGCTGGGCGAGGCGCTCGGCGACAAGAAGGGCATTCGCCGATTCGGCGACGCATTCATCCCGATGGACGAGACGCTGGCCCACGCTGCCGTCGACGTGTCCGGCCGCCCGTACTGCGTGCACACCGGGGAACCGGATCACATGATGCACAGCACGATTGCCGGAACGCAGGCGCCCTATCACACGGTGATCAACCGGCACGTGTTCGAGACGCTGGCGTCGAACGCACGCATCGCACTGCACGTGCGGGTGCTCTACGGCCGCGATCCGCACCACATCACCGAGGCCCAGTACAAGGCGGTCGCGCGTGCGCTGCGCCAGGCAGTGGAACCCGACCCCCGCGTGACCGGCGTGCCGTCCACCAAGGGAGCCCTGTGAGCGGCTCTCCCAGGGTGGTGATCCTGGACTACGGTTCCGGGAACCTGCGCTCCGCTCAGCGGGCACTGCAACGGGTCGGCGCCCAGGTCGAGGTGACCGCCGACGCGGTCGCCGCCGCCGATGCCGCCGGTCTGCTGGTGCCCGGTGTCGGGGCATACGCGGCGTGCATGACCGGGCTGCGCCAGGTCAACGGCGACAAGATCATCGCCGAACGAGTGCAGGCCGGCCGGCCGGTACTCGGAGTGTGCGTCGGGATGCAGATCCTGTTCGCCCACGGAGTCGAGTTCGGGGTGGACACCGCCGGTTGCGGCCAATGGCCGGGTGCCGTCACCCGGCTGGACGCCCCGGTGATCCCGCACATGGGCTGGAACGTCGTCGACGCCGCACCCGGCAGCACCCTGTTCGCCGGCCTGGACGCCGACACCCGGTTCTACTTCGTGCACTCCTATGCCGCACAGCGGTGGGAGGGGCGTCCGGAGGCTTTGGTGACCTGGGCGACCCATCAGGTACCGTTCCTGGCGGCTGTCGAGGATGGGCCGTTGGCCGCCACCCAGTTTCACCCCGCAAAGAGTGGGGGTGCCGGGGCGACACTGTTGGGCAACTGGGTGGGGGCACTGTGGGGACTGCTGGGGAAAA
>CAXYUC010000137.1:0-11843 GCA_964292075.1 uncultured Mycolicibacter sp.
GCCGAACACAACATAAAACCTGTGCCCCCCAAGAAATTGGGGGGCACAGGCATTTGTGGCGCATATACCTCAAAGGGGTCGACTGGGCAGTACTGGCGACGTCATCCCAATCGACCGCCGGGAAGGCGCTAAGCCTCGCTAAGCATATCTATTGCGACGGCTATGCCTGCACGGTACCGTTAAGGTTCAACTAAGGAACCTAACAGGAGGACTGGCGTGCGCGTTAACCCTTGCCCGCCGCTCGTCGCTAGTGTTGTAGCTGCCGGCTTCTTCGCGGGTGTACCGGTGGCATCCCCAGTCGCGCACGCGCAGGCGACGGCCTTCTCCTTGACGGGCAACGGCACGTCGCTCGGTGACGGGGTCGCGTTCCTGATGGGCGGAACCGGCATTCCCGATCCGCCGCAGACTTACCTCGATGCCGTCAATGATCTGTTCCTGGCGCCGCACGGATTCACCGGCGAGCTGGTGTCCCTTGCTACACCGGAGAATGTCAGCGCCACATCGAGCGCGGTAGGCCTGCAGATTCTCGAGAACGCGGTCGCTGAGCGGCTCAACAGCGGCGAGGTAGACGCCGACCACCCGATCGTGGTGTTCGGCTACTCGCAGAGCGCCGGGATGTCCGTGGGATTGATGCACTGGCTTGCCGACAATGACGTGTCCAACGATCTTGTCCGGTTCGTGCTGATCGGCCCCACCGGGGCCAGCAACGTCCCAACAGATCTGTATCACACCGATGTCTACAGCTACGAGTACGACCCGGTCGCGTTCAAGCCGACATACGACAATCCGCTGGCTCAGCTCAACTCCGCGTTGGGCTTCATCTACGGGCACTCGGTGTACTTGAGTGCGACGCCAGATCAGATCGCGAACGCTAGCGAGCTGCCGACCTCGGACCCCGACTCGCTGACCACGTTCCACATGCTGCCCTCCGAGATCCTGCCGCTGTTGGCTCCGCTGCAGTTGATCCCGATTCTCGGGATGCCGCTCTATGACCTTCTGGAGCCGGTCACCCGGATCCTGGTGAATCTGGGCTACGGCAGCATCGACCACGGCTGGCCACCCGGAGACGTCGATGTGGCGGCCACATCGGGTGGCTTGTTCCCGCCCAATATCGACTTCGGTGACCTACTGACCGCCCTGGGCAAGGCCGCGTGGGACGGGGTCACCAACTCGATAGCGAGCTTGTTCGACCCGGAGACGTACCACATCTACTCTCTGCAGGACAATCCGTCGCTGCTCGGGCTCGTGAACGAGGGATACCTCGCGGGAGTCATCGACTCGCCGCACCCGCCCTTGGATGAAGCCCTGACTGGGCTGATGAACTTCCTCGGCGCCTTCACCGACCAAACCGTGTACCCCATGCCGGACCCGGTAGAACTGCTGGGCTGAAAGCGATTCAGTCGAATAGGGTGGCACGGCTGTGCTGTTGTTCTAGGTCCAGCAATGCCCGCTTGCGCTCGATACCGCCGCCGTAGCCGGTCAGGCTGCCGTTGCTGCCGATCACGCGGTGGCACGGCACGATGATCGAGATCGGGTTGCGGCCGTTGGCCAAGCCGACTGCGCGCGATGCCTTGGGCGCCTCGATCTGGTCGGCGAGCTCACCATAGGAACGGGTCTCGCCGTAGGGGATGGTCAGGAGGGCGGTCCAGACCCGCTTCTGGAAGTCGGTGCCGACCATTTCGTAGGCCAGATCGAACTCGGTGAGATCCCCGGCGAAGTATGCCGCGAGTTGCTCAACCACATCCGGAAACGCGGTGTCGTCGCGTGCCCAGCCCGTCCGGCCGGGAGCGTGCGAATGGTCCAGCATCAACAGATGGCTGAGCTTGCCGTCGTTACCTGCCAGGGTGAGCGGGCCGATGGGGCTGTCGATGATGCGCTGCGTGGTCATGCGATCTCCTTGGCTGCCGGGGGCCAGTCGTTCACGGCGTGATCGAGGCTGGTCCAGAGATGTTGGGTGGCATAGGAGCGCCACGGTCGCCAGCGAGCACCGTGCTGGATCAGGGCTTGCGGGGTGTCTGGCAGGCCGTATCGGCGCGCGGCCACCTGCACCCCGAGGTCGGTGACGGGAAACGCGTCGGGGTCGCCGAGCCCGCGCATGGCGATCACCTCGGCGGTCCAGGCTCCGATCCCCGGCAGGGCCATCAGGTCGTGGCGAGCCTGCTCCCAGTCACAGCCCGCACTGAGGCCGAGAGTGCCGTCGGCCAGTCGCGCGATCAGGGTGAGCAGCGTTCGCCGGCGTGCTTGGGGGAGGGCGAGCCGATCGGGATCGATCTCGGCCAGACGCTCCACCGAAGGAAAGACATGAGTGAGCCCGCCGTCGGGATCGTCGAGTTGTTGACCGTATCCAACCACCAGTCGATGCGTATGGGTACGCGCCGCTTTGGTCGACACCTGTTGGCCGAGCACGGCCCGCACCGCAAGCTCGGCTTCATCGACGGTCCGCGGAATCCGTTGCCCCGGTGCCTTGGCCACCAGTGGCGCCAGGGCGGGGTCGGCCGTGAGGGCCTCGACGACGGCTTCGGGGTCAGCGTCGAGGTCCAGCAGCCGTCGGCAGCGGGTGATCGCGGCGGTGAGATCGCGGAAGTCGTCGAGCACGAGTCGGCATCGGACATGGTCGGGGGCCGGGCGCAGGCTGGCGATGCCGTTGCCGTGCGGCAGGCGCAGGGTGCGGCGGTAGGCGCCGTCGCGTACCTCTTCGCAGCCGGGTACCGCGCAAGCCGCCAGGTGGCCGAACACGCCCTCGAACGCGAACGGGGTGCGCACCGGCAGGCGCAGCGACAGGGCGCCAGGACCGGGTGCTTCGCGGTCTGAGCTGGCCGTTGACCGTGCGGCGGCGTTGCTGCGCAATGCGGTCGGCGTGGTGGCGCACACGGCGCGGACGGTGTCGTTGAACTGCCGAATGCTGGCGAATCCGGCGGCGAAGGCGACGTCACCCAGGGGCAGGTCCGTGGTCTCGATCAGGACGCGGGCGGTTTGAGTGCGCTGTGCGCGGGCCAGGGCCAGCGGGCCGGCGCCGACCTCGGCCTGCAGCAACCGCTGCAACTGGCGGGCCGAGTAGCCGAGGTGTCCGGCAAGCCCGATCACGCCCTCCCGATCGACCGTGCCGTCGGCGATCAGACGCATGGCCCGTCCCACGACGTCGCCGCGGATGTTCCATTTCGGAGAACCCGGCGCGGCATCGGGGCGGCAACGCTTACAGGCGCGGAAACCGGCTCGCTGTGCCGCGGCGGCAGTGGGATAGAACTCCACATCCGGCGGCAGCGGCGTGCGGGCCGGGCAGCTGGGCCGGCAATAGATGCCTGTGGTGAGTACCGCGGTGATGAACCAGCCATCGAAGCGGGCGTCTTTGGACTTCACGGCGCGATAGCAGCGGTCGAAGTCGTCATGCACGTTTCAACGATGACACGCGCCGGCCGGCGACACTAGCGGAAAAGCGACACGACAGTGCCGGGCAGTCGGCGCGGGTGCGGGCTAGCATCGGTGCGTGGCGGCACTGGTACAGCGGTACTTGGACGGGATTGTTGCCGAGCACGCCGGGGTCAACCATGGGGCGTTAGCGAGCTACATCCCGGAACTCGCCGAGGTCGATCCCACGGGGTTCGGCCTGGCATTGTCGTCGTCGGACGGGTACGTCTATGAATCCGGCGACGCCGACGTGCAATTCACCATGCAGTCCATCTCCAAGCCGTTCACCTACGCGCTTGCCCTCGATCAGCTGGGGCAGGCGGACGTCGATGCGCGGATCGGCGTGGAACCCTCTGGCGAGGGTTTCAACAAGATCAGCGTCGATCAGGTCACTAATGTCCCGAAGAACCCGATGATCAATGCCGGTGCGATCGTGGCGTGCTCCTTGATCCCCGGTAAGTCCATCGAGGACCGGTTCGATCTCGTTCGGGAGTTCTTCAGTGCCTGCGCCGGACGCAGCCTGGACTTCGACGAGGCCGTGTACCAGTCCGAGCGGGCGAGCGGCAGCCGCAATCGCGGGATCGCTTATTTGCTGGACAGTTTCGGCGCATTGGGCGCCGACCCCGACGATGCCCTGGACCTTTATATCCGCCAGTGTTCGCTGAAGGTCACCAGCACCGACCTGGCGCGGATGGCGGCGACGCTGGCGCGCGGCGGCCTCAACCCATTGACCGGGCGGCAGGTGACCGATGCCGCGGTGGTGCGGCGCACGCTGTCGGTCATGGTGACCTGCGGCATGTACGACGCCGCCGGCGCGTGGGTCAGCGCGGTCGGGATGCCGGCCAAGAGCGGTGTGGCCGGTGGCATCGTCGCGGTGCTGCCCGGGCAGCTCGGCATCGGCGTCTACTCGCCGCGGATCGACGCCAAGGGCAACAGCGTGCGCGGGATGCTGGTGTGCCGCAGCCTATCCCAACAACTGGGGCTGCATTTCCTGACGGTGAGCAGTGAAGCTCATGCGGCGATTCGTGGGGTGTACACCCCACGACCGGGTGTTCGGGTCTACGAGGTGCACGGTGACCTGCTGTTCGCCGGGGCCGAACAGGTAGCCCGCACCGCGACCCGCGAATGCGCCGAGTTCGACACCGCGATCCTGGATGTCTCGCGACTGCACACGATCAGCGAACCGGCGCGTGCCCTGCTTGCGGGGCTGTCCGACGAGTTGCGGGCACTGGACAAGCAGGGGCTGCTGGTCGACCCCAACGGATCGGTGACGCCCGACCCGGGGGCCTATGCCGGGCTGGTGTTCGCCACGGTCGAGGACGCGCTCGCGGCGACCGCGACGTGGGCGGGGGAGTAACCCGGTCTACAGCGGGCTGGCCAGCACCGTGGGCGCTTCGTAACCGCGCAACACAATCGAATCGCCCACGACCCAATGGGCCTGTTCGCTGATGCTGGCGGCGTACATGGTCCTGGCTGTCGTTAACAATTGCAGCGGTTGGGTTTTGGCCAATTCGCATAGCCGGGCCGCCTCGTTGACCGGTTCTCCGATCACCGTGTATTCGAAACGTTCTTTGGCGCCGACGTTCCCGGCCACGACCTGTCCGGCCGCCACACCGATTCCCGCCCGAATCTCCGGTACCTCGGCGGCCAGGCGGTACAGGATGCCCCGGGCTGCGGCCAGCGCTTCCTCCTCGGGTTGGTCGAGGTGGTTCGGGGCGCCGAAGATCGCCAGGGTGGCGTCGCCCTCGAACTTGTTGATCATCCCCTGGTGGCGGGCGACTTCGTCGACGACGACGGCGAAGAACCGGTTCAGCAGGGTGGCGACCTCGGTCGCCGGGTTGGCGGTCACGATCTTCGTCCAGCCGACGATGTCGACGAAAATGACTGCGACATGACGCTCTTCGCCGCCGAGTTGTATCTGATCGCGTTCCGCGGCGGCGGCCACCTCACGTCCGACGTGGCGGCCGAAGAGATCGCGCACGCGTTCGCGTTCTCGCAGCCCGTGCACCATCGCGTTGAAACCGCTCTGCAGCTCACCGAGTTCGGTTCCGTCGAACACCACCAGGTCGCCTTGTAGGTTGCCCTGCTCGACGCGCCGCAGAGCCGCCCGCACCACGCGCACCGGCGTGGCGGTGAGCCAGGACAGGATCAGCATCAGCAGGAACCCGAACACCAGCGTCGTCACCGATGCGATCAGCACGGCGATGCCGAATTGCGTCAACGACAGGTTCTTCAGTATCACCGCAAACAGTGCCGTCAGGCCGATACCCAGGATGGGGACGCCCGAGGTGAGCAGCCAGACCATCATGGTCCGGCCCATGATGCCCGACAGGATTCGCCGCGGCGGCGGACCAGCGGCCAGCGCCTGTGCGGCCACCGGCCGCAGTGCGAACTCGGTGAACAGATAACAGGCGGTGGCCACCAGAATGCCGCAGACGCTCATCGTGAACCCGATGATCGGGATGAAGATCTTGTCGTATAAGCCGTAGAGCACGGTGAACAGCACCGTCGCGAAGCCCCACAGGGCCAGCACGACCTGCGCAACTCGCCACGGAGTCAGGAAGGCATTGCGTTCGTCGTCGCGCGTCGGTGTCTGTTCCTTGATAGCCCAACGCAATTTCTTGATGGTGCGCCGGGTAATGCCATAGGTGCCGCCGATCACCGCGATCACCACATAGGCCGGCACCAGCCCATAGGTCAGCCACGCCGGGGCGTCGGTGAACACATTGGGCACCGGAAAAGCCACCGTCACCAGCAAGACGTCCACGGCGACACCGGTCAGGTTCGTCCCCACCATGACGATGGTCAAGATGAACTGGATACGAATCCGGCGTAGATATTGGCTTTCCGACACCTGGCCCAGCAGCCAGGAGCCGTATTCGGGTGTCTCGGTCAGCCGACCGCTCTGTCGGGTGAGCGTCTCCAGCGCACGGCCCAGGCGTTGCGCGATCGTCTTCGGCGGCTTCATCGTGGCGTAAGAATAATTGCTCGGCGCGGGCCCTAAGGTGGATCGGATGCGACTCGTGATCGCCCAGTGCACCGTCGACTATGTCGGACGGCTCACCGCGCATCTGCCCTCTGCCCGGCGACTGCTGCTGTTGAAGGCCGACGGTTCGGTCAGCGTGCACGCCGACGACCGTGCCTATAAGCCGCTGAACTGGATGAGCCCACCGTGCCGGCTCACCGAGGAGACCGGCGGTGAGTTGCCGGTGTGGGTGGTGGCGAACAAGAAAACCGGCGACCAGCTGCGGATCACCATCGAGGAGATTGAGCACGACTCCAGCCATGAGCTGGGTGTCGACCCCGGTCTGGTGAAAGACGGCGTCGAGGCACAACTGCAGGTGCTGCTGGCCGAGCATGTCGAACTGCTCGGCGAGGGTTACTCGTTGGTGCGCCGCGAGTACATGACCGCGATCGGCCCGGTTGACCTGTTGTGTCGCGACGCACAAGGGCGAGCGGTCGCGGTGGAGATCAAGCGGCGCGGTGAGATCGATGGTGTGGAACAGCTCACGCGCTACCTGGAACTGCTCAACCGCGACAGTCTGCTGGCCCCGGTCAGCGGGGTATTCGCCGCTCAGCAGATCAAGCCGCAGGCCCGCACGCTGGCCACCGATCGCGGTATTCGTTGCCTGACACTGGATTATGACGCGATGCGCGGCATGGACAGCGACGAATTCCGGCTGTTCTGATCGCCTGCCGGAATAGCAGCGCACGGTCGTGCGTTGCAGGACCGCATGGCACTCGATGATCTTTTCCAGCCGCTGACGGTCCGTTCGCTGACCGTTCCCAATCGGTTCGCCATGGCGCCGATGACCCGCCAGGCCTCACCGGACGGTGTTCCGGGCAGTGATGTGGCCGAGTACTACCGCCGGCGTGCTGCCGGCGGGGTGGGGCTGATCATCACCGAGGGCATCCGGTTGCCCGATCCGGCAGCTGGATTCCCGGCCAGCGTGCCGGCGCTGGCCGGTGGCGAGGGACTTGCCGGATGGACCCCCGTCGTCGAGAGCGTCCACGCCGAGGGCGCGACGATCGCTGCGCAACTGTGGCACCAGGGCGTTGAGCGCCGCGACGACGACGGTGTGGAACCCGTCGGCCCGTCGGGCGTCGACGGTCACGGGGAACCGCGGGGCCGCGCACTGCGAACCGACGAACTCGCCGAGACCGCGCAGCTCTACGCCACCAGCGCCACCACCGCACGAGACCTCGGCTTCGACGCGGTCGAGATTCACGGTGCCCACGGCTACCTGCTCGATGAATTCTTCTGGGAGCGCACGAATCGGCGTACCGACGGCTACGGCGGATCGCTGGCGGCTCGCACGCGTTTCCCGGCCGAAGTGGTCGCGGCGGTGCGCGCCTCGGTCGGCCCGGACTATCCGATCATCTTCCGCTTCTCGCAGTGGAAGGGCACGGACTACGCGGCATCCATCGCCGAGGATCCGACCCAGTTGCAGGAACTGCTCACGCCGCTGGTCGAGGCTGGCGTGGATGCCCTGCACCCCTCGACACGCAGGCACTATGCCCCCGCCTTCCCCGCTCATGACAGCCCCGATCACGACAGCGCATTGAGCCTGGCGGGGTGGACCAAGAAGGTCACCGGTGTGCCGGTCATCGCGGTCGGATCGGTCGGGCTGGAGACGCAGTTCCGCAGCGAGAAGCGTGGCGAGGTGATTGCGCCCGCACCGGTCGACCGTCTGGTCGAACAGTTCGACGCCGGGGAGTTCGACGTGGTGGCCATCGGGCGCGCGCTGCTCGCCGACCCGGCATGGGTGAATCGCCTACGCGACGGGAAACTGGACGGGTTCGGCGGCTACGACGCGGCTTCCGCGCTGTCCAAACTGGCCTGATGCCGGGTCACTAGGCTGATCGTTATGGCTCGTCGCCGCAATCCGTCGCGTCGGCAACAGCCGCTACCGCCGCTGCCGCTGCAACAGCGGGTGGAGCCCGGCCCCGACGGCTACGAATACATCGTCGTGCCGGTCGCGGGCTCGCGAGCCGTGAAAGTCTATCGGTGTCCGGGGTGCGATCACGAAATCCGTGGCGGGATAGCCCATGTGGTGGTGTGGCCAGCTGATTTCGGCGGTTCAGCGAGGTTCGACGGAGGAGAGGCGAAGCTGGGACCGCCGCATAGGCACGGCGACGCTGCGGGCGACGATCGGCGGCATTGGCATACGCCTTGTTGGGCTAACCGCAACAACCGGGGCCCGACCAGGAAGTGGTCCTAAAGCTCAGTGCGCTTCGGCGTTCGCGGCCGGCTCGACCAGCTCGACCAGCACGCCGCCGGCGTCCTTGGGGTGGATGAAGTTGATCCGCGAGTTCGACGTGCCGCGCCGCGGTGCCTCGTAGAGCAACCGGACACCCTGCTCACGCAGCCGCTCGGAGAGCGTGTCGATGTCGCTGGTCCGGTAGGCCAGCTGCTGCAGGCCGGGGCCGCGCTTGTCCAGGAACTTCGCGATCGTCGACGACTCGTCGATCGGGGCCATCAGCTGAAGCTGCGCGCTGCCAACCGTGGCGCCGCGCACCGCAAGCATCGCTTCGACGATGCCCTGCTCCTCGTTGACCTCTTCGTGCAGCACGATCATCCCGAGCTTGTCGTGGTACCACTTCTTGGCCACTTCCAGGTCCGGGACCGCGATACCGACGTGGTCGACCGCCGTCACCAAGGCCGAGGCCAGGGCGGGACGTACCTCACGAGGGTCAGCGACGGATTCGGTGGTCATAACGTAACGGTAACCTGAGCGGAAACATCGTGCTGCGCCGACCGGAAAGATCGGCCTTTCAGACCCGCCCGGGAGGTAGTCATGACGACATCGGTGATCGTTGCTGGGGCTCGGACCCCGATCGGACGGTTGATGGGTTCGCTCAAAGATTTCTCCGGTAGCGACCTGGGGGCGGTCGCCATCGCCGGGGCGCTGGAGAAAGCGCAGGTACCGGCCTCGCTGGTGCAGTACGTGATCATGGGCCAGGTGCTCACCGCGGGGGCCGGCCAGATGCCGGCTCGGCAGGCGGCGGTGGGCGCGGGTATCGGCTGGGATGTGCCGACGCTGACCATCAACAAGATGTGTCTGTCGGGGATCAACGCCATCGCCATGGCTGACCAGCTGATTCGCGCCGGCGAGTTCGATGTGGTGGTGGCCGGCGGTCAGGAGTCCATGACCCAGGCGCCGCACCTGCTGATCAAGAGCCGTGAGGGCTACAAGTACGGCGACGTGACGGTGCGTGACCACCTCGCCTACGACGGTCTGCACGACGTCTTCACCGACCAGCCGATGGGTGCCCTCACCGAGCAGCGCAACGACGAAGACAAGTTCACCCGCGCCGAGCAGGACGAGTTCGCGGCCGAATCGCACCGCAAGGCCGCCGCGGCCTGGAAGGACGGTGTTTTCGCCGATGAGGTGGTGCCGGTGAAGATCCCGCAGCGTAAGGGGGATCCGCTGGAGTTCACCGAGGACGAGGGCATCCGGGCCAACACCACCGCAGAGTCGCTGGGCGGGCTCAAGCCGGCGTTCCGCAAGGATGGCACCATCACCGCCGGCTCGTCGTCGCAGATCTCCGACGGTGCCGCCGCAGTGGTCGTGATGAGCAAGGCCAAGGCGCAGGAGCTGGGTCTGGACTGGCTGTGCGAGATCGGGGCACACGGCGTCGTGGCCGGGCCGGATTCGACCCTGCAATCCCAGCCGGCCAACGCCATCAAGAAGGCGATCGCCCGCGAGGGGATCTCGATCGACCAACTCGACGTGGTGGAGATCAACGAGGCCTTTGCCGCGGTGTCGCTGGCCTCGACCCGGGAGCTGGGGCTGAATCCTGACGTCGTCAATGTGCACGGCGGCGCGATCGCGGTGGGGCACCCGATCGGGATGTCCGGGGCGCGGATCACGCTGCACGCCGCCCTCGAGCTCAAGCGGCTCGGTTCCGGCTACGCGGTGGCCGCGCTGTGCGGTGCCGGTGGCCAGGGCGACGCGCTCATCCTGCGTGCCGGGTAACAGCCTCCCTACGGTTGCGTAGGTTGCTGGCGCTGCCGATGCCCGTAGGGCCCCGCCAAAGTGTGATCTTGGTCATAGTTACGGGGTCGGGCTCCGAAATGGCCGCCGGAGGCGGCGTGACAGACTTGACGGCGTGACGCGTCCTCGACCCCCGATCGGTCCGGCGTTGGCCGGAGCAGTGGATTTGTCCGGCCTCAAGCAGCCGGCTCCATCCGGCGGTGCCGCCGGTAACTCCGCGGCCCCGCCGGGCGCCACCGAGATCACCGAGGCCAACTTCGAAGACGAGGTGCTGGTCCGGTCCAATCAGGTGCCGGTGGTGGTGCTGCTGTGGTCGCCGCGCAGTGAAGCCTGCATTCAGCTCGCCGACAACCTGGCCGGGCTGGCCCAGGCCGACAACGCCGGCGGCGAGGCCAAGTGGTCGCTGGCCACCATCAATGTCGACGTCGCCCCGCGAGTCGCGCAGGTCTTCGGCGTGGACGCCGTGCCGACGGTGATAGCGCTGGCCGGCGGCCAACCGATCACCAGCTTTCAGGGTCCCCAACCGCCCGACCAGCTACGCCGCTGGGTGGACTCGCTGGTGTCGGCCACCGCAGGCAAGCTTGCCGGCGGTGGCGACGCCGAGGCTCCCGTGCAGGTGGACCCGGTATTGGCGGAGGCCCGGGACCAACTCGACCTCGGTGGCTTCCCCCCGGCACGCGCCTCCTACCAGGCGTTGCTGGACGCCGACCCCAATCACGTCGAAGCCAAGGGGGCGCTGCGCCAGCTCACCTTCCTGGAACGCGCGACCGGCCGGCAACCCGACGCACCGGCCCAGGCCGACGCCGACCCGGCCAACATCGAGGCTGCCTTCGCCGCGGCTGACGTGCAGATCCTCAACCAGGACGTCACCGCCGCGTTCGACCGGCTGATCGCCTTGGTGCGACGGACATCTGGTGACGAGCGGACCGAAGTGCGGACCCGACTGGTGGAGCTGTTCGAGCTGTTCGACCCGGCCGACCCGGAGGTCGTCGCCGGCCGGCGCAACCTGGCCAACGCGCTGTACTGAGCTCGGGCCGCTAGGTCCGTAGGTCTGGGCTGCCGCCGCCATTTGCGCCGTTGCTGCCGTTACCGCCAGTGCCGCCGGTGCCGCCCCCGTTGCTGCCGGATCCGCCGTTGGTGCCGTTGGTGCCGTTGGTGCCATTGGTATTGGTGGACCCACCTTGCCCCGGGTAGTACGGCGCTTCGCCGGTTCCGCCACTGCCGGCTGTGCCGCCTGTACCGCCGCTGCCGCCCGCGCCGCCGCTGCCGCTGGCGCCCCCGTTGCCGCCGGTACCGCCGGTACCACCGTTGCCGCCCGTGCCGCCTGCGCCGGTCTCAATCTGGCCATCGTCTGACCCGCTGCCTTGCCCACCGGCACCGGCGGAACCGGCGTTGCCGCCGGTGCCTCCTGTGCCTCCTGTGCCTGTGGTGCCTGTGGTG
>CAXYUC010000138.1:0-11785 GCA_964292075.1 uncultured Mycolicibacter sp.
GACCTCCACCCCGGCGCCCTCAACGTCACCAGCGACCCGAACGTCGGCCAGCAACGCGGACAGGAACTGCAGCAGCCCCTCGATCCGATCGGGCAACTGCTGCAGATGCTGCTCCAGCCCAGCGCGGGCCAGCGAAACCGGCGCAGCCAGCGTCTGCTCGACCTGCCCGCCTGGGCTGGCGAGTTGCTGGTCGGCCCGGCGTGCCCTCCACGCACTCGCCCGGTTATGCACGGGGCCTCCGTTCGGGCCAGACTGTTCGCAGTACGACGCCGGTCGACCTGTGGCCGAGTCAGCAGTCAGTACGCGGTCGCAGCCCGGATACCGGCACCGGCGCATCCCAGCATCAGCGTCGGCGTCCGCCGTTGGCACAGCAGCGGGCACGCCAGGAGACGAGGCGTAGCCGGAGTCGGTGCTCATAGTCGTGCCTCATTTCGTTCCGTTACGTTGCGTCCTGTTAACGATACGTAATGGGTGTGACAAAACAGCGAGGCCGTACCGCCCTCGACGATGGTGTGGGCGGCACGGCTCGGTGGTCATCGGCGTCGGGCGAAAACCCACTCACGTCACGAGCATGATGGGGTTCCGCACCGCACGGGCTATCTGCTGCTCGCCTGCTTCTCGACCTTGTCGGTCTCCGGCACCGCGCGCTTGGCGACGTTGGCGACGATCTCCTCGACTCGGGCGGTCCGGCCGGGAGTATTCGGGGTGACATCGCCCGGGGTGTGGCCCTTAGCAGGCGCTTTGCCGGGCTGTGGGCCAGTGACCGCCAGAACCGGAGTGGAGCTACCGCTGCCGTTCTTCGAGCTGTCTGCGGGCACATCGTCGGGCATCGTGGTTTTGTCCGTGACACCCGTGACATCCGTGACAACGCGCTGTTTCACCTGGTCAGTCGGTTCCTTCGCCGTCACGGCCGCTTCGACACCGTCCGTGACATGCGCGTCGTCCGTGACATCGTCTGCGAGTTGGCCCTCGTCGTCCACCCCGCAGTGGGGCAGCCACCGATCCCATGCCTGAGTCAGGCCGGTATCGCCGCTGAGCTGGTAACCCTTCCCCCTGCCGGTGTCGGTCCGCATATCACGGGTGCGAACTCCGTAGGGCTGCAGTTCTCGGGCCAACCGTCGAACATCAAGCGCCCAGGGTCCGCGCTCCGACCACAGGTTCTCGGGATCGGCAATCAGAGCGGCAACCAGCTCCTCGGACAGCATCCGGTCCTTGTCGCCGAAGACGGGCCGGATGTCGGCCAGCAGCTGCAGGCCCGGCGACAGCATCGTGGCAGTCCGCGCATCCTGCATGAAGGTGCTGCACGCCGCCCGTGCGCGCTTGGGCCAGCTGCCCTGAGCCAGCTCGGCGATGGCGAACAGAGGCTGCCAAATCTCAGCGGAACGGTCACGCAGTCCGGTGGGCAAGGTGGGGTCGATTTCGGCCAGCCGAGCAACAGCGTGCCTACCCCAGGACAGCAGGCGCTCGCGGAGTTCGCCAGCCCGCTCGACCACCTCGCCCCGCTGGTAGGTCTTCGCGGGCTTGGTCGCCCCCGGCGGGCGCATCGTGATCGTGACCGCCCGGCTGGTGATCGTGGCCGGGATGCTGCCGCTCAGCCCGGCCACCGCAAACGGAGCGAACCCCCACGACGTTGTCGCACCGGCATCCTCACCGTCGCCGCTGGTGGGATTCGGGCCGCGCCGGTAGCTGGTGTTGATCAAGGCACGCAGCTCCGGGTTGCGGGTGCCGTTGGTCCCGAAGACGGCGTCAGCCTCATCGACGAGGACCGTCGGCGTCTGACCATCGTCGTTGTCCTCGATGGTCAGACGCAGCTTCTTGACGTTCGGCGCATAGGTCAGCTGCGCCCACGGGCACAGCATCGCCACCATCTCCAACAGCCGGGTCTTGCCGCACGCCGGTTCCGGGGACACCAGCACCAGCCGGGGCGAGGCGTCCAGCACGTCCAGCACCGAGGTGTGGGCCGTCCACAGCGTCACGACGTCCAGGTCATGCTCGGTGGGGAACACGATGTAGTCGCTGAGGAACGACCGCACATCGTCGAGCAGACCGGCGGTGTTCGGATCGGGCAAGGCCGCCCCGTTGGGGTCCCTACCCGGCTGCCTGTGAACTTTGGACTGAGTTGTGTTGTCGGGCTTGCTCGGGTCGGTCTTCACGGTGTTGCGGTCTCCGGTCTTGTTGTTGGGCTTCGTGTCCTCGACGGTGGTACTCGCGTCTTTGGCGTTCAGCGGGGTCGAAGCGACGGGGGTACCCGGGTTACGCGCCGTGATCACTGCGCAACCTCCACGTCGGCGACCGAGTGCCCCATGGCCTGCCGACGGTGGTCTGCGTCTCCGGGCTGGCTGTCCCGGGCGAACCAGTCGCCCACGAGCTTTCGGCTGTAGAACACCCTGCCGCCCAAAATCTTGTGCGGCGGCCACGGCAGGTGCTCAGCACGGGCACGCTTCTCAGTGGCATCCTCCAGGCCGTAGTCGTGAAGGAACTTCCGGCGCGTCATCCGATCGTCGCGGTCGTACAGGGACATCGTGTCCTCCTTGCGTTTCTGCGGTGTGCACCTATTACGTGATGTATGTGGGGTCAAACACACTGTCGCGGGCAGAGATTCATGCATCCGCCGCCGAACACACCTGGCCGGGACACGAATCCATCGAGTCGGCGTACCTGGGATCAGTCGGGGGTGAAGTTAAACGTCAAGAGGACCAAGAGATAGTCACCGGGAATACGCGCCGAAGCACAGTCAGAACGCCACTCACTGCGCTGGTTACAGCCGCGCCTGATCGATGCCGTCACTGCGCGCCTAACAGCTGCTGAAGTCCCGTTGACGGGCTGTACCGGCGGTGCTTGCTGTAGCTCATCGTCGTGTCGAACTCCTTGACCAAATCGATCCCCTCCCCTGTCGTCTCCAGGTCAGCCAGCAACACCAAAGGGGATCGGCCATGCTCACTACTCGACACAGTCGGACCCTTGAGGCAGTAGCGCACCAGCCCCTGGCCGTCCCCGTACCCGATGGCGAGGTGTTGTCGCGCCAGATCGGCCGTTCCGCCAGCAGCGCGTACACCAGACAGGAAGCGGGTCATCAGCCGATCACCGACCTCGCCCCAGTCACTACCCGCCAGCATTGGGTCGCGAAACAGCAGGACATGAAAGTGCGGATGCCAGCCGGACGCATCCTGGTGGACAATCTCGGTGATCCGCAGGTGCCCACGAATACCCAACCTGCGGCGGTCAGCGCCCCGGGCCGATCCGCGCTGCGATCCGGCCCACCCGGCATCAAGGTGGCCCAGGACCACCGCCAGCTCGTCGTCGCTGCTGTGCGAAACCGTGAGGGTCACCATCGCCACGTCCCCACCGGCTCGGGACCACCCGGATACGTTCTGACTCCACGTGTTTCGCCAGCGCCATGCTTCTCTCGCTGCACACGTCGGGCACAACCAGCGGTTGCCGCAGTGTCGAGGAGTCGTGAGTATTTCACCAGCGGAACCGACAGCACCTCGTCGGCGAGGAATCCCGCACCGGGCAACCCGAGGATTCGCTGTGATCGATCTGTTGAACCCCCCCAGCGCCCCCAGCTCGGCCCGCCGAAATGCCCCGCCCACCGCAGTCAGCTCCGATCGAGCACCCGCCTGCGGCTCCTGGCGGTCAACCCGACCGCCGTGGCAGTGCTGGCCACGTTGCGCAAGCCTTCGTTGGAGCAGATGTCCAGGGCGGTGTTGATGTCGGCGTCGGTCATGCGCCAGTGGCGACCGACCTTTCGGCCCGGGAACCGGCCACAGCGCAGCTGCTCAATCAGCCAACGCTCCGACGGTGCACCCATGGCCGTGCACGCCGCCGGGATGTCGTGAGTAATGGGGGGCATCAAGAACTCCAGGAACAGGCCCGGCCAGCCGGGCACAGACACGCGGAAGAACGAAAATCTGCGAACGCATGTGTGTGCCGGTCAGTCCCTGTGGGTCTTGTTCCTCGGCCCTGACGATCCGCCGAGACGTGTCCGCGCCGACCCCGCTGCACTTGACAGCCGACGCGACTACACGTGGTACCCGCTGCAGGCAGCGTAGCGCGACCGCGAAACGACGTCAAGCAGCATGACACTCCAAACGCCCTGCGCAACAACCTGATTGGGAAGACGCTATAGCTGAACTATAACTACCCGGAGGCCCCTACGCGGGGAGTGCCAGAACCTCGCCGATCGCGATGGCAGCAGCAAGCATCGAACGGCGGTCCAGATGACCGTAGCGATCGATCGTCGTCGTGATCGACTCATGCCCGAGGTGACCTTGAATTACAGGAAGCGGAACCCCAGCCTGGATCAGCCACGACGCGCAGGTATGCCGCAGATCATGCACACGAGGGCGCAGCACCAGCGCCAGATCGATCGCGTTACCGTCGGCATCGACAGACGGCCAGGTGCGTTCGCGCGCCGGGTCCCATACTCGGTGGTAGAACCCCTGCGCACGAACCGGGCCTCCGCTACGGTTGACGAACAGCCACTCGTGCGAGTAGTCCAGCTTGGCCAGTGTCGCGTCCGGCACGTTGATCGTCCGGCGACTCTTCGGCGTCTTCGGCGGCCCGATGTAGTAGCCCTTGCGCTTGCTGTACTTCCACGCCCGCCGGATGCGGACAGTTCCTGCCGCGATATCCACGTCAGCGGGCTTCAGCCCTACCGCCTCACCCCAGCGGCAGCCCGAAGCCACCAGAAACTCCACCAGGGGTCGCCATGGCTCCGTCACGTTCCCGAGCAGCAGCGTGAACTGCTCCCGCGACAAGAACAGCATCTCGTGGGCCTCATCGTCGCGAGGCAGCCGCATACCCGCGCACGGGTTCGACGGGATGTACTTCGGCACCGCCGCGTTCAGTGCACCGGACAGAAAGCCGTGCTTGTTCTTGACCGTCTTCGCGCTGGCCACCTTGCCGTTGGCATCAGGCTCACGCATCGAGTTCAGCCACGCGGCTACATGGTGTCTGGTCAACGCAGTCAACGGCAGATCACCGAGCGCGGGGCCGATATCCCGACGGAGATACGACCGGTACTTGTCGACCGTATCGGCGGCCACCCCGGTCAAGTGGTCGATGTAGCGCTCCAACCACTGGCCCACCGTCATCGCCGACCCGGTCGTCACTTCCGCACCCAGCGCCTCCAGCGCGTTGTCCGGTCCGAACTTGTTGACCAAGCCGCAGAACCTCTGCGCCGAGGCGAAGTCGTCGAACGACATCGAGGTCTGCTTGCCAGCATGCCGATACAGAACCTGGAAGTACTCGCCGCCGTCAGCGCGAGACCTGTTGCGAATGGACGCCATGCGTCGCATGGTACGCCGATTGTTGACCAGAGATGTTGACGTGGTTTCCGTCAACCTTCAAAAACTATCTCTGACCTGCAAATTTATCTGTGGAGCTAAGGGGACTCGAACCCCTGACCCCCACACTGCCAGTGTGGTGCGCTACCAGCTGCGCCATAGCCCCGCGTTGTCGTGCTCATCGAAGCTACACCACAGCCGCACCAAGGTTCAAAACAGCCTCTCAGTTGGCCCGCGTTCAGGCCGGATGCTGCGTCTGATGCAGCCCGTAGGGCACCGCGTCGAGCAGCGTCACCGTCACGTTGGCCCCGCTGGGCACCTGGTAACTGCGCTCCTCCCCCGGCCGGGCTCCGGTGATCGCCATGCCCAGCGGCGACTGCGGCGAGTAGACCTCCAACCCACTCTGGTCGTCATCGCGCACCCCGAGCAGGAAGGTCTCGGTGTCGCCGTCGCCGTAGCGGACGGTGAGCACCATGCCGGGCTCGGCGACCCCGTCGTCGGGCGGGTCCTGGCCGACCACCGCGACCGCCAGCAGACCGTGGATCTGGTGGATCCTGGCCTGCCGCGCTTGTTGTTCGTCGACGTCTTCGCTTCCCGAAACAGCCTGCGGTGCAGACAATTCCGCCAGTTCCGCCAGCAGCCGGTCCTTGGCCTGCTGGGTCATCCAAACACCGTGCGTATCAGTCATCGACAGTTCTCCTTTACAACAGCATTTGATTCGAAAAACGCCGACCCGAGCGGGTCAGCGCAAGGGATCGAGGTCACGCAGCACAGCGGATTGTTTGCCGGTGGTGATCTGCTCGGCCAACAATCGGCCCGTCACCGGACCGTGCGTCATGCCCCACATTCCGTGCCCGCCGGCGACGTAGACGGTGCGCGGGCACACCTCCCCCGCCAGGGGCCGCCCGTCGGGGCTGACCGGGCGTGGTCCCACCCACACGTCGGTGCGCTCATCCCAGCGGACACCGTCGAGCAGGGGGCGGGTGGCGGCCACGATGGCTTCCACGCGGGCCGGGACTATCGGGGCGTCGGGATCGCCGAACTCCATGGTGCCGGCGACCCGAAGCCGGGTATTCAACGGCGTGCAGGCCACCCGGGCATCGGGCAGGTAGATCGGCCCGGTTACCGGCCCGTCGACCGGCACCGAGAAGGAGTAGCCGCGCCCGGCCCGTACCGGCACTCGGATCCAGCGCGCTGCGAGCCGCGACAGCCAGGCGCCGCTGGCGATCACCGCCGCATCGGCCGTCAAAGTCGTGCCGTCGCCGCTGGTCACGGCCACGCCGTCACCGTCCGGCGACACGTCGGCGACGTCGAGAATGTGCAGGACGGCGCCGCGCTGCACCACCGCGCGACCCAGCGCGGTCACAAAACGGCCGGGATCGAGGAAGCGCTGGCCGTCGATCTGCACCCCGGCGGCGACCGCAGCGGATGCCAGCGGCACCCGCTCGGCCAGTGCGGCACCGGTCAGTTCGGTGCCGAACACCGGCTGGCCGGCCTCGGAGAATCGGCGCAGCTCGTCGAGCAATCGCTCGGCGTCAGCCGAGGTGCGGAAGATCGCGGTGATCGGGGCATCGGTGACCGGGGCGTCCACCCCGTTGGCGAGCAGAACATCATAGGCCTCAATGCATTCCGCGCTCAGCGGCGCGTTGGCCTGCACCGCGCGGCGCCAGGCCGCGGGACGACTGTTCGCCGCGAAGCGCGCCAAGAATGTCCACAGTGCCGGGCCGGCATTGAGTGGCACCTGCAGCGGCGCGGTCCGGCTCAGTAGGGACCGCAGCCCGAAGCGCAGGTTCGCCGGCTCGTTGAGCGGAATCGCCAACGCCGGAGAGATCCAGCCGGCATTGCCCCACGAGGAACCGGCCGCTACTCCGACGCGGTCGACGACGGTGACTTCGACACCGCGCTCCTGCAGAAACCAGGCGGTGGACAACCCCACGACGCCGGCACCCACCACGATCACCGATCGTGGCGCGCCGTCGATTCGGTTGGCCGCACCCATCACTCCATGATGCGACGGCGCTCAGACGCCCGGTTTAACCGAATCGCACAACAGCGGCGTCAGTGTTTGTCGAGTTCCGACACCTCACCCGCTGCGAGCTCGATCATCGCCGCGAATCGGGTGCGCGGATCCGCCAGCCCCAGTGGCGTGACCTCCGCCATCTTGCGCAGCCGGTAGCGGACCGTGTTTTCGTGCACGCCCAGCTGCTCGGCGGCTCGGGCCAGGTCGCCCTGGGCGTCGAGCCAGGCCCGCAGGGTGGCTACATAGGGCGTGTGGTGGGCTGCGTCGTGGTGACGTAGCCCTGCGACCGGCCCGCGGGTCGGCACCCGTCCGGCCCGTGCCGCGGTGTGCAGCCGGCGCAGCACGATCTCGTCCCAGGACTCGTCGTAGGCCGGCGGAACATCCTCGGGTGGCCCGGCTTCGTGCAGCGCGAGGCATTCCTCGGCCTCGCGGCACGCCGCGGCCAACTCGGCCACCGTGGCAACCGCACTGATCCCGGCCCGCACGCTGGCGTGCGATGGCAGGGCGCCGGCCAGGCCGCGCACCCACTGCCGGGCCGCGGCGGCGTCCTCGGCCGGCAGCAGGGTGAAGACAGTGTTGGCGGCCAGTGCGCTGCGGCCTGGACGCGACCAGCCGAATCCCGTGGTGACGGCCTCGAAAGCCAGCAGCAGCCCGGCGTGCGGTTGCGTGGCGATCCGGGTGTGCACGGCGATCACCCGCAGCGGGGCCTGTGGCAGCCCCAGCCGGGCGACCAGAGCGACCGCGTCGTCCGGCTCGGTTTGCTCATCCAAAAGCCTGGTAACCCAATCGGATTCGACTTGGCGCTCCAAGTCCGCGCTGGCCCGTGACCGCAGCACGTGCAACGCCACCGTGCGAGCACCGTCGGCCAGGGCGGTCAGCCGCTCACCGCTCAACGCCTCCGGACAGGCCACCCATACCGCACCCAGCAGCTCCCGACCGGCGCGCACCGCGGCCACCATCCGGCCGGTCAAGCCATACTCGGGATCGGCGGCGACGAACAGCGGCTCGTCGTGGATATCCAAATGCGCTAAAACGCCGCGCTTTTCGAACAACTCCCGAAGCGGCTCGGATTCCTGCCGGTTCAGGATGGTCGCCGATCGCGCCGGGTCGGCGTATCGCTGTCCACGCGAGTAGGCAAGCACCCTGCCCAGCTGATCTTCGATGGTGACCGCACCGGCCACCGCTTCGGCAAGGCTGTCGGCCACGGCGAAAAGATCCGTTGGCCCGCGGCCCGATTCGGTCTCGCGACCTTCGAGCACCAGCCCGTAGACCACCGCGGCCAGCTCGCTCCACGACACCGCCGCGTCCACCACCAACACGGCCAGCGACTCGCCCTCGCCCACGAAGGAGGTCTTGTCTTCGGCGTCGCGCACCAGCACGGCGACGGCCTTGGCGGCCACCGCCCAGCGCACCGCCTCCTTTACCGAGCGGGCACCGACCGCCAACAGGACGTCGCCGACAACGACTCGCTCACCGGTCACCTCGTGCATCACGACACTGCTCAGCCGCGTCGTCCTCGGAATGGAGCAGAACCTCAGCCGAACCCCGTAGCTGCCCACCACGTTGACCAGCCGGTCCAGTGTCACCATCAACCGAGCCTAGCCACGTCGCGTCGGCGGTCCCGCCGATCGGGTTGCTCGCCCTGGTCTCCGGCGCCCACAGCCAGGTGAGGGCCGCCACCAGCAACACCCCACCGCTGATCGCAAAACCCCACTCGAAGGACATCCGTTCAGCGATCTGGCCGACCGCAAGCGAACCCACGATCGACCCGAAGTCAGCCATCATCTGATAGGTCGCCACCGCAGTGCCCGCGCGGGCCTGGTTGCCGACCAGATCGGAGATGACGGCCTGCTGCGGCGACCCGTAGATCCCCGAGGCCACCCCGGTCAGGTAGGCCACCAGCAAGAACACCACCAGCGATGCGCTCGCACCCAGCAATACCGTTGTGACGCCAGATGCTGTCAGGCCGGCGATCAGCAACCCCTTGCGGCCGATCCGGTCGGACAGCTGGCCGCTGGGCAGCACTGCGCAGACATTGCCGATCCCGATCATGGCCAGCGTCAAGCCGGCGAAGGAGGGCCCGCGGCCCAGGACTTCGGTGACGAATAACGGCACCAACGCAACCCGCAAACCGAAGACCGACCAGCCGGTGGCGAAGTTCGACAACAGCGCCGAGCGGTAGGCGGGGTGCGCCAACGCCGTTAGCACCGACACCGTGGGCCCCGTCGATTCGGCCGCTTCGGCCAAATGCGAGTGGCGCAGGCTGACGAAGACGCCGGTGGCCGTCACGATCAGCACCGAACCGTAGAACAAGAACGGCACACTGAGGCCGAAACCCGCTGTCAGACTGCCCAATACCGGGCCACCCACGGTGCCCAGCAGAAACGCCGTGGCGAACAGCCCGGCGACTCGGCCGCGGGCGTCCTCCGGGCTGATCCGGATCATCAGGCCTACCGCGGCGATGAAGAACATCGTCGATCCAATACCGCCGAGAGCACGGAAGAACAGCAGCTGCCCGTAGGTCTGCACGAAGGCGCAGGCCGTGGTGGACACCGAGACGATCAGCAGGCCGGCCACGTAGACCCAGCGCTCGCCCAGCCGTTGAACCAGCAGACCACTGACCGGCGCGAAGAGCAGCCGCGTCAGCGCGAACGCGGTGATGAGGAACGTGGTCGCGGAGATGCTCACCCCGAAATGACGCGCGTAGACCGGCAGCACCGGCGACACCAACCCGTAACCGAGCGCGATCAAGACGTTCGCGACGAGCAGTACCCAGATCTCCCGCTGCAGCCGCGGTCGAGCGGCCGGGGAGTCGGAGGTCACCCGATAACTTTAGACAGCCTCGGTAATACCTGAGACGGGAGGCTTGGCCATGAACGGGGCCACCGCCCGCGTCACTGCCGGGCCAGCAGCTTGGCTAACACCGCCGCCTGACTTCCCGCGACGTCCCGGCTCGCCGTCACCAGGGTGACGGTCTTCTTACCGCGAGCCAGCGCGCGCAAGCCGGCAAACCCTACGGCCCCCTTCGCGGTCCGCAACTCTGCTTCGTAGCGGGTGACGAACTCGTCGAAACGCTCGGGCTGGTGGTTGTACCAGCGGCGCAGTTCGCTCGACGGCGCCGCGTCTTTGTACCAGTGCCCCACCCGCGGGTCGTCTTTGCGGAAGCCCCGGGGCCACACCCGGTCGACGAGGATCCGTTCACCGTCCTCAGCACGGGGTTCGTCGTAAACACGGGCGACCCGGAACGTGGTTGTGGGACTCATACCCCAGGCTATCGCCGTCCCGCGGCGCATGTCAGCGGTTGTTTTCACCACCCGCGACGCCGTCGAAGTTAGCTTAGGCAATGCTATCTTGCTATTAGTTATCAGTTCCGCTCGTAGAAATTGGTGTCTGGCGTGAACGGTGGTTGGATCGCCTCTCCTCCGGAGGTGCATTCCGCGCTGTTGAGCAGCGGGCTCGGTCCCGCCGCCCTGCTGGCCGCCGCAGGCGCCTGGTCGGCGCTGAGCACCGAATACTCGGCCGCGGCCACCGAACTGATCACCATTCTGGGAGCCGTCGGAGCGGCGGCCTGGCACGGCCCCAGTGCGGACAGCTACGCCATCGCGCATGGGCCCTATCTGCAGTGGCTGACACGCGCCAGCATCGACAGCGCCCGCGCCGGCGCCCAACACGAAGTCGTCGCGGCCGCCTACAGCACCGCCGTAGCCACCATGCCCACCCTGGCGGAGCTGGCACGCAACCACACCGTCCACCGGGTGCTGACCGCCACGAATTTCTTTGGCATCAACACCATCCCGATCGCACTCAACGAAGCCGACTACGCCCGGATGTGGGTGCAGGCCGCCGCCGTCATGGCGATCTACGAGGCGATGTCCGGTGCCGCGCTGGCGTCGCTACCCGGCCCGGACCCGGCGCCGCCGATTCTGGCCGCCGACACCGGAACCGGCGACGACGACGACGAGCCGACGGATCCGATCGAGGAAGCCAACCGCTGGTTCTGGTTCATCTTCTGGAACGTCGTGTTCTGGTCGACGTTCCTGTTCATCGTGACGATTCCGGTTCGGATACCGATCGTGCTGCCGCTGCTGATCAACGCCATCAACGACTTCATCGCATCGATGCAGGTGCCACCCGAGCCGGTCATCGAGCAACCCGCGCCACAACCCGCACCCGTGCTGCACCCGATGATCGTGCCTCGACCGGCCCACGAGCCGGTTGCTGTCGCCGTCGGTGTCGGGGGCGGTATCGCCGGTGCGGCGGGGACCTCCGCAGGCCCGGCCGGTGCGACGACCACCGGCCCGGCCGTACCGGTGAGCGGTGCCGAAACGTTGGCCTATCTGGTGACCGGGGGCCACGCCGAAGGCTTCGGGCCCACCCTGACCGGACGCGACCAGTCCAGGGCGCCGGCCGCCAGCCCCTCGGCGGCGGTCTCGGCGCGCCCCGCGGCAGGTCGCCCACCGCGTCCGGGCCCGGGGCG
>CAXYUC010000139.1:0-11762 GCA_964292075.1 uncultured Mycolicibacter sp.
GGGCGCGGGGTTGCCCCGGCAGCCCAGCCCGCCCTGGTCTGAGTACCCCGGCCCCGGGTGCACCCGGGTGCCGCGAAGCCGGTTCTCGCTGAGCGTTCCGGTCTTGTCGAAGCAGACCACCTCCACCCGGCCAAGGGCTTCCACCGAGCGGGGAATGCGCACCAGCGCACCGGATTTGCTCAGGCGTTGCGCCGAGGCGTGCTGCGCCAGGGTCGCCATCAACGGCATGCCCTCGGGAACCGCGGCCACCGCGACCGCGATCGCGTTGCCCAGTGCCAGACGTAGGCCACCGCCGCGCAGCATTCCAAGCAGGCCCACCATCAGCCCACCGGCGGCGCTGGCGGGGAAGGCGCGACTCATGAGCTGGCTGAGTTGGTGCTGCAGGCCAACGACCGGCAGGTTCCCGCCGGCCAGTTCGGCGGCGCGGCGAGCCTGGGTGTCGGCGCCGACGGCGGTGACCAGTGCCCGTGCGGTACCGGCGACGACCGTGGTGCCCGCGTAGAGCATGCAGCGCCGGTCGGCGAGTTCAGCGCCCGGTGTGGCCGCGGTCTGCTTGTCCACCGACAGTGACTCGCCGGTGAGCGAGGATTCGTCGACTTCGAGGTCGGTGGCCTCGATCAGCCGTGCGTCGGCGGGCACGACCTCGTTGCTGCGGACCTCGATCACGGTGCCGGGGATCAGGCGGCCCGCGACGATCTCGGCGTAGCGGTCGGTGCCCGGCTCGACGGTGCGGGCCGGCGGGGTCTGTTGGGCCAGCAGCCGGTTCAGCCGGTTCTCGGCCTGCAGTTGCTGGCCTGCCGCGAGCATGCAGTTGCCGATCAGCACCGTGCTGACCATCAACGCGTCGACCGGCGAGCCCAGCATTGCGGTGGCCACCGAGCTGAGCGCCAGCACCGGCATCAGCGGATCCGACAGTTCGGTGCGCACCGCCTTGATGAACTGCCAGGCCATGTGCGGCGGCGCGACGTCGAGATCGGCGGCGGCGCAGGCGACGTCGGGAACCGGCAGGATCGCGCGGACCTCGTCGAGCGACATCGCGTGCCACTCATAAGCCGGTGCGGGTCGCGGCGCCGGCGTCCGAGCCACCTGGCGGGCCAGCAGGTATCCCGAGAGCAATCCGGTGGCCGCCCCGGCGGTGACCGGCCCGGGTCCGCGCCCGCCCCGTACTCCGGGAACCATCAGCAGTGCACCGATCGTCGGTGCGCCGGGGGACAGCGAGATGCCCCGCTGGGCGGCCGCGCGCGCCGCCGGTATCGCGTGCAGCACCCGCCAGGCGCCGGCCAGGTCGGCCAGCAGCAGATCCGCTTCCCATGGCGGTGCCGTGTCCGCGTCGTCGGGCAGAATTCCCAGGCCCACGTCGGCGCCGGCGAGTGCCTGCGCGCCGGTCGACGTCAGTACCGCGACGGTGCGGCCGTCTGCCTGACGTTCCGTCAACGCGGCGGCCAGCGCCTGGTCGAGTTGTTCGTCGTCGGCGGCGATATCGACCGGCGCCAGTTCGTCGAAGGCGGGGCGCAGTTCCCCCAAGGCCTCGACGTCGAGAGTGACCAGTTCCGCGCCGGACGCCCGTGCCTCGGCCAGCAGCGCCGAGGCCAGTGGGTGGCGCGCGTTGGCGGAGCAGAGCAATCGCGGATCGATGAGAACGGCGTCGACGCGATCGAGTCGGCGCATGCCCTCCGGGCGCAACGGCAGCGCCGAGTGCTGCTCGACCAACGAGCGGCTCAGGGTGGCCGCGAACGATTCCGTCGTGGTGCGCATGGCTTTCGGGGCGGCGACCACGGCTGCGGTGGCGGCGGTGGTGACGTTGCGGGTGAGCACTCCCACCAGGCCAGCACCGAACAACTGGACGTAGCCCGCCCGCCGGCCGTGCCGGTCGACGGCCCCCTCCGGTAGGGGCACCGGCCGCGACGGGACGTGTACCTGCGCCTGGTCGGCGTGCTGGGCCAGGTGGGGCTCGTGGCGGACCCAGGCCTGCGCCGCGGCCTGAGATTCGGCGGCCTTGACACCCTGCAACGCCAAGTCCACTGCCAGCGTGGCCGGCGACAGGGTGGCGATCCGCGCTCCGGTGGAGATCAGCGACAGCACCGTGTCGGCAGGGCCCCGGCCGATTCGATCGGCGAGCTGCTGGCGCAGCCAGGGCTGGTAGTTCGCCAACGCCGCGACGGCGTCGACGGTGATCGGTGCCTGCGGCAGCCGCAACGCGCGCCCGGCGACCGCGATGGCCAGCCCGGCGGCATTCACACCGACCATCACGCCCCGAGCCATCAGCAACAATCCGTCGCCGGGCAGGACGGTAGCCGGTGCGGCATCGGTCGGAGCTGCCGCGCCTTCGGAGCGGCGGTAGCCGCGTTCGACCCCGGAGATCAGGCGGCACAGGTCATTCAGTGATACCTGCTCACCATCGACAGCGAGTTCCACCACGACCCGAGACAACGGGCGGTTCAGCCGCACCGACACCACACCGGGTTCGGCGACCAGCGTGTCGAGCACCCGCTGCCCGAGTTCGGGGGATTCAGTCAGGCCACGGACCTCGATCCAGGCGCGGTTTTCCCCGCGCCAGCACCTGCGGGTCAGCGTCGCCGTGGTGGCTTCGCCGGACAGCATCCGGGTGGCTTCCCGAACTGGCAGCGCGGCGACCTGCAGTCCGGCCGAGGTGATGGCCCCGACCGCCTCGGTGGTGGCCGATGCACTGCGGGCGGCCGCGCCCACGACGGCTGACGCCGCACGGATTCCCAGGGTGGCCGGGCGCAGCAGCAACGATGTCGGAATCAATTCGGCAGCAACCAATCCTGTGGTCTGACGGCGGGCCTGGACTGCGCCCGCCGGGCGGCCCATGCGCCGCGTGAACTGCCCAATTCTGGCGATACTTTGGCAATTGCGCAACTATATGAATGTGACGTTCGGCGAATCCCGTCCTGGGAGTTGGGACACAATGAATGCCGCCATGGCTAAAGACGAAGAACGGCTGCCCGAAGAAATCAGTTCAGGTAACCGACCCGGCGAACCGACCCCACCCCAACTGACATCCGCCGCGAGCACGTTCGCGCTGCTCAGCAGCCCGGCGCGCCTGCACGTGATGTGGCTGGCCGCCCAGGATGCCTACGACGTGACAACCCTGGCGCGGCGAGCCGGCGTCAACGTCGCCACCATGAGCCAGCACTTGACCAAGCTGCGGCTGGCCGGCCTGATCAACGCACGCCGTGACGGGCGCCACCACATCTACACCGTCGACGACCCGCACATCTTGACCCTGCTCCAGCAGATCTTCGCCCACATCGCCCCGGACGGCAGCCTGGCGCCTGACCCGCCACGAGGGCCGTGACACGAGTCACAGACCAAAGTCCCCAGATGGCGTGATCGACAACACTTTTCCATTTTTTACAACAGGCAGCTGTATAGCGTCTCGATCCATGAAAGACCCAGTACTTGTTCTTCCGGTGCTCGCCGGAATCCTCGGGCTGCTCGTCTTCGGATTCCTGACCCTGGAGGTCGTGTTCCACATCGGCTGAGCCGCGAAGCCGTCAACCAATCAGTCGGTGATGACGCCCGGGTACGGCAGCAGCGCCATTTCCCGAGCGTTCTTGATGGCACACGCGACCTGGCGTTGTTGACGAACGGTGAGCCCGGTGGCGTCACGTGAGCGGATCTTGCCGCGCGGGGAGATGAAGGTGCGCAGCGTGGCGGTGTCCTTGTAGTCGACGACGGTCAAGCCCAGTTTGGCGAGCAGATTCGGCTTGGCAGACCTGGCCGCGCCCCGCGGAACACGCCGCGACTCTTTGGGTTTGATCGCCATCTACCAGCTCGCCTTCCGGACACCGGGTAGCTGGCCATCGTGCGCAAGCTGGCGCACCCGCACCCGTGACAGCCCGAACTTGCGCAGGTAGCCGCGGGGACGCCCGTCGGCGCTGTCGCGGTTGCGCAGTCGCACCGGGCTGGCGTCGCGCGGCTGGCGTGCCAGCGCGCGCTGGGCGGCCAATCGCTGTTCTGAGCTACTCGACGTCGAGCGAATGATTTCCTTGAGCTCAGTGCGCCGCTCGGCGTAGCGGGCCACCAGCGCTCGGCGCTGCTCGTTCTTCACGATCTTGGATTTCTTGGCCATGACTCAGCGCTCCTCCCGGAAGTCGACATGGCGACGGACGACGGGGTCGTACTTGCGCAACACCAGGCGGTCGGGGTCGTTGCGCCGGTTCTTGCGGGTGACGTAGGTGTAGCCGGTGCCCGCGGTGGAGCGCAGTTTCACTATGGGACGAATGTCGGTGCGCGCCATCAGATCCGCTGCCCCTCGCCCCGCAGCCGGGCCACCACGGCCTCGATGCCGTCACGGTCGATGACCTTGATGCCCTTCGCGCTCACCCGCAGCGTGATCCGGCGGTCTTGCGAGGGCAGATAGTAGGTCCTGACCTGGATGTTCGGCGACCAGCGGCGCCGGGTGCGGCGATGCGAGTGCGACACCGCATTCCCGAATCCGGGCACCCGGCCGGTGACTTGGCAGCGTGCAGACAACGGAACTCCCCTTCAAGCGTTATTGAAAATGATTGTCGACAATCGACGGGCTGGAGGTTACCGTAGAGACGGACTTAATGACAATGATTTTCAATAGGAGGGTGATGCGGACTCCGGTGATCCTGGTGGCCGGGCAGTACGGCACCGACGCAGCGACCAAAGCCTTGCAGGTCAAGGCGGGCACGGTGACCGTCGCCTACGGCCTGGACGGCCACGTGGTGGTGCGGGAAACCACCAGCACGACAGCCGCTGCCACGACGCTGGCCCTGGAGTTGGCGCACGGCTGCGTGTCCTGCACGCTGCGCAACGATCTGCTGGTGCTGTTGCGCCGGCTGCACCGGCGGGCCGGCGTTGAGCGCATCGTCGTTCAGCTGCCGCACTGGCTGGAGCCGCAGCCCATCTGCTGGGCGATCCGCAACGTGCGGGTCCGCGTCGGACCGGGATACATCGACGGCCCGGCCGGCCGCGATGTGACGGTCGCCGCGGTCGTCACCTGTCTCGATGCCGTGGCGTGGCTGCCGCAAGCGCTCGGCGACGACGAACTCGACGATGGCCGCACCATCGCGCAGGTGGTGGTCGGCCAAGCCGAATCCGCCGACGCTCTAGTGGTTTTCGACCCGGACCCGACTGCGCTAGCGGCGCTGCGCCGGTTGGCTCCGCGGGCGCGCATCACCGCCGGCACCGATCGCCTGGAACAGGCGCTGACCCATCTCGACGAGGGCGCGCGCCGCGGTCGCAGCGATGATCCACACGCCCCGCTGCTGGACGGTCAGCCGCCGCTGCGGGCCGAGGGCTCGGTGGAGCTGATCGAATTCCACGCCCGCCGACCGTTTCACCCGCAGCGCCTGCACGCAGCCCTCGATGCCCTGCTCGACGGAGTGATCCGGGCGCGTGGGCGGCTGTGGTTGGCCAACCGGGGCGAGCGAGCGATCTGGCTGGAGTCGGCGGGCGGCGGGTTGCACACCTCGGCGGTGGGCAAGTGGCTGGCCGCGATGACGGCCGAGGAAGCCGCCCGCGTGTCCCCGGAGCGCCATGCGTTCGCGGATCTGATCTGGGATCACCGCTACGGCGACCGGCACACCTCGCTGGTGGTCCTGATCTGCGGCGCCCGCCCCGAGCAGATCCGCGAGGCCCTGTCGGACGCACTGCTTAGCGACGACGAGTTACGTGCCCCGAACCAGTGGGCCGGTTACCCCGACCCGTTCGGCGACCATCACCAGGAACCGTGCGACGAATCCCCAACGGCCACAGCAGACATTTCCCTGCACCACACCCGAGACGGAGACCAGCGATGAAACCCGGCATCCACCCCGACTACCATCCCGTCGTCTTCCAGGACGCCACCACCGGGGAGACGATCCTGACCCGCTCCACCGTGACCAGCGACCGCACCATCGAGTGGCCCACCCCGACGGGCACCCGCAGCTACCCGCTGGTGATCGTGGAGATCAGCGCCGCGTCGCACCCGTTTTGGACCGGCAACAGCCGGATCGTCGACACCGCGGGACAGGTCGAGAAGTTCCGCCGCCGCTACGGACAGCGCCAGGGCTGATCTCGCCGGGCGTCACGGGGAGACCGACAGCACTTCGATCACCTCACGCGCCACCCGGGCGCCCGATTCGACGGCGCCCTCGAGGTAGCCCGCGTGGTCGCGCGCCGTCTCGGTACCTGCCCAATGAATGGCGCCGGTCGGGGTGCAGTCAATCGGCGGGATTCCGGCACTGGTCCCGGGCAGGGGCAGGGCGAGGTATCCGCCACTGACGTATTCGTCGAGATGCCAGGACTTTTCGTGCCAGCTCGCCGGTTCGAAGACGTCGGGACCGAGGTAGCGGGCCAGCGTACCGAGCACCGCATTGCGCCGCTCGGCAGCATCAAGCCGATCGAGCGCACGCGCCTCGGGTCCGCCCACGAGCACGCACAGGTGGCCTGGACCGCCCGGTGCGCCGGTGTCGAACACCGCCCTGCCGGGTTCGTCCAGAATCAGGAACTCACCACCGGCTCGGTCTCTCCAGAACGGGCGCGGATAAACCGCCACGCCCTTGTACACCGAGCCCATATAGGTGTCGGTCGCCAGCGCGGTACGGCTTGACGGGAGCGGCGGGTCGTAGGTGATTCGTCCGGTAAGCGGCAGCGGAACCGTCACAATGACTTTCGCAGCACGGATTTCGCCCGCGGTGGTCGCGATGGTGACGTCGCCGCCGCTGCGCACGATCGACGTGACCCGATGCCCCGTACGCACTCGCGGACCGAGTTCAGCGGCAAGGCCATCCACCAGCGAGCCGATCCCTTCGGCGAGCAAGGACTCCTGAGCGCCGCCGGCCGTGGCGAGCATGGTCTGCAGCCCGCCTTGCTGACGGATGGCCTGCGCCATCGCGTGAACGGAGAAGCGATCCAGGTCGGCGGTCCACGAGATGTACGCCAGCACTTCGAGTAGCCGGCGAGCGCGCCCCGGAACTCGGCGCAACCAGGCCTCGACCGTCGTCGCATTCCATCGTTGCGTCTTGGCGATGCGGGACCAGGCTTCGACGCCGAGCAGAACGAGAAGGGCCACCAGCATCGACGGTCCCGCGACGCGCAGCCGGCGCGATCCGTCGACCACGGTGGGCAACGGCCGGGTGTGCATCGCAAACTCCGTGGCGCCCAATTCGGAAGCCAGCGCCTTGATCCGGTGGTGATCGTGGCCGATCCACTGGCCGCCGAGGTCCACTCGTGACCCCAAGGCACTCGTCTCGGTCATGGCCCGTCCGCCGAGCCGGTCTGCGGCCTCGAGAACGAGTACGTCGATGCCGGCCCGGTGCAGATCGCGGGCGGCCGTCAATCCGGACATCCCCGCGCCCACTACGGCCACCGTCACGTCCTGTCGCCCCACGCGAACAAATTTAAGTCGGTCAACCGACCGAGTCAAGGGGCTGCGGATCGGCGAATTGCACGACCATGTCGACGGCACGGTCGAGATCGCGTCGTGCTCGCTCGGAGTCCGGGCTGGTCACGTACTGCACGATCAAGCCGTCCACCAGGGCGAGCGCGAGCCGCCCGAGACTGTCGAAATCAACGGCGCAGCGCTCCCGTGCCGCCTGCGCGGCCTGGGCGCAGAATTCGGTGACCAGCGCCGTGTAGCGCTCATATTGCAGCTGCGCCAGACCACCCGAGCCTTCGCTTCGCACCGAGTACATGGCCAGCTCGTATTGCATGATCTGCAGGCCGGCGTCGCTTTCGACCAACGTGCTCCAGAAGTTCGTCACGCCCTGCCGAAGCGCATGGGCCACTCCCCGGTCGAGCTGCAGATCGGCGCGCACCGCGTCTACAACGTCGTCCATGACCGCGGCGATCACCGCACGCAGCAGTTGGTCCTTGGACGGAAACACATAGTGCAAGGTGCCCAGCGGAATCCCGGCTTCGGCGGCAACCCCGCGCAACGTCGTCCCCGCTACGCCGACGTCACTGAGAACGCGCATCGCGGCCGCGACGATCTGCCCCTCGCGCTCGGTCGCCTTGATGTAGGCCACCTATGCCTCCTGAATCCACCGTTCAAGTTCGACGCGTCGGCCGGCAGCCGCGGCACCAAGCCTACAAGTCGGACAACCGACCGCGATTCGTTCAGATCACCGGGCCGTCTTGAGTCACCGACCGCCGGCGCCCAAAAGCACGGCCGCCATCAGGGCATGAATCCGGGACCGCTGTTCGTCTCGATCGTCAAAGTTAACCAGGCGTCCTATATCGACGACGAGAGCAAGTGCCGCGTGGACCCGGAACGCCGCCTCGGTGTCACCTGCGCCGACCTGACTCACCAGGTGGGCCCATTCGTCGACGTTCTGCCGCTGCAGACCACGCAGTTCGACCCGGTCGGGTTCGGGCAGGTTGGCAAACTCGGCGAAATAGATGTTGATCAGCTCGGGTGTGGCGAACGCCAGCGCGGTATAGCGCTCGGCGATGCGCACGGCCGCCTGGCGCGGACTGGTCGACTCGGCCAGGGAATCGGTGATGGCCATCAGCACTCGGGCGCTGGCCCGATGGAAGGCCACGGCCAGCAAGGCCGCCTTACTCGGGTAGTAGCGATAGGCGCTGGAGCCGTTCAGTCCGGCGGCGGTGCCGATCTCCTCGATGCTGACTTCGTAGAAGCCCCGCTGGCCGAACATCCGGATGGCCTCGGCGAGCAGCCGTTCGCGTTTGGACGTGCTGGGCAGACCTCGCTCCGGGCGGCGCGGCGGCGGACCCGAAGGTGCCGGCGGCAGCTCGACGGTGAGCACCGACCAGCACAGCTCTGCGAGCAGGTCCGCAAGTGCGACGGCAGGTAGCCGCGTTCGGTGCGCGGAGATGCTGCCGATGACGCTCAGGACCGCCGCGGCCAAAATCGCGGTGTCGGCCTCGGAAAGCTCCGGGCGCAGCACCGCCAAAGGTTCGGCAATCGTGGCGTTGAGCGCGTCGTAGCCGGCCCGGATGTCCTTGCGGTCCGGCAACTGCAGGTAGCGCCGTTCCCACCGATAGAACGCGCCCTCGCGCCGCGTCCCGATCGTGGTCTCGATCAGCGCGGCGGTGATCGCCCGCAACCGCTCCGCCGCCGGACGGCCCGGATCGTCGGCGGATCGCGCGGCGGTCACCAGCATCTCCGCCGTGTACTGGGCGGTCGCGACCAGTAGCGCGTACTTGTTGGCGAAGTGCCGATACAGCGCGGGTCCGGACAGGCCGACCTCGGCGGCGATCTCGTCGACGCCGACCGCGTGGTAGCCGCGATCACTGAACGCACGGGCCGCGGCGCGGATGATCTGCGCCTTGCGGTCCTTGGGGCGGCGCTGCACCGTCGTCGCCGATCCCGCAGCCGTGGACACAACCATTCTCACCCCCGTGTTGACTGTTGGAGCCGCCGCCCATACGTTAACCACAATTTACATTTTCATCCACGAAGGAAGTGCCGTGCTGCAATCCAGCTCCGCCAAACTCACCGCGACACGCGACGGCCGGGTGCTGCGGGTGACGATTACCAATCCCGCCCGGCTCAACGCGATCGACTACGCCACCATGACGGGCCTCGGTGACGTCATCGCCGGCGCGGCCGACGACCCGGGCGTGCGAGCCATCGTCATCACCGGCGAAGGCAAGGCCTTCTGCACCGGCGCCGACCTGTCGGCCACGGCCGGCGGCGTCAGCCCCGAAGAGGTGATGGACTGCGCCTCTCGGCTGGTCACTTCCGTCGCCGAGAGCCCCGTGCCGGTGATCGCGCGGATCAACGGTCCCGCCGCCGGCGTCGGCGTGGGTCTGGCACTGGCCGCGGATCTGATCTACGCCGCCGAGAGTGCCTACTTCCTGCTGTCGTTCACCAACATCGGACTGATGCCCGACGGCGGCACCACCGCCCTGGTCGCGGCTGCCGCCGGGCGGGCCGTGGCCAACGAGATGGCGCTGCTCGGTGAGCGCCTGTCGGCGACCGCCGCCCGGGATGCCGGCCTGATCAACGCGGTGCTCGACGAGGCAGAGTTGGACGCCCGCGTCAACGCCGCCGCCGAGAAACTGGCCCACGGACCGCGTCGCGCCATCGAGCTGACCAAACGTGCGCTCAACGCCACCAACCTCGCGGCGCTCGACGCCGCGCTGGCCCGCGAGAAAGCCGGCCAGGTCGAGTTGCTGGGCTCCCCCGACTTCTTCGAAGGCGCCGCCGCGATACTGCAGAAGCGCAAGGCGGTGTTCGGCGAATGATCGCTCAGCCGCTGCGGTCTCGCCGCAACCACTGGATGAATCAGGTGGCGACCCACGCCGAAATGCGTCCCGACGCCGTTGCCTTCCGCTGTCGCGGCAACGACACCACCTGGCAACAGCTGCACGATCGCTCCGAGCGCCTGGCCGGGGCACTGTTCCGGCGCGGCGTCTCCTTCGGCGATCGCGTGCTGATCGTGATGCTCAACCACACCGAATACATCGAGGCGACCTTGGCGATCAACGCCCTGGGAGCCATCGCCGTACCGGTCAACTTCCGCCTCACCGACCCCGAGATCAGCTACATCGTCTCCGACAGTGGCGCCAAGGCTGTCATCACCGATGAACTGCTTGCACCGTTGATCGAGGCCGTCCGCAAGAACACCACCGGACTCGATGTGGCCGTGGTGCTCGGCGATGACTACGAATCGCTGATCGCCGAGCCCGGCGACCCGCACCCCGGCGCCGATGTCCCCGAAGACACCCCGGCGCTGATCATGTACACCTCGGGAACCACCGGAAGTCCCAAGGGCGCCATCCTGTCCCACTCCAACCTGCTGGCCCAGTCGCTGACCTGCATCCAGGCGCTGCAGATCAGCCCGGACAGCGTGTACTTCTGCGCCGCGCCGATGTTCCACATCGCCGGCCTAGGCAGCATCGCACCCAACCTGATGCTCGGCACCAAGACGGTGATCCACCCGCTCGGTGCGTTCAACGCCACCGACACCCTCGACGCCTGGGAGCACGAGCGCGCCACTTCGGTGTTCCTGGTGCCGGCGCAGTGGCAGGTCATCTGTGCAGATCCGACTGTGCGGCAACGGGATCTGGCGCTGGAGGTGATCAGCTGGGGGGCAGCTCCCGCGTCCGACACCGTGCTGCGGGCGATGGCGGAGACGTTCCCGAACGCGCTCAATGTCGCGGTGTTCGGCCAGACCGAGATGTCACCCATCACCTGCGTGCTCCAGGGCACCGACGCGATCCGCAAACTCGGCTCGGTGGGCAAGGTGATCCCGACCATCGCGGCACGCGTCGTCGACGAAAACATGAACGACGTGGTCCCCGGCGAGATCGGCGAGATCGTCTACCGCGGGCCGACCATGATGCAGGGCTACTGGAACAAGCCCGACGCGACCGCTGAGGCGTTCGCCGGCAACTGGTTCCACTCCGGCGATCTGGTCCGCGTCGACGACGAGGGTTTCGTCTACGTCGTCGACCGCAAGAAGGACATGATCATCTCCGGCGGTGAGAACATCTACTGCGCCGAGGTGGAGAACGTACTGTTCGAGCACCCACTTATCCAGGAGGCCGCCGTGATCGGGCGGGCGCACGACAAGTGGGGCGAGGTCCCGGTGGCCATCGTCGCCGTAGCGGCCGGCGAGGCGCCGCTGACGCTGGAAGACCTCGAGCCCTTCCTCAACGAGCGCCTGGCCCGCTACAAGCACCCGAAGGAGCTGGTGCTGGTGGACGCCCTACCGCGTAACGCCAGCGGGAAGGTGGTCAAGCCGCAGCTACGCAAGCAGGGGCCTTGCCCCCATGTAGTGGACACGGGATTTGTGGTTAGGCGGCTTCGGGCG
>CAXYUC010000140.1:0-11753 GCA_964292075.1 uncultured Mycolicibacter sp.
CGGGGGGCGGGGCGAGGGTGCGGGGGGGGGCGCCGGGTGGGGGGGGCGACGGGGGGGCGGGGGGGGCGGGGGCCGCGGGGGGTGCCGGGGCCCGCGGCGGAGACGGCGGCAACGGTGGCGACGGCGGCAGCGGCGGAACGGTCGGTAGCCACGGCGCCAACGGTGCCGGGGGTGCCGGCGGGACCGGTTCGGGAGCGGCCGGCAACGGGGCAGCGGGTGGTCCCGACGGCCCGGCGAACGTCAGCATCCCGCTGTACCTGCAAAGCGGTGGGATCAGCCCGATCGTCTACATCTCGATCAACGGCGGTCCGCCGGTGCCGGTCCAGATCGACACCGGCTCCACCGGCCTGACGATCCTGGGCAGCGGCACGGGCCTCGGCAACTCGGTGTACTCCGGCAGCGCCAGCTACGCCGGCCTGAACGGCCAGAACTACAGCTACCACACCTACGACACCACAGTGGGCTTCTGCGACAAGACCGCCTGCACGTCAGGCCTGGTTACCGATCCCACCGCTGTCAACATCGTCGACCCGGCGTCCAACACCCTCATGACGAACTACTTCAACCACTACGGCATCGTCGGGGTGTTGGGCATTGGTCCCAATAACGGTTACGCCGGCACGTCGACGATCGTCTCGGCGCTGCCCGGTGCGCTCAACCAGGGTGTGCTCATCGACGAGCAGACCGGTCAGCTGACCTTCGGACCGAACCCGCTCACACCCGAGATCTCGGTGCCCGGGTCGCCGTTCGTCGACACGATGGTGTCGATCAACGGTGCTCCCCCGGTGGCGGTGTCCACCTCGCTGGACTCGGGCGGCATGTACGGCAGCATTCCGCAGTCGCTGTTCCCGCAGCTCGGGGTCGGTTCGCAGGTGCCGGCCGGAACGGTGATCTCGGTGTACAACGCCGACGGCAGCACCCTGCTGTACTCCTACACCACCACGAACAACGGTCCCTATGTGACGTCGGGCGGGGCGGCCAACAGCGGCTACTACCCGTTCTCGGTGAACCCGGTCTACATCGACTACCGGCCCAGCGGTTTCGGGGCGACCATCATCGACCGCTGAGGCACCTTAGGCTGCACCCGAGAATTCGTGCGCGATACCCGCGAAGGTCTCCAGGATCGAGGCGATCTCGATGCCGGGCCCCAGCAGTCCGAGCGCGGTAGAGGCGGCCAGCGGCAATCCGATTGCGTCCACCGGGTTGGCCAGGTTGTCCAGGAAGAGGTGCGCATCAAACGTCGGCAGCGTGACGGCCAGGCTCAGCGCAATGTCGGCGGCCGGCAGCAAGTTGGCATACAGCTGCGAGGCCGCGCCGGTGAGCGCATTGATGACGTCAGTGACCGAGTCCAGTGGGTACACCGGCGGGACCATCCCGCCCACACCCAGGCCACCCGCGCCGAACAGCGGCTCACCGCTGAACGACAGGTGTGACAGGTCGGCCACGAAGGCGTCGAAGCCCTGCTGGAGCGCCGGACCCATGTTGCCCATGGCGGTCACAATCTGCTCCGACGACGGCATCACACCCAGCCCGCTGGCCACGTCGGCCGGCCCGGCATCCCAACCCAGGTTGTCGGGATTGTCGTAGCCAAGGTTGACGATCTGGGTCAGGGCCGGCTGCAGCAGATCAGCCAGCGGGGTTCCGATCAGTGGGATCGCCCGTAGCGGTGCCAGCAATGGCAGGCCGCCCTCCCACGGGATCATGTGGTAGCTGGTGACGCCGTCATAGCCTGCCGACGTGGGCAACGTGAGGGCGTTGTCGAGTTGGTCCGGGTCCAGGGACCGATACGTCTGGTGGACCAGGAACATGCCCAGCAGCGCGTTCAGGTCGGACAGCGCGTTCATCGAGTACTTGGGAAAGTCGGCGAAGCCGTCGTATTCGAGCGTGTAGATCGACGTGTTGTAGATGGTGTCCGACGGCGTCGGATCGCCGAATGTCATACCCATGGCCGGCAGGGTGAGCCCATCCAGACGCGACCACAATCCGCCGTCAGGATTGCTGGGGTCGCCGAGCAGCACGAATCTCACGGCGTCGGCCGGCACACCGGCGTCTTTCAGGTCGTTCATCACGAAGCCTTCGATGGTCGCGCTCTGCGAGACGCCGTAAACGGCAACGGTGTTCCCGGCGTTGACTTCGTTGGTGATCGCGGCGTCCACGATCGTTCTGCCCTGATCGACCGAGGTGTCGAAGGGCAGACTCTTGACGCCGGAAAAGATCGGCGATGCCCCTTCTGGCGTGAACACAGCGTGCGTTTGCGCGCCGGGCAGGATCCGCTGGATATAGAGCTCGTCGGCGGCCTGGACATAGCTGGCCGGAGGTATCGGGTAGGCGGTGCCGCCGACCACCAACCCCACTAGTCCGTCGGCCGTTTCGGTACCGCCGGCCGTGAGCTGCACCCGGTGCGCGTAGACCTCCTGGGTGGCCGCTGCAGGTGGCGTGGCGAGGATGAGGCCGGCACCCGCCAGGGCGATTCCGGCGGTGGCGTACGGGCGAAGCGACGATGTCATAAGCGTGTCCTCGGTGCGGTCTCAGCGCTATTGAATCTGTCTCAACAGCGATGGCAACGGATCATGACAGCTTTATTGAGGGAAAGTCAATAAGATGTGGAGATGCGTACCCGTGTCAGCGCCGAGCAGCGCCGCGCACAGCTGCTCGCGATCGGTGCCGAATTGTTCGCCCGACGGCCCTACGAGCAGGTGTCGATCGAAGAGGTCGCCGAGATCGCGCAGATCTCCAGCGGCCTGCTCTATCACTATTTCCCCAGCAAATGGGCATTCTTCGAGGCCATCGCGGAACAGGAGGGCGCCAAGATGTTGGCGGCGAGCGCCCCGGACCCTGCGTTGCCGCCGCTCGACCAGGTTGTCGCGGGCGTCGAGGTATACATCGACTACGCCGCTCAGCACCCCGACAGCTTCCGGATGGCACATCAGACTGCCATTGCCGACAACGATCGCCATCTCGTCCACCAAAGCCGCGTTACGGCCCAGCGGGAGCGCATCTTGACAAACCTGGCGATCGAGATGGAGGTGGACGAGCAAACCCGGATCGCAGTCGCCGGCTGGCTGGCGTTCGTACCGACCGCGATCCTCGAATGGCTTGACCATCCCACCGTCACCCGCGAGCAGCTACGCGATCTGTGTGTCCGCGCGCTCTGGGCGGCGATCGGACTCCAGCCCGACCGTTAGAAAAGTTCCTTGGCGAGCAGTTCCAGGGTTTGCTCACGGCCGGGCGCGGTGGCCGGATCGGTGCCGCGATACGCCGAGGCGACCGGGTTGATCATCACCTCGTCGACGGCGAAGTGCTCGGCGAGCGCGGTCAGTTGCTCGGCCGCTTCGGCCGGTGTGCCAACGACCGCGCGCCGCAATCCACTGTCGATGATGCGCTGTTCAGAATCGGACACCGCTGCCGCCTGCGCGTCCTCGACCAGGTCAACCGGCCCCAGCGGTCGCCCGGTCCGCAGCCGGGCCATCATCTGCAGGTTGGGCAGCATCAACGCCGTTGCCTCGTCACGGGTTTCGGCGACGGAGGCGTTGACCGTCAGAAACGTCGTCGGCACCGCACACACGTCGCTCGGAGTGAAATTCTCCCGGTAGTAGGCCAGCGCCTCCTCGGTGCCCTGTCCGGAGAAGTGGTGGGCGAACACGTAGGGCAGCCCCTTGGCCGCGGCGAGGCGCGCCGAATACATGCTCGACCCCAGCAGCCACAGCCGCGGCTCGCCAGCGGCGGCGGGGGTGGCCTTGAGCAGGTAGTCGCCATCACGCAACTGGACCTGCACGCCGCGGCTGCTCATCATCGCCCGCACGTGGTCGAGATAGTCGGGGAAGTTCTCGATGTCTTGGTCGCCACGCCCGGAGCGCAGCATGACCGAGGTGACCGGGTCGGACCCGGGTGCCCGCCCGATGCCTAAGTCGATGCGGCCGGGTGCGGCGGCCTCCAACAACGCGAACTGTTCGGCGACGGCCAGCGGGGCGTGGTTGGGCAGCATGACCCCGCCCGATCCGAGCCGCACCCGCGACGTCTGCGCGGCGAGGTACGCGAGCAGTACCGGCGGGCTGGTGGCGCCCACCGACGGCATGTTGTGGTGCTCGGCCACCCAGTACCGGGTGTACCCGAGCCGGTCGGCGGTCTGGGCCAGCCGCACCGTCGCCGCCAACGCGTCGGCGGTGGTCTGATCGGTACGGACCGGGACGAGATCAAGAACGGAAAGCTGCACAACGGGTTGCAACACGTAGAGCGGGCCGAACCTTCCCGGGCCAGCGGTGCAGGCGTTATCGCCGCCGCGCGGGTCCGAAACCTCATTGGTCACAGGCGTCACCGGTGCGGGACGACGTGGCTAGTGCCCGCCTCGGAGCGACACCCTGCATGATGTGTCGCTCGGAGCCGGACAACGCTGCACATGGTCGCGCGGCGGTGGCTGGTGGGGCGGATGTTGATTCGGGCAGACGGCGAGCGGGGCGTTGGCCCATCACGTCACCAGCGTGTCGTTGCGGCGCGTCACACCCACGGCGTCGCGGGTCAGCGCGGTGCAGTCGACAAGCATTCGCAAGCGCATCGCGGTCTCTATCGGCGCCACGTGATGCTGCGTCAGTCCCCCAGGCCGGCAAGGCGGGCCGCGTCGGCGAAGACGTCGTCCAGCATCGCCGGGGTCAGCCGGCCGGTGAACATGTTCTGCTGGCTGGGGTGATAGCAGCCCAGCAACCGCAGCCCCGGGCCGAGTGCGGCGACGGCGCCGTGGCCGAACTTCGGTTTGGGCTTGGGCAGCTGATCGGTGGCGATCCGCAGCGCGATCTGCCAGGCGAAGCCGCCGAGGGCGACCATCACCCGCACCTGCGGGGCGATCAGCCGCCATTCGGCGTCGATCCACGGCGCGCAGGTGTTGCGCTCGACCGTCGTCGGAGCGTTGGCCGGCGGGGCGCAGCGCACCGGGGCGATGATCCGGATGTCGTTGGCGTGCAACCCATCCGCAGCGTCGACGCTGGTCGGCTGGTTGACCAGACCGGCTCGGTAGAGCGCGGCGTACAACTGGTCGCCGGATCGGTCGCCGGTGAACATCCGGCCGGTGCGGTTGGCGCCATTGGCAGCAGGAGCCAATCCGACGATCACGATCTTGGGCTTCGGTGAGCCCCAACCGGGCACCGGCCGCCCCCAGTACGGCTGGTCGGCGAAGGACTTTCGCTTGGTGACCGCCACCTGTTCGCGCCAGGTCACCAGTCGCGGGCAGGCCCGGCAGACGCTGATCAGCGCGTCGAGTTCGTCGATCGACTGCGCCTGATCGGCCAGCCGCGCCACCTGCGCGGCGTCGGCGGCCGGCGGGGTTTCCGGGGTGGCCGGGTCGCCGGGCCAGCCGGAACCGGGCGGCACCGGCGAGTCGAACGGCTGACCGGTGCGGGGGTGCGGGTGCATCACATCATCCTGCCGTCGGGGTGCGGGCGATGAGCGACAGCTACGAAGAAAGCTGCTCGGCGGTCGCCCGGATCTCGCGGATGTACCTGTCCCGTTCGGCCGCGCTCACCTGCCGGCGCAGCGGCCCCAACTGCAATTCGTAGGTCGCCACACCCTTCTCGAATACCGGGGCGGCCAGGTAGCTGACCGACAACGCCTGTGGGCTGGCGAGTTGTTCTGCGGTATAAGGGTTTCCGTTGACGCCGGTCAGCAGCTCGAAGACCCGCTGCCGCAGCGCGGCGCGGCGCGGATGCTCGGCCAGCAGCTCGACCACCTCGGCGAGCACGTCGAGCGCCTCCAAACCCGGCCCGCCAAGGCCGAACACCACCACGCCGTTCCGGCGGACCTGGTCCAAGGCGTCGTCCAGCACATCGCGACCGACGTCCTGCGCCGATTCCAACCACGCCTGCCGGGCCTGCGCATCGCGGTGCGCGACCACGCTGACGCCGACAGGCGCCAACAGCGGCAACCGGACCCCGACACCGACGCCGGCTGGAATGCGCCCGCGGCCACGTACCAGGGTCAAGAAGCTCAACTCTGTCGGCCCCACCAAAGCCAGTCCGGCTCCGCAGCCGGCCCGCTCGGCCATCTGCTCGATCAGGTGTGCGCCCTGGGTCGACAGCGGCCAGAGCCGCCGCACCGTCTCGGCGACGCCGATCAGCCCGGGCCCCAGGGTGTACCTGCGATCGGACCGCCGGGCTGCCCATCCCGACTGCTCCAATGCCAGCAGGATCGATGTCACGGTGGCACGGTTCAGCTCCAACCGCGACGCAATCTGAGCGACCGAACTGGGCTGAGCCTGGGCGGCCAACAACCCCACAATGGCGACCACCCGATCCGTGGGCGGCGAGCCCAGTCGCTTCTCGTCATCTCGCTCGGCGGGCCCGCCCATCGCCCTCCTTATATCTGGCCATGCAGAAGATCACCGATCGTACGGGCGCCGGCGCCGACCCTTGTGCTCACGTCCACCCAGCGGTAGCGTCCCGTCTCATCATACTTTCAGTTGTCATTCATGTGACAAATAGTTGTCACATCTGACTGCAGAGGAGCCCCATGGCCACCGGATGTACTGGAAGAACAAGCCGCGCATTGGGTACGGCCGGACTGGCGACGGCCGTGGTGGCCGGCACGGTGGCGATCACGCTCCAACCGGCCCCCTTGGCACACCCGATACCCGTGACGTTGACATCGGTGTCGGCGGGCGTGCAGCAGGCGATCGACAGCCTGTTGGCCGTGATGCAGCAGGCCGCCGCCAACGATGCGGCCCTGCCGTTTGCGACACCGGACGGCGTCGCCATGCTGATGACGGGTCTGCAGAATACGAACTACGAATTGCTTATGGCCGGAGTTTCAAGGGTCACAGAGCTTTTCGACGGCTGGTTTTTCCAATCGCCCGAAGTGATGGCCGGCGACGCCGCCAATCCTCGCCAATACTTCCAATTCTTCACCCCGGACATCTACTACCACGCGACCGCCGGCCTGGCCCCGGGCGCAACCTACGAACTCACCGGCACACTCGGCGGCGGCACCGAAGCCTTCGCGATCGCCACCGAACAGATCACCGGATCGCAGGCCGTCAGCAAAGAAAGCCTAGAACTGGGCACCAATCTGGTGGTCAACCCCGACGGCACCTTCACCGTCTACATCGGCCCCAGCGCGCCCAGCGGCGCGGTCAACTTCATCGACGACGACAGCGCCACCATCCAGGGGGCCGCGTCCCTGCTGGTCCGCGACGTGCTCGGCGACTGGGGGAAGGGCGCCAGCAACATCAGCATCCACTGCGTGTCCGATTGCCCACCGTTCTTCGCTATCCCCCAGGGCGGGTTGTTTCCCAGCGACGATACGACCGCACCAACGAAGATCACTTCCATCGACGACGCACTGACCACGCTGTTCAGTGCCTTCGCCAAGATCGCCGGGCCGTTCAACACCCAGAACATGGGGCTGGCCCAGATCGCGGGCATCGAACAACCCGCCAACACCATGAGCCCGCTGGCCACCGAGACGAGCCTGTTCCCCACCGGGCTGCCGAGTGCGGACGTCTCCGCCGGGAATTTCGACCTGGCGCCCGGCGAGGCGCTGATCGTGAAGGTTCCCGACGTGGCGGCCGCCTACAACGGCATCGAGCTGATGAACGTCTACGGCGCGGCGCTGCCCTTCACCTTGTCGCAGACCACCCTCAACAACACCACGGCGTTCCACGCCGCCGATGGCTACACCTATTACGTGGTCAGCGCCACCAACCCCGGCGTGGCGAACTGGTTGGACACCGGCGGCATCGCCAACGGCGAAATCTTCGCCCGATTCGAAAACCTCGCCGCCGGAGAGGGTCCCACCCGGATGAGGGTGGCGACCCAGGGGGGTCCCGTCGCCGAGGTGGCCCAATACCTGCCCGACGACACCCCAACCGTCAGCGCGGCGCAATACGCCGCCGACATGACCCAGCGGGTGCTGACCTACGACTACGCCCTGGACGCGTCCCGGATGCAGGCACAACCCGCCTGGTTGATCCAGGAACTGCTGTTCTCCGGACTCAAGGGGCTCGTCGGTAGTGACAATTTTGCGGCGGTCTTCGGCGCGGAACCGGTCACGCCGCTGGCGATGCGGTTCACCGACGCGCTGAGCCCGAATTGGGATGCCGTGTGGCACGGGTTCACCACCGATCCCTTCGGCAGCCTGACCGCGGTGGCCAACAACCTGCCACTGCTGTGGAGCGACGTCAGCCTGCCGTTCGAGCTCGCCGCAGCGCAATCCGTGCTGTCGCTGCTGCTGCCGGGGACAGCCGGCTCACTGCTCAACGACGCGCTGTTCGACCCGAACAGCGGGATAGTCGCCGGGCTGCTCAACGCCCGCGACGACCTGGCCAGCACGATCCTGACCGCCAACAACGCCTGGCCGACGGCGGTGGGCGACCAAGCCGCCCAGCAGTGGGCGAACATGGACGAGTTGATCCAACAGGCCCCCACCATGGATCTGAGCTCGTGGTTCTCGACGCTGTTCCACGCCGGCTAAGGCGCGAACCCCGAGCGCCGGTTGGTGCTGCACAACGGACACGTCGACACCGGAACCCACGCCTAAAGCAACAGGCGGATCACAGCTCGACGGTGTTGGCCCCTGCCGCGTTTCCGTAGAAAGTCATGGTCCCGCCGCCGGCGTTGGAGATGTAGACCGGGTTGTGCAGGAACGCCGCGTTGCCGGTGTTCACCACACCGTCGATATTCACCAACATCTTCATCAGCCAGTCGGGCATGATCTGCATGGCGCCGACGCTGGAAGCCGTGGTGACGTAGGAGTAGAGCAGCTGGCCATCGGGGGCGTAGATCGAGATCGGCTCCCCGCCGGGGACAGATCCGTAACTCAGCAGATCGAAGAACTTGCCCACCTCAGGAATGGGCCACTTCGCCGGAGGACTCCACACATCCGAGGGAATCCAGCCACCCTTACCGCCGCTGTCGAACACCCCTCCGACACTCTGCAAGGGACCGTCGCCGATCTGGATCTTGACGGGGTCGAGGCTGAACGGGCCACCGGGATACGGCGCCCCGTCGAAGGTGGTGATCGGGCTCAACCCGTCGACAGTGTCAGGTTGTGCGCCGAAGACCAGCCGCCCGCCCGGCTCGTCGATGAGCACTCCCTTGCCCAGGTCACCGGGCAGGTCCGCGGTCACCAGATGACTACCACCGGCGTTGGGCCCGATACCGAGCACGCCCTCGACCGGCGCACCGGCCAGCGCCTGCGCGTCGATGGCGGAGAACGGAAAACTGAGCAGCAGCCCGTTGACGACGGTGTGCTCAGCGATGATGCCGTTGCCGAAATCGACCGAGGTGGGAATGTTCAGTCCGATGGTGAAACCGGCGGGGAACCCCCCAAAGGTGACGTCGTCGAAGCTGAAGTGCTCCAACTCATTCAGGACGTCCTGCCAGGGCACGTCCCAGATAGGGACCACCAAGCCCCGCGAGCCGGTATCGAGCGCTACCGCAATGCTGTCCCCACCACCGATGGAGACGTCCACCACCGGCTGGCCGAATCCGTCACCCTCGACCTGCAGCGGAACCGACGCGATATCGGCCAGATCGTCGATCTCGGCGTGAACGGGCGCGGCGCCCACCAGCGCACTCAATGTCACGGCCACTGCCGCTCCCGCCGCGAAACTGGACCACACGACCGCATTTCCCCGGCTCAACACGGATAAAAGCTAACAGGGTCCGGAAAATCCGGTCAACAGTCGAGTCCCCCAACCTCCTAGGATGACCTGCGTGAACGCCGACGCCCTGACTCAGCTGATCGCCGACCTGCCCGCGGGCATGGTGGTCACCGACCCGACGATCACCGCGGGCTACCGGCAGGACAACGCGCTGGACCCGATGGCGGGCCGGCCCTTGGCGGTGGTGCGCCCGCTGCGCACCGACGAAGTGCAGACCGTCATGCGCTGGGCCAGCGCCCATCGGGTGCCGGTGGTGACTCGCGGCGCGGGCACCGGCCTGTCCGGCGGCGCCACCGCGATCGACGGCGGAATCGTGCTGTGCACCGAGAAGATGCGCGAGATCACCGTCGACCCGGTCACCCGCACTGCGGTGTGCCAGCCCGGCCTGTTCAACGCCGAGGTGAAGAAGGCGGTCGCCGCGCACGGACTGTGGTACCCGCCGGATCCGTCGTCGTTCGAGATCTGCAGCATCGGCGGCAACATCGCCACCAACGCCGGTGGCCTGTGCTGCGTCAAATACGGCGTGACCACCGACTATGTGCTGGGTCTGCAGGTGGTGCTGGCCGACGGCACCGCGGTGCGCCTGGGCGGGCCGCGGCTCAAAGACGTCGCGGGGCTCTCGCTGACCAAGTTGTTCGTCGGCAGCGAGGGCACCCTCGGGGTGGTCACCGAGGTGACCCTGCGGCTCTTGCCGGCCCAGCCCGCTTCCTCGGTGGTGGTGGCCACGTTCGAGTCGGTGACCGCCGCGGCGCAGGCGGTGCTGGACGTGTCCGGGCGACTGCGCCCGTCGATGCTGGAGTTCATGGACGCCGCGGCGATCAACGCCGTCGAGGACCAACTGCGGATGGGCCTGGACCGCGAGGCCGCGGCCATGCTGGTGGCGGCCTCCGACGAGCGCGGCCAGGCGGGCGCCGAGGATGTCGCGCTGATGGCCCGGGTGTTCACCGAGCACGGCGCCAAGGAGGTGTTCGCCACCGACGATCCGGCCGAGGCCGAAGGCTTCGTCGCGGCCCGGCGATTCTGCATCCCGGCGGTCGAGGCCAAGGGGCCTTTATTGCTTGAAGACGTCGGGGTGCCGGTGCCGCGGCTGGCGGAGCTGATCACCGGTATCGAGAATATCGCCGCCGAGCGCCAACTGTTGATCTCGGTGATCGCGCACGCCGGCGACGGCAACACCCACCCGCTGATCGTGCACGACCCGAGTGACCCCGACCATGCGCGGCGCGCCGAACTCGCCTACGGCGAGATCATGGATCTGGCCCTGGCATTGGGCGGCACCATCACCGGTGAACACGGGGTGGGGCGATTGAAGCGGCCGTGGCTGGCCGAACAGCTGGGACCCGACGTGATGGCACTGAACCAGCGGGTCAAGGCCGCACTCGACCCGCTGAACATCCTCAACCCGGGTTCGGGGATTTAGCCGCGTCCTACTCGGACAGTGCAACGGCAGCAAGGAAATTGGCGGTCAAGTGTTCGCAGATGCTGTCGACGTCGGGCAGCATGAAGTCGAGAGCGTCGGGGAATGCCGGACGCATCAGCATGTGAACGACCATCGGTCCGAGAAGTTGCTGAATCAGCACCAGCAGCGGCTGATCCTTGATGCGTCCGGCGCGGATCTCTGTCTCAAACCAGGCTCCGAGGGTGCCCAACATCCGTGGAGCTGCATAGCGGGTCAGTGACTGCACCGTGGGACTTGCCGGCCGCGAGTACACCTCCGCCAGCATCGCGGGAGCGACACGCGGTTCCCGGCTCAACACGTCCGCGATCGTGCGGTAAATGCCGTGCACCGTGGTACGGAGATCGTCCGGCACGGAGGCGAGATAGTCTTCGATGTCGCGAATGGGACTGTAGTGATCGAATACTGCGCGTAGCAGTTCGTCGCGTCCGCCGAAAACCGCGTGCAAGCTGAACACCGAGCAGTCGGCACGTTCGGCAATGATGTCCAGGGTCGTTGCAGCCAAGCCGTTCTCGCTGATCAACTCGGCGGCCGCCGTCAGCGCTCGTACCCGTACCGGCGGGGCGGCGCCGGGGGCGGGGCCGGCGGGGCCGGGCGCCGCCCCGGGGACCCCCCCGGGGCCGCCCCCCCTGCCCGGGAGCGGGGGGGGGG
>CAXYUC010000141.1:0-11598 GCA_964292075.1 uncultured Mycolicibacter sp.
CATCGGGCGGGGCACATTCCACCCGAACCCCGCGATAGCTGGATACAAATGCCTCGCTGCCGGTAGCGCACGGCTCGTTGACGCTGACCACGCGGGTCGGGCGGGCGACGGTGCCGCTGGGGCCACGCGGGCCGAACACCGCCAGTACAGCGCCGCGCCCACTGGCAGTGCAGAACGGCCGCGACGCGGCCCCCGCGTCAAGGCCTTCGGTCTTGGCAACCGCCACGCTGCGGGCGCAGACCTGGGTGAGCAGGCTCGGCCGATCGGGCAGGTCGACGATGCTCTCCGGGCCCAGATTGCTCGCTCCGCTGGCCAAGGCGTCGTAGCCGGCCCCCGCCTCGGACGGCCAGCCCAGAAAGTACTGTGGCAGCGGCCGGCCGGCCATGTCGGTGAACGACCGCCCGACCAGTGCGGTGGCGACCGGCCGGCCCGCGGCGTCGGTGATCAGTGAGCCCTCGGCACGCCCGTGCAGGCCCGGGATCTGCGCCACCAGCCAGACGAACACCGGGTAGCCGATACCGAGCACGACGGTCAAGACAAGCAGTGCACGCAACGCCGCCCAGTGGCCGCGAACCAAACCCGCAAATCTCATGTCACGCCATCCCGGGCAGAAGTTGAACCAGCAGGTCGATGAGTTTGATCCCGACGAACGGGGCCACGACCCCGCCCAGGCCGTACACGGCGAGGTTTCGGCTGAGCAGCTTGGACGCGCTGCCCGGAACATAGCGCACCCCACGCAATGCCAGCGGAATCAGCGCGGCGATGACCAGCGCATTGAAGACCACCGCCGACAGGATCGCCGACTGCGGGCTATGCAACCTCATCACGTTGAGCAGACCCAAACCCGGGAAGATCGTCACGAAAAGCGCTGGGATGATGGCGAAATACTTGGCGATGTCATTGGCGATCGAGAAAGTGGTCAGGGCACCGCGGGTGATCAGCAGCTGTTTGCCGATCTCCACAATCTCGATGAGCTTGGTGGGGTCCGAATCCAGGTCCACCATGTTGCCCGCCTCCTTGGCGGCGCTGGTGCCGGTGTTCATCGCCACCCCGACGTCGGCCTGCGCCAGCGCCGGTGCGTCGTTGGTTCCGTCGCCGGTCATCGCGACCAGTCGCCCACCCTGCTGCTCCCGTTTGATCAGCATCAGCTTGTCTTCGGGGGTGGCTTCGGCGAGGAAGTCATCAACCCCGGCCTCATCGGCAATCGCCTTGGCGGTCAACGGGTTATCGCCGGTGATCATCACGGTCCGAATCCCCATCCGGCGCATCGCATCGAACCGCTCGCGCATGCCCTGCTTCACCACGTCCTTGAGGTGAATGACACCCAGCACCCGGCCGAGCCCGCCGACCAGCACCTCACCAACCACCAGCGGTGTTCCGCCGGCAGCGCTGATGCCGTCGACGATCCGGCCCAGCTCGGCAGGGATCTCACCGCCATGGCTGCGGACCCAGTCGCTGACGGAATTAGCCGCGCCCTTGCGCAATTGGCGTCCGCCGATGTCAACCCCGGACATCCGGGTCACCGCGGTGAACTCGACCCAGGACGCCGCCTTGAGCTCGCCCGGGGTCCGGGTTCGCAGGCCGTGGGCCTCTTTGGCGTAGACGACGATCGAGCGGCCTTCGGGAGTTTCGTCGGCGAGACTGGACAGCTGCGCGGCGTCGGCGAGCTCGGCAGCGGTCACCCCGGAGATCGCAAGGAAGTCCGACGCCTGCCGGTTGCCCAGCGTGATGGTGCCGGTCTTATCCAGCAGCAATGTGTTGACATCACCGGCGGCCTCGACCGCCCGGCCGGACATGGCGAGCACATTGCGCTGCACCAGCCGGTCCATGCCGGCAATTCCGATAGCGGACAGCAGCGCACCGATCGTGGTGGGAATCAGACAGACCAGCAGTGCCACCAAGACGATGCCGGTGACACCGTTGCTGTCAAGCGCCGCCGTATCCGCGACACCGGGGTTGTTGGCCTTGGAATAGATCGCCAACGGCTGCAGGGTGGCGACCGCCACCACGAAGATCAGGGTCAGCGCGGCCAGCAGGATATTCAGCGCGATCTCGTTCGGGGTCTTCTGCCGGTTGGCGCCCTCGACCAGCGCGATCATCCGGTCGACAAAGCTCTGCCCCGGCTTCTGGGTGATCCGCACGACGATCCGGTCCGACAACACCAGCGTCCCTCCGGTGACCGCGGACCGGTCGCCGCCGGATTCGCGGATCACCGGGGCCGATTCGCCGGTGATCGCCGATTCGTCCACCGACGCGATGCCTTCCACCACGTCGCCGTCGCCGGGGATGATCTGACCCGCTTCGACGACGACGATGTCGCCGCGTTGCAGCAGCGGCGCCGCGACCGCCTCTTCGATGCCGGGCGTGTTGGGCGCCCAACCGCGCAGCCGACGTGCGACGGTGTCGGACTTGGACTTTCGCAGCGCTTCGGCCTGCGCCTTGCCGCGGCCTTCGGCGACCGCCTCGGCCAGATTGGCAATCACCACGGTCAGCCACAACCAGCACACGATCAGCCAGCCGAACCAGGTCGGCTCGCCGATGGCCAGCACCGTGGACCACACCGCGCCGACCTCGACGATCAGCATCACCGGATTACGCCACAGCGTGCGGGGATCGAGCTTGCGCAACGCCGCGGGCAGTGAGCTCAGCAGCATACTTGTGTCCAAGTGCACGTCAGTGCAGCCCTTCAGCGAGTGGCCCCAATGCCAGTGCCGGCAAGAAGGTGAGGGCGACCAGAATGAGCGTCACCCCGACGACCATGCCGACGAATTGGGGCTTGTGGGTGGGCAGTGTGCCAATCGATTCCGGAGTCTGACCCTGCGCGGCGAGCGCCCCGGCCAGCGCGAGTACCAAGATCATCGGTAGGAACCTGCCGAGGAGCATCGCGATCCCCAGCGCGGTCTCGTACCACGTCCCGTCGGCTGCCAAGCCCGCGAACGCGGATCCATTGTTGTTCGCCGCGGAGGTAAACGCGTAGAGCACTTCGGAGAGTCCGTGCGGGCCGGTGTTGGCCATCGCCGAACGCAGGCCCGGCAACGCGATCGAGATCGCCGTTCCGCACAGCACAATCACCGGGGTCACCAGGAAATAGCTTGCCGCCAGTTTGATCTCGCGTGAGCTGATCTTCTTGCCCAGGTATTCCGGGGTACGCCCGACCATCAGCCCGGCGACGAACACGGTGATCACCGCGAGGATCAAGATGCCGTACAGGCCCGAGCCAACACCCCCGGGGGCCACCTCCCCAAGCTGCATGTCGACCATCGTCAGCAGACCGCCCAGACTGGTATAGGAGTCGTGGGTGGAATCCACTGCGCCGGTTGAGGTCAGCGTGGTCGCCGCGGCGAAGACCGCCGAGTCGGGCACGCCGAGCCGCTGCTCGATCCCTTCCGTCGCGGCGCCCACGGCGGTCGGAACGGTGCCGTGATGCGCCAGCTGCGACCAGCCGAGCAGGCTGACGCTGATGAGGGCAATCACGGCCATGACGGCGGCGATGGCGTGGCCCTGCTTGGTGTTGCCCACCATTCGGCCGAAGGTGCGGGGCAGCGAGAACGCTATGACCACCAGCAGGAAGATCTCGACCCAATTGGTCCAGGCGGTCGGGTTCTCGAACGGATGCGCGGAGTTGGCGTTGTAGAAGCCGCCCCCGTTGGTGCCGAGCAGCTTGATCACCTCCTGGCTGGCCACCGGGCCGCCGGGAAGGGTCTGCGGCGCACCGGTCAGGGTGGTGATTGTCTGGTCGTTGAGGTGAAAGTTCTGGACGACCCCGCCGACGATCAACACCGTCGCGCCGACGACCGCGATCGGCAACAAGATGCGCAGGGTGCCGCGAACCAGATCAACCCAGAATGAGCCCAACACTGCGGTGCGTCGACCCACGAACCCGCGAACAAACGCGACGGCAACCGCCATGCCGACCGCGGCCGAGACGAAGTTCTGCACCGCCAGGCCGGCCATCTGCACCAGATGCCCCTGCGTCGACTCGCCGGCATAGGCCTGCCAGTTGGTGTTGGTGACAAAGCTGACCGCGGTGTTCCACGCCAACCCAGGCGTCATCGATGTCGCCGGATCATTCAGATGCAGCGGAAGTTTTCCCTGGATGAGCTGCAGAACGAACAAGAAGACCACGCACACGGCGGAGAACGCCAGCACACTGCGCGCATAGCCGGCCCAGGTCTGTTCGGACTCCGGGTTGACCCCGATCGACCGGTAGACGAATCGCTCGCTGCGGGAGTGCGTTTCGCGGGTATAGACCCGATACATGTAGTCGCCCAACGGCGCGTGCACCGCCATCAGCGCCACGATCAGTGACGCCAGGAACAACACGCCCGCGGTTGTCGTACTCAACTAGAACCGTTCCGGGAACAGCAGTGCGGCCACCAGCAGCGCTACCACCGCGACAGCCAGCATCAGACCCACGGCATTGGCAAGGTTCACAGTCGCTCAACCAACTTCAGCGCTCCGCCGAGCAGGGCGAAGATCACCGCCGTCAACAATAGGTAGGCCATGACAGCCACGTGTTCTCCGTTCTCCAGAACCGGACCGGGTCTGACCTGAAATTAGACCCGGCCACCAGGCACGACGGAGACCGTTGACGCTTTCTTTACGCCCGAGGAGGCGACTTTTACGCCTTTACGGCCGGCCGGCAGATCGCTAGGCGATCGACAGCACAATGCCGTCCAGAATGTCGTGTTCGCTGACCACCAGCTCCGCGATTCCGGCGCGCTCAGCCAAGACGCGGGCCAGCTCCTGCACCACGATCGCGCCACCGCCTATAACGTCGACCCGGCCGGGATGCATCGGGCCCAGGGCGGCCCGTTGCGCGCGGGTCATGCCGATCAACTGATCGCAGACCGCCGTCAGATCATCGAAGCCGACCCGGGACAGATGTATTGCGGCCGAATCGTATTCGGGCAGCCCGTGCGCCAGGGCCGACAGCGTGGTCATGGTGCCCGCCACTCCCACCCATGTTCGGGCGTGCTGCACCGGCACCGCCCGCACCGCCTCGCCGAGTAGCTGGCGGGCCACCTCGCGAGCGGCCGCGACTTCCTCGGCGGTCGGCGGGTCGGAGTGCAGGCACCGTTCGGTCAGCCGGACACAGCCGACGTTGGCCGAGTAACTCGCCGACACCCCGTCGTCCGGATCGCCCAGCACCACCTCGGTGGAACCACCACCGAGGTCGACGACCACGAACGGCCCGTCGGCACTGTCCAATTCACCCACCGCACCACGGAAAGACAGCTCGGCTTCCTCTTGCCCGGTGATCACCTCGGCGATCGCACCCGCAATGGCGCGTCCCAGCACCTGCGCCGTCATGGCGAAGAACACGTCGCGGTTGGCCGCGTCGCGGGTGGCCGAGGTCGCCACCATCCGAACTCGCGAAACACCGTGTGCCACCAGCAACTCGGCGTAGTCCTCCAGGGCCGCGCGGGTGCGCTCCAGCGCGTCGGGGGCAAACTGTCCGGTGGCGTCGACGCCCGCGCCCAGCCGGACGATACGCATCTCCCGGTGCACATCGTGCAGGCGACCGGCCGCGTCGGCGTCGGCGATCAACAGCCGAATCGAGTTGGTGCCGCAATCGATTCCGGCCACGCGCGTCACAGCCACTCCTCGGGTACCAGAATCCCGGCCATCGCCGGCTCGGCGGCCAGGATAGCCAGCGCCTCGTCACCGAACGGGTTGACGCCGCGGCCCTTGGCCAGGGCATGCGCCATCAGCACATGCAGGCATTTCACCCGGTCGGGCATGCCCCCGCCGGTGAACGTGGTCCCCAACGATTCGATCGCATCCCGCTCGGCGAGATAGGACGCGTGAGCGGCCCGATACCCGGCGGCGAGTTCGGGATCGTGCTGCAGCCGCTCGGTCATGTCGGCCATCAGGCCCGACGATTCCAACCGGCTGGCGGCGGCGGTCAGCGCCGGGTGCGTCAGGTAGTACAGGGTGGGAAACGGTGTTCCGTCCGGCAGCTTCGGGGCCGTCTTGACCACGGCGGGTTCGCCATTGGGGCACCGATAGGAGATCTCCAGGACGCCGCGAGGCTCTCGGCCCAGTTGCCGGCCCACCGCGTCCAGGTCGGCGGGATCAACCAACGGGCACCGCCGGTACGGGCGGAACCGGTACCCACGGCGGTGCCGGCGGCGGCGGCGGAGGGTGCGGCGCGTCGGCGATGGTGTGCCACAGCGCGGTGTACCAAGGGTCACCGCTGGGGGCAGCCAGGGGTTCGGTACCCGGCTCGCCCGGCACCTCGACCGGCGCGGGCAGCTGGACCTGATAGGGAATCTCGCCGGGCATGACGAAGCCGAGCCGCTGGCGGGCCTGCGCCCTGATGTGCGCGGGGTCGTCCAAGTTGGCCTTCTGTTGCTGCAGGTCGGTGATCTGGCGGTGCAGGGTGGTCTCCAATTGGGACTGCTGTCTCATCTCCGCATGCTGAGCGAAGAACGTACGGACCGGCCCGGCGACGGTCAGTGTGAGCACGCACATCACCGCGGCCAGGATCACCGCCCGCCGGGCGGTGAGACCGACCCGCAGCTCCGCGCTCTGCTCGGCCGCCGCCGCAATGGCGCGTTTGACCGCGCCGGCCGGTGACGGCAGCGGGGTCCGTGCGGCGCCCGCCGCCCCGCGGCGCACCGCGGGTGCGGGACGCGAGCCGCCACGACGCGTCTCCCCGGCCCGGCCCGGCCGCGACTTCGCGGCGCGCCGCTTGTCAGGCCGTTTCGGATCGGACATGGCAGCGGCCCCTGGCGACTACTTGCTCTCCGGCGCGTAGCGGGGGAAGGCCAGCTCGCCGGCGTAACGGGCGGCGTCGCCGAGTTCCTCCTCGATCCGCAGCAGCTGGTTGTACTTGGCCACCCGTTCGCTGCGGGCCGGGGCGCCGGTCTTGATCTGGCCGCTGCTGACGGCCACCGCCAGGTCGGCGATGGTGGTGTCCTCGGTCTCGCCGCTGCGGTGGCTCATCATGGTGCGGTAGCCGCTGTGGTGGGCCAGGGTGACCGCGTCCAAGGTCTCGGTCAGCGTGCCGATCTGGTTGACCTTGACCAGCAAGGCATTCGCCGCGCCCCGCTCGATGCCCTCCTCGAGCCGCTCGGGGTTGGTGACGAACAGGTCGTCACCGACGAGCTGCACCCGGTCCCCGATCGCCGAGGTCAGCGACACCCAGCCGTCCCAGTCGTCCTCGGACAGCGGGTCTTCGATGGACACCAGCGGGTAGCTGTCGAGCAGCGTGGCGTAGAACTCGGCCAGCTGGGCCGCGGTGCGGTTCTGCTTCTCGAAGGCGTAGCCGCTGCCCTCGGTGTAGAACTCGGTGGCCGCGACGTCGAGGGCCAGCGCGACATCGGTGCCCAGCTTCAGCCCGGTGGCCTCGATCGCGGTGCTGATCAGGTCGAGCGCGGCGGTGGTGCCGGCGACGTCGGGGGCAAAACCGCCCTCGTCACCGAGCCCGGTGGACAGCCCCTGCTTCTTCAGCACGGCCTTGAGCGAGTGGTAGACCTCGGTACCCCAGCGCAGCGCCTCGGCGAAGTTGGGCGCGCCGATCGGGGCGACCATGAATTCCTGGACGTCGACGCCGGTGTCGGCGTGCGCGCCGCCGTTGAGGATGTTCATCATCGGCACCGGCAGGATGTGGGCGTTGGGGCCGCCCAGGTAGCGGTACAGCGGGAGCGCCGCGGAGTCGGCGGCCGCCTTGGCCACTGCCAGCGAGACCCCGAGCATGGCGTTGGCGCCCAGCCGGGACTTGTCCGGGGTGCCGTCGAGGTCCACCAGTGCCTGGTCTACCAGCCGCTGGTCGTCCGCGCTGATCCCGATGACCGCCGGCGCGATCTGGTCCAGTACCGCGGTGACCGCCTTCTGCACACCCTTGCCGCCGTAGCGGGTGCCACCGTCGCGAAGTTCGACGGCCTCGTGCTCGCCGGTGGATGCCCCGGAGGGCACCGCGGCCCGGGCGAACGTGCCATCTTCCAGCGCGACCTCGACCTCGACCGTGGGGTTGCCGCGGGAATCGAGGATCTCGCGGGCGCCGACCTGCTGGATGATGGGCACTGACTTCTCCTTGAGCGTGGGTGGGGCTGGCCGTCGTGTTCTATCGGAGGCCTGTTGGGAGCCTATCCCGTAGCAGACACCTCACAGCGGGCGACCGGCCGCGTACGCGGCGGCCCAATCCCGGACGGCGCGGGCGTAGATCTCCGACTCGTTGTAGGCCATCAACGCCGTCATCCAGCCCTTGGGGGTGGCCAGATCTTTGCCGCGCCAGCACAGATAGCCGGCCGCCGACAGGGCGGCGTCGTCGATGTTGTCCGGGCTGACGACGCCGTCGTTGTTGGCGTCGACGCCGTAGAGGCGCCAGGTTTCCGGAATGAACTGCATCGGGCCCATCGCCCGGACCACGCCGTCGTCGTCGGCCAGATCCGGCTGCACGTCCTCGACGATGTGGAGATTGCCGCCGGAGCCGTCGAGCCGGACCCCGCGGATCTTGGGTCGCACGTCGCCGTTGGGCGCCACCGAGGCATGGTTGTAGCGGCCGTGATGGCTCTCGATCTGTCCGATGGCTGCCAGCGTGGTCCAGCCCAGATGACAGTTGGGGTTCTCCACTTCGGCGACCCGCGCGGCGTAGGCGTAGGCCTCCAGCGCGGTGATCGGGATGTCGAGCATCGGCGCCCGCTCAGCGGCCCATTGATAAAGCTGGTCGGCCGGCCGGCCGGAGGCGACGTCAGTACTGACCGGCGGAACCGGATCTCCGGGGGGCGGCGGCACGCCCTGCGGTATGGGATTACCCAGCTGCCAGCTGCAACTGGATGCCAGCAGCACAGCCGTCGCGCCGACGACGGCGGCCGTCCGCAGCCAACGTAGCGCCGACACCGCTCTCCCCAACCTCGAAGCTATGGTTTTGCGTCCATCGTTCCATGACTAGGCCATGGGCGAGGCACCACCGGCCGTCCGCTCCGCCCGCGCACGCCGCAAAAACGGGCTCTGCCAGCGCGAACTCAGCCGGTCTAACCGGTCAGCTCACCGCGTTCCGGATCGGCCAGCAACGCATCACGTGCGCGCGCAACCCGAGACCGGATGGTGCCCACCGGGCAACCACAGACCGCGGCGGCGTCGGAATAGGACAGTCCGAACAGTTGGGTCAGCAGCAGCGCCTCACGCTGATCGGTCGACAGGCCGGCGATCAACGCGGTCACCTCGACGACGTCCTCGAAGCCGCGGGCCGGGCGGTCGCGATCCAGCAGCAGCTCGGGATCGGCGCCCGGCGCGGTGCGCGGACGCGCCTTGAGGTACCGAATGTGATCGGCCACCACCCGGCGCGCGATGGCCAGCAGCCAGGTACGGGCACTGGAACGGCCGGCGAACCGCGGGATCGCGCCGATCGCCCGAAGGAAGGTCTCCTGAGTCAGGTCGTCAGCACTGACACCGTCGAAGAGGTAGGCCACAAATCGCCAGACATCGTGCTGAGTGGCCTTGATGAAGGCCTCCAATGCACGGGCATCACCGGCTGCCGCGGCAACGGCGAGAGCGGTGACAGCATCGTCGTCAACCCGGTCAGCTCCCGCCATGAGCACCCACCTTAGACCGGGGGCCGCGGCGCTATTACGACGCATGGTCGTAGAGCTGTCGGAGCGGTTGACCGACCGCAGATGGCGCCGGCGACCGCGACTTCCGGCCGCACCCGGAGCAGCCCCGTCAGCGGCGCCGTCGGCGTCCCATCGGGCCTGGCGCGGGCCTGCGCCGCCGCCACGTTGGCGCGCCACCAGCAAAGCGAAAGCCAAACCGATCAGCACCGGCAGGTGACTGGCGACCCGTGCCGCCGTCACCTGACCGTGGTAGGCGTCGATAGCCACGTAACTCCCCAACGCCAGGGCGTATACCCCGGTAATCGCGGCCACACCGGCCGCCACGGACGGCCAGATACCCGCCGCGATCATCGCCCCGCCGAGCGCCAACAGCCACGCCGTGGACTCATGCAGCAAATGCGCTCCGGTCGCTGCGCCGTGCCCGTGTCCGTGCGTCGACACCATGCCGAAATCCACGCCGGCGATCTGCGCCAGCGCCATCACTACCTGGAAGACCCCGACCGCGATCAGCGCCGGCCGCCACACACCCCACCGCGACCAGAGGCTGTCGCCGGAGTTTTCCGCGGTGATCGATGTCACTCCGGCGGCCGCCAGGATCTGGGCGGCCAGGTCGGGGCCTTTCCCAGCGTCGTGGCCGGTGCCGCTGTTGATGTCGGTCAGCCGCCGGGCCTGGGCCGCAGCGCCGACCAGCCAGCGCCGACAACTGCGGCACGATGCCAAGTGCGCATCGACCTGCTGCGCCGGCAGCTCCTGCTGCTCGCCGTCGAGCAGCGACGACAGGGTCTCGCGCACCACCTCGCACCGCATGCCGACATATTCGCTCATTCGGCGCCCGGACACAAAGATTCGTCTGCAGGGAACCAAACCGGGCCACACCGCGACCAATTGGTTGACCGAACAAGATCGAGATTGCTGGGAATCGGGAAGGAGGTGCGTTCGATGACCGCACCGGTCTGGCTGGCGTCGCCGCCGGAGGTGCACTCGGCGCTGCTGAGCGCCGGGCCCGGACCCGGTCCGCTGCTGGAATCGGCGTCGGCGTACTCGGTGATGAGCGCGGAATACGCCGAAATCGCGGCCGAGCTCGACGCGGTCCTGGCCGGAGTGCAGGGTGTCTGGCAGGGACCCAGCGCCTCGCAGTACGCCGCCGCGCACGCCCCGTATCTGAGCTGGCTGGCCGAGAACGCCGCCAAGAGCACCGCCGCGGCCGGCCTGCACCAGACCGCGGCCGCGGCCTACACCAGCGCACTGGCCGGCATGCCCACGCTGGCCGAACTGGCCACCAACCACACTGTGCACGCGGCGCTGGTGGCGACCAACTTCTTCGGCATCAACACCGTCCCGATCGCGCTGAACGAAGCCGACTATGCCCGGATGTGGGTGCAGGCCGCGGAGATGATGACCGTCTACCAGGGTGTCGCGGGAGCGGCGCTGGCCTCGGTTCCGCCTGCGACACCCGCGCCGCCGATCGTGGCCCCGGGGGCTGCCGAGGCCGCTGCCGCCCCCAGTTGGGAACAGCAACTCAAGGACCTGATCACGCAGTACAACATGGGCTTTGCGGACCCGATCGCCAAATGGTTGTGGGCGCAGTTGGGCGTCGACGGATATCCGATCGAGGCGTTTCCGTTTGCCAGCTCGGTCACCCAGATGCTGCTGCAGATCCCGGGGATGTCCCCGATCCTGGCCGGGGCCTTCGGTTGGTTCACCTTCCACACGTTGATGCTGTTGTGGCCGATAGGACAGATTGCCATCACCATGGCGATCCCCATCGTGATGGCCGCGGCGCCCGCCCTCGCCGCTGCCGCCGGGCTCGGCGCGCTCGGCGCGATCGGTGCCGTCGGACTCGACCAGACGGTCGAGCCGAACCCCCCCATGCCCGTGGGGGGCAGCGGCGGGGCCCCGGGCCCCGCGGGGGGCCCCGGGCCCGCGGCGGGCGCTGAGGGAGCGGCGGGGGCCGCTCTCCAACCGGCATCGGAGTGGGGCGCCTGGGCGGTGGGCGCCGCGCTCCCGACTCCCCCCGGCCCTCCGGCGTTCTCGGGAC
>CAXYUC010000142.1:0-11395 GCA_964292075.1 uncultured Mycolicibacter sp.
ATCATGCTGGCCGGTCTGCAGGGCGCGGGAAAGACCACGCTGGCCGGCAAACTGGCCACCTGGCTGCGCGGCCAGGGGCACACCCCGCTGCTGGTGGCCTGCGATCTGCAACGCCCCGGTGCGGTCAACCAGCTGCAGGTCGTCGGGGAGCGCGCCGGAGTCACGGTGTTCGCCCCGCACCCGGGGACCTCGGTTGCCGGGGACACCGGCACGCCGGGTGACCCGGTCGCCGTGGCCGCCGCCGGCCTGGCCGAAGCCAAGGCCAAACACTTCGACGTCGTCGTCGTCGACACCGCCGGGCGTCTGGGCATCGACGAGGAGATGATGGCCCAGGCCGCCGCCATCCGCGATGCGGTGCAGCCCGACGAGGTGTTGTTCGTCCTGGACGCCATGATCGGCCAGGACGCGGTCACCACCGCCGATGCGTTCCGCGAAGGCGTGGGCTTCACCGGGGTCGTGCTCACCAAGCTCGACGGCGACGCCCGCGGTGGTGCGGCACTGTCGGTGCGGGAAGTCACCGGCGCGCCCATTCTGTTCGCGTCCACCGGTGAGAAGTTGGACGACTTCGACGTCTTCCATCCCGACCGGATGGCCAGCCGCATCTTGGGCATGGGCGACGTGCTCAGCCTGATCGAGCAGGCCGAGCAGGTCTTCGACGCCCGCAAGGCCGAAGAAGCAGCGGCCAAGATCGGCTCCGGCGAGCTCACGTTGGAGGACTTCCTCGAGCAGATGCTGGCGATCCGCAAGATGGGTCCGATCGGCAACCTGCTGGGCATGTTGCCCGGAGCCGGCCAGATGAAGGACGCGCTGGCCGCCGTCGACGACAGTCAGTTGGATCGTCTGCAGGCCATCATCCGCGGCATGACGCCGGCCGAGCGGGCGGACCCGAAGATCATCAACGCCTCCCGACGGCTGCGCATCGCCAACGGCTCGGGTGTCAGTGTCTCGGAGGTCAACCAGCTCGTCGACCGGTTCTTCGAGGCCCGCAAGATGATGTCGTCGATGATGGGCGGCCTGGGCCTACCCGGGCTGGGCCGCAAGAGCTCCGCCCGAAAAGTGAAGGGCGGCAAAAACAGAGCCGGTAAGAAGGGCAAGGGCCGCGGCCCGACCCCACCGAAGATGGGGGGCCTGTTTGGTCCCGGCGGTCCTGGGATGCCGGCCGGTTTCCCCGACCTGTCGCAGATGCCCGAAGGCCTCAACGAGCTGCCCCCCGGGCTGGCCGACTTCGACCTGTCCAAGCTGAACTTCCCGGGCCAGAAGTAATTTGGCGCTCCACGTTTCCGGTCGCGGGCTGCCCGATGAACAGCCCGTCGAGTACTGGATCGTCGACGGCGCGATCAGCCTTGAGCCGGTCGACGGCGCCGACACCGTCTTCTCCGACGGCTGGATCATCCCGGGCCTGGTCGATGCACACTGTCATGTCGGGATCGGACCCGGCGGTCCGGTCGACGTTCACGAAGCGGTGCGCCAGGCCGAGACCGAACGCCGCGCCGGTGTCCTACTGATCCGTGACGCGGGCTCACCGGTCGACACCCGCGCATTCGACGACCGTGCCGACCTGCCGCGCATCATCCGCGCCGGGCAACATCTGGCCCGCACCAAGCGCTACATCCCCGGGCTGCCGATCGACGTGGACGACGAAACGCAGCTGCCGGAAGCCGTTGCGGCCCAAGCCCGTCGCGGCGACGGCTGGGTAAAGCTGGTGGGAGACTGGATCGACCGGGGTGTCGGGGACCTTGCTCCGCTGTGGTCCGACGAGGTGCTCAAGTCGGCCATCGACGCCGCGCACGCCAACGGCGCCCGGGTCACCGCGCACGTCTTTGGCGAGGACGCACTGCCCGGTCTGATCAATGCCGGTATCGACTGCATCGAGCATGGCACCGGCATCACCGAGGACATCATCGAGCTGATGCTGGCCAACGGCACGGCCCTGGTGCCGACGCTGATCAACATCGACAACTTCCCGGGGATCGCCGAGTCGGCGGCCAAGTACCCGACCTACGCCGCGCACATGCGCGCGTTGCACGCCACCTGTCGATCGCGGATCGGTGCGGCTCGGGAGGCGGGCGTGCCGGTCTATGCCGGCACCGATGCCGGGGGCATGGTGGCCCACGGCCGGATCGCCGACGAAGTCGACGCCCTCACGAGTATTGGGCTCAGTGCCACTCAGGCACTCGGTGCGGCCTGCTGGGATGCCCGAGGATGGTTGGGTGCGCCCGTGCTGGAGCACGGCGCCCCGGCTGACCTGGTGTGTTTCGCCGACGACCCGCGCAGCGGCCCCGAGGTGCTGGGGCGTCCTGACCTGGTGATGCTGCGCGGGCGGGTGGCATAGATATCGCTAGCGTGGCACCATCGACACATGAATGCCACGCTTAGGCTCGGTAAGCAGGGCCGTCTCGTCATCCCTGCCGACATTCGCGAGGCCCTTGGGCTGTCGCCGGGGGATCACCTCCACGTCCGCATTGAGGGACCGCGGATCGTCATGGAAAGGCCCGCGGATGCGATCGAGGAGCTCCGCGCGCTAGGCCGGGACAAGGTGCCGAATCGTTCTCTTGTGGACGAACTCCTCGCGGAGCGGCGCGCCGAGGCGCGGGACCATTGACCGTTCTTGACGCCTCGGCGCTGCTGGCCCTGATTCACGAAGAACCTGGTGCCGACCTAGTCGCCGAGGCCGTAACTGGTTCGGTCATTGGCACGCCGAATCTTGCCGAGGTGATCGGCAAACTCGTGGACGCGCAGATGGATGCCTCGGCCATCCGCCCACTTGTGGTCGCCGCCGGTGTCACCATCGAACCGCTGACCGCCGATGACGCGGAGCTCGCCGGCGCCCTGCGTGCCATCAGGGGCGGACAACAGCTCTCACTCGGCGACCGCTGCTGTCTTGCCCTGGCTATCCGCAGCACGCCCCCGATCGTTATGACCGCAGACCGTGTCTGGGCGAACCTCGACCTGCCGATCGAGGTTCGGCTCATTCGCTAGATCGATCCGTGCCGAGGGTTCTGCCCAAGAGGCCACGGGCCGGCGAGCGGAAGACTCCTACAAGCTGCCGACGCCCGACATCGGGGACTGCGCGAAGCCCCAGTCCAGCAGCGCGCTCGCCTGGTCCCAGTAGTTCGGTCCACCCTCGCGGATCAGCCCGAACATCATCGCGATCACCAGCCGGCGACCGTCGCGGGCCGCGCCCCCGACGTAGGTCTTGCGTGCGGCGTCGGTGAAGCCGGTCTTGCCGCCGAACGCGCCCGGGTAGCGGGCCAGTAGCTCGTTCTGGTTGACGATCACCTTGTCGCCGTTGTCGCCGGGGAACATCGCCGACGGCTGCGCGGTGATCTCGGCGAACACCGGGTTGGCCATCGCCGCCCGGAAGATGGCCGCCAGGTCGTGCGGGGTGGTGGCACCCGGGCCGTTCGGGCCGTCCAGCCCGGACGGGGTAGAGGCGTAAGTGCTGGTCGCGCCGACCTCGGCGGCCTTGGCGTTCATCTTTTGTACCGCGGCGTCGTGGCCGCCGAGCAGTTCGGCCAGGGTGTTGGCGGCGTCGTTGCCCGAGATCAGCAGCACCGCATCGAGCAGTTGGCGTGCGGTGTAGCTGCGGCCGGGCCGGATGCCGGCACAGTTGCACTCGACATGGGTATCAGCCGGATTGGCCTCCACGGTTGCGTCCAGCGGCACCTCATCGAGGGCGGTCAGCGCCAGCAGCACCTTGATCGTGCTGGCCGGTGGGGTCGCGGCGTAGCCGTTCTGTTCGGCCAGGATCTGCCCGGAGTCCAGGTCGGCGATGATCCAGTCCGGGGCTGGGCCCGGGGGGATCGGCACGGACCCGAGCGGCTGGGCGACATCGGCCACCGACGGAGCAGCGGTGGCGCCGAAGACCGTCAGGGCTGCCGCCAGCACGGCGAAAGATTTCCGCATGGCGGCCTACATTACCGGTGTGGTGTTGAATCGGGGAATGCTGAGCCACCAGGAAATTTCGGACCGTTGGGACATCCAGCAGCTGCTGGTCGACTACTCGACCGCGATCGACACCCACAACTTCGACGGTCTGGATGCGGTGTTCACCGCCGATGCCTACATCGACTACCGCGCGATGGGCGGCATCGACGGACGCTTCCCGGAGGTGAAGGCCTGGCTGGCAGAGGTACTGCCCAATTTCGCGGGTTACGCCCACATGCTGGGCCTACCGGCAATCCGCGTCGACGGCGACAGCGCCACCGCGCGCACCTTCTGTTTCAACCCGATGGTGTTCGGCGGAGAGAAGCCCGCCACCATGTTGTTAGGCCTGTGGTACGACGACGAGTTCGTCCGCACCGCCGACGGCTGGCGGATGAGCCGGCGCTGCGAGATCAAGTGCTTCGAGAAGCTGCCCTGAGGCGATTTCTGCTGACCGGCCCGCTTCTGGCACAATGGGCGGCTGTCCGCCGTGCGACGCGACCCTCCTCGGGCCTCCGCGTGGCGTGACGCAACCACGCGAGGCAAAACCGGATGTGGGCAATCCCGCCCGCATCGCTGAATTGCGGCGTGACACCGCAGGAGTTATTCATGGCTGTCAAGATCAAGCTCACCCGCCTCGGCAAGATCCGCAATCCCCAGTACCGCATCGCGATCGCCGACGCGCGTAACCGCCGGGACGGCCGGTCCATCGAGGTCATCGGCCGCTACCACCCGAAGGAAGAGCCGAGCCTGATCGAGATCGACTCGGAGCGCGCCCAGTATTGGCTGTCGGTCGGTGCTCAGCCCACCGAGCCGGTGCTCAAGCTGCTCAAGATCACCGGTGACTGGCAGAAGTTCAAGGGCCTGCCCGGCGCCGAGGGCCGCCTGAAGGTCAAGCCGGCTAAGCCGAGCAAGCTGGAGCTGTTCAACGCCGCGTTGGCCGAGGCCGAGGGTGGTCCGACCACCGAGGCCACCACCGCCAAGAAGAAGAAGGCGCCGGCAAAGAAGGCCGACAAGGACGAGGCCAAGGCCGAGCCGGCCGCCGAAGAGGCCAAGGCCGACGAGGCCCCGGCCGCCGAGGCCCCCGCTGCTGAGGCCGCCGAGCCGGCCACCGAGAGCTGACCGCGGCCATGAGTGCCGTGGTGGCAGACGCCGTCGAGCACCTGGTGCGCGGCATCGTCGACAACCCCGATGACGTACGAGTCGACATGGTGACCAACCGCCGTGGCCGCACCGTCGAGGTGCACGTGCACCCCGACGACCTGGGCAAGGTGATCGGCCGCGGCGGCCGCACCGCCACTGCGTTGCGCACCCTCGTCGCCGGTATCGGTGGACGCGGTATCCGCGTGGACGTGGTGGACACCGACCGGTAGCCGGCGGCTCATGGAGCTGACGGTCGGGCGGGTGGTCAAGGCCCACGGCATCAGCGGCGAGATCGTCGTCGATGTCCGCACCGACGATCCCGAACTCCGGTTCGCGCCGGGTGCCACGCTGCACGCCCGTAAGTCCGGTGCGCCGCAACGCGACTACGTCGTCGAGGCGGCGCGCCCGCATGGGGCACGCCTGTTGGTGCGGTTGGTCGGTGTCGGTGACCGCGACGGCGCGGATGCGTTGCGCAGCAGCCTATTCGTGGTTGATTCCGCGGAGTTGCCGCCGATCACCGAACCGGACACCTACTACGACCATCAGCTCGAAGGCCTCGCGGTTCGCGACATGGCGGGGGAGCCGGTGGGCACCGTCACCGAGGTGTTGCACACCGCTGCCGGTGAACTGCTCGCGATCAAGCGGACCGACGGCCGGGAACTGTTGGTGCCGTTCATCGCCGCGTTCGTGCCGTCGGTGTCGCTGGCCGAGCGCACTGTGGTGATCGACCCGCCTGAGGGCCTGCTTGACCTGGAGGGCTGAGGCGTGCGCGTTGACGTCCTGACGATCTTCCCGGACTATCTGGACCCGATCCGGCAATCGTTGCCGGGCAAGGCGATCGAGACCGGGCTGGTCGAGTTCGAGGTCCACGACCTACGGCGCTGGACTCACGATGTGCACCGCTCGGTGGATGACTCGCCGTACGGCGGCGGACCGGGAATGGTGATGAAGGCTCCGGTCTGGGGTGAAGCGCTGGACGAAATTTGTTCGGAGCAGACCGTTCTCATCGTCCCGACCCCAGCGGGAACCCTGTTCGACCAGGCCACCGCGCAGCGCTGGAGCGCAGAAGCGCACCTGGTGTTCGCCTGCGGCCGCTATGAAGGCATCGATCAGCGGGTCGCCGACGACGCCGCCCGGCGGATGCGGGTCGAAGAGGTGTCGATCGGTGACTATGTGCTGGCCGGCGGGGAGCCCGCAGTCCTGGTGATGCTTGAGGCGGTGCTACGGCTGATGCCCGGCGTGCTCGGCAATCCGGCGTCGCAACGCGACGATTCGCATTCCCCGGACCGCGAGGGGCTGCTGGAGGGGCCGAGCTACACCCGCCCGCCGAGCTGGCGCGGCCTGGACGTGCCCGAGGTGCTGCTCTCGGGTGATCACGCCCGGATCAACGCCTGGCGCCACGCGGCGGCCCTGGAGCGGACCCGCGAACGTCGTCCGGATCTGCTGGGGGAGTAGCCGGTTAAATCCGGCCGCCGGGGAAGATGGTCTTCACGGCCTCGGTGATGGTGGTGCGCGCGGTGGCGTCGTCGCTGGGCTGCAGCGACTCGATCACCACGATGTAGCGGCGATCCGCCCCGACCACACCGGTCGACAGGTGCATCCAGTTGTTACCGATGCAGCACATCCAGCCCTGCTTCACCGCCACCGGCTCGTCGTACAAGCCCTCCGGAATCCCGAATCGCTGCGGGTAGCCGTCGAGGCCGCTGGGGGTGGACAGCGCGAGGTTGTTCATGATGATGCTGGCCTGGGCCGGAGGCAGGCCGCCGGAACCGTTGAGCAGCATGTCGTAGTAACGCGCCAGGTCCGGTGCGGTACTGATGGTGTTCCACCAGGCACCGTTCGACGGCGGCGTGGTGCCGGCCAGGCCGTAGCGGCCGGCCACCCGGGTGATGATCGCGTTGCCGCCGTTCTGGTTCCAGAACGTCTCGGCCGCCCCGTCGTCGGATGCCCGCAGCATGGAATCCAGGGCAGCCCGGTCGTCGGCCGACAGGCCGCCCTCGGGTTTGCGGAGCAGCAGGTCGTCGGCGATGAACAGCTTGGCGACCGACGCGGTGGCGATCGGCCGGGTGTTGCCGTTGGTGATCAACTGGTGCGAGATCCGGTCCAGCACCGCCACCGAGATGTTGGCACCGACCTTGGCGGCCTCGTCGGTGGCTTCCTGCATGCGCGCCGAGAGGCCGTCGACCACCGCGGCCGGCTGAATCGCGGGCGCCCGGGGAGCTTCGATGGCGGTGGCCACCGGCGTCACCTCCGGCGCGTGGTACGGCGTCGGCCGTATGGCGTCGGCGCCATAGACCTTCTCATCGCAGCCGAATACCACCGTGGAAATCACCATGACGATGGTCAACAGAAGCATCGATGGCCGCACGGCGGGTGGCCTCCTCAAGAGGTATCAGTCGCGAAATTGCACCGACATCGGGTTTACGGGCTCGCCACACTGCTGCCATCGGCCCGCCGGATAGGTTACCGCGTGGGCGTGCGGATCGCGCAGTTCGGTCGCCTCCAGAATTATCACGGCGGCGGGGCTCGGCGGGGAACGACCAGCGGCGATTTGCGCGATTTCACTGGTTGCGCTGCGTCTGGCACAATTGAGCAGTTGTCGCCTGCGGTTGATTCTGCAGCGGAGTCCTGGCGTCCCGGTCACCGCACAGCGCGACAACACGCCCGAACCCATCGGCTCGGTAACCGTCTGCATGCTCACAACGCGTGTCGGCCGGTCCGCAGCCGCGACCCGCGAGGAAGTGTTTCCGCAATGAACACGCTGGACATCGTCGACAAGGCGTCGCTGCGCGACGACATCCCGGCCTTCGCCCCCGGCGACACGGTCAACGTGCACGTCAAGGTGATCGAGGGCTCCAAGGAGCGCATCCAGGTGTTCAAGGGTGTGGTCATCCGTCGGCAGGGTGGCGGCGTTCGCGAGACGTTCACCGTCCGCAAGGAGAGCTACGGCGTCGGCGTGGAGCGGACCTTCCCGGTGCACTCGCCCAACGTTGACCACATCGACGTCGTGGTCCGCGGTGATGTTCGGCGCGCCAAGCTGTACTACTTGCGTGAGCTGCGCGGCAAGAAGGCCAAGATCAAGGAAAAGCGCTGATCTTGCCCGCGCCGGGCTTTCTCCGGTCGGTCCCCGGTACCGCTGACGCGGTCATTACCCTGATCTCGTGACCGAAACCACGGGCTCATCGCCCGAAAGTTCCCCCGAGGCTGCTGAGGCCGCCGAGGCGCCCGAGGACGGCAAGCACAGCACGCTGCGCGAGTCGGTCGTGCTGATCACGATCGCGCTGGTGCTGTACTACCTGATGCTGACGTTCGTGGCGCGTCCGTACCTCATTCCGTCGGAGTCGATGGAGCCGACGTTGCACGGCTGCCACGGCTGCGTCGGCGACCGCATCATGGTGGACAAGGTCACCTACCGCTTCAGCACACCGCAGCCCGGCGACGTCGTCGTCTTCCGCGGCCCCCCGTCGTGGAACGTCGGCTACAAGTCGATCCGGTCGACGAACACCCCGGTGCGCTGGGTGCAGAACGCGCTGTCGTTCATCGGGTTCGTTCCGCCCGACGAGAACGACTTGGTCAAGCGAGTCATCGCGGTAGGCGGTCAGACGGTTCAGTGCCGTAACGACACCGGTCTGACCGTCGACGGCAAACTGCTCCACGAGCCCTACCTGAACCCGGCCACCCTGATGGTCGACCCGATGGTCTACCCCTGTCTGGGCAACGAGTTCGGTCCGGTGACCGTGCCGCAGGGGCGGCTGTGGGTGATGGGTGACAACCGCACCCATTCCTCGGACTCGCGGGCGCACTGCGACTCCGTGCAGGTTCAGCCGGACATGCAGCGCCGGATCCTGTGCACCGGAGCAGATGTGGACGCCGGCACCGTGCCGGTGGCCAACGTGATCGGCAAGACCAGGTTCATCGCCTGGCCGCCGTCGCGCTGGGGACCGGTAAAATCGGTAAATCCCCAGAAGATGGCCGAGCAGGGCCCGTAGCCATGGCTCCGGCCTGGCCGCCGCGCCCGGTGATCCGACGTTCACCGGGGCTGCGCACTCTGGAGTCGGCGCTGTACCGCAGTGGGCTCGGGCCGGTTGCCGGGGTCGACGAGGTCGGTCGCGGCGCGTGCGCCGGACCGCTGGTGGTGGCCGCCTGTGTGCTCGGACCGGGCAAGCCCGCCGCGCTGGCTGCCCTCGACGACTCCAAGAAGCTCACTGAGAAGGTCCGCGAGCAGTTGTTTCCGCTGATCCGCCGGCACGCGCTGGCCTACCACGTGGTGTTCATCGACCCCGCCGACGTCGACGCGCGCGGGGTGCACGTGGCCAACATCGAGGGCATGCGGCGCGCGGTCGCGGGCCTGGCGCTGCGGCCGGGCTATGTGCTGTCCGACGGGTTCCGGGTGCCCGGGCTGCCGATGCCCTCGCTTCCGGTGATCGGCGGTGACGGGGCGGCGGCGTGCATCGCCGCGGCGAGCGTGCTGGCCAAGGTCAGTCGAGACCGCTACATGGCGACCCTGGACGACCCCGGTTATGGCTTCGCCGTGCACAAGGGGTATTCCACCGCCGCACACACCGCAGCGTTGGCGGCGTTGGGGCCCTGTATTCAGCATCGATACTCGTTCGTCAACGTACGCAAGGTGGTGAGTGCCCGATGAGCGCCGAAGATCTCGAGAAGTACGAAACCGAGATGGAACTCTCGCTGTACCGCGAATACAAGGACATCGTGGGGCAGTTCAGTTACGTCGTGGAGACCGAACGACGCTTCTATCTGGCCAACAGTGTGGAGATGGTGCCCCGCAACTCCGACGGCGAGGTGTATTTCGAGCTGCGGCTGGCCGACGCCTGGGTGTGGGACATGTACCGCCCGGCCCGGTTCGTCAAGCAGGTGCGGGTGGTCACCTTCAAAGACGTCAACATCGAAGAGGTCGAGAAGCCCGAGCTGCGGCTGCCGGAGTAAACACCGCAGCGCCGCAGGGGAGTTGCGTCTAGGCTGACAGGCATGACTGCTGTCGACCGCGCCGTCTCGCGCCGTGAGATCACCGATGCCCTGCTCAAAGCCATGGAGCGTCGTCATGAGGTGCTCGACGTGATTGTCGACGCCGACGACAGGGCATCGGCCGTGCAGGCGATCGCAGACCTGCTCGGCACTTCACCGGCCGGGTGCGAAGCGGTGATCGGAATGTCGCTGGATCAGCTCACCAAGGATTCGCGCGACCGGATCGCCGACGAGCTCAACGACTTGAACAATGAGCTGACCTTCACCCTCGGCGACCGGCCGGCCAGCTCCGGCGAGACCTTGGCGCTCCGGCTGTTCTCCGGTGAACAGGACCGCGACATTTTGGCCGATCGGACCGCGGACGTCGGCGCCAGCGTCGACGGGACCGGCCGGCCGGCCGGCGGGCTCGACGACGAGATCCACGCCGCGCTGTCCCGGGGGGGTGGCGAGGACGCCGCGCTGGTCGTCGCCATCGACGGTGGGCAGAAGATCGGGATGGTTTTCGGCGACCTCAGCCAGGGTGAGGTGAACGTGCGGATCTGGATCCATCCCGAACATCGCAAGAAGGGCTACGGCACCGCCGCGTTGCGCCGTGCGCGTTCGGAGATGGCTGCCTATTTCCCCGGTGTGCCGTTGATCGTTCGAGCACCGGGCGCGCACGCCGGCTAATCAGTTTGGAATCCTTCACCTGACGATCAGGTGGCGGGTCTGTGCCATGGCGCTATGCCGGGTTGGCGCGTGGCCGAGGGGCGCAATAAGACCCGGTGGGGCATGTCGGCGTTTCAGCTAACGGCTATGGTTCCGTAATCGCGCTAATCCCAAGGGATTATCAGTGTAGTGGCAAACGATCTGCTGCGCGCGGAGCACGTTTTGGCAGGGTCGACGTGGCCGTTTCTGTTTGAACAACCGGGCTGGGCAGATTTGTTTGCCGTACTGGCCGCTATCCGTATGTTGAACAGCTCATTTGGCGGTAGTTCTCGGTTGCGGATCGGCTGACCTCTGTGGCGAATTAAGAAGACGCTATCGGAAAGTTGGTCGCGCACAGGTTTACTCGTGAACACCTTGAGTTTCTGAGCCGACACCCATCCGAGGAGGCATCGTGCGCCTGGCATCTGGCATCACCGCCAGCTCCAGCGTGGCCTCGGCAGCACTCAAGTCGTCCATGACGTTCAGCGCAGCTATCCACCACAGTGAAGGGGCAACATCCATGGCTTCTCAGCACACCACCGACGCGCACTCGCGCGCTGTCGCGATCCAGCGGGGGGGGGGGGGGGGGGGTCCCTGGCTTCACACTAACCAGCTTCCGCCCCCTGCTGCCGGGGGGTGCCCCCTGAGGGGGGGG